>JANPCI010000160.1:0-3808 GCA_031430875.1 Actinomycetes bacterium | reverse complement strand
GCCGTCGACCATCGGCATCGACACGTCGAGGAGCACAACATCGGGCTCGGCCTGCCGAGCCGCCTCGAGTGCCTCCGCACCGTTCTTCGCCGCCGCCACCGTGTAGCCCTCGAGCTGCAGCGCCCGCACCAGCGAGTCGCGCACCGCACGATCGTCCTCTGCCACGAGGATCCGGATGCTCTCGTTGTCCGTCACGATCGACAGTCTGGTCGCAGGGGGTGAGAATCGGGTGTGACCCCACCCGGTCTTTCCGGACCCGACCCCAACAGACCGGCCCGGTCTTTCCGGACCCGACCCCAACAGACCGGCCGGCGGATCCACGCCGGTGGCGCCCGAGTTTGGTACGAACACACCATGCAGGTCTTCGATCGTTCGACGCCGTTCGCTCCATACGTGCTCGGCGCCGTTGCGCTCGGCGGAGCGATCGGGTCGGCAGCCCGATGGGCCGTCGCGATCGGGGTCGATCGATCAGCATCGAGCGACGCCGGGTGGCCGTGGGCCACGCTGATCGTCAACGTCGTCGGTTGCGTGCTGATCGGTTTCGCGGCACGACGAATCGTCCGCGACACCACCATGTGGGCCTTCATGGTGACCGGCATTCTCGGCGGGTTCACGACGTTCTCAGCGCTGGCGGTGGAGCTGAACGATCTCGCCGACGCCGACCGGCTGCCGCTCGCCGTGCTCTACGCAGCTGTCACGTTGGCCGCCGGCATCGGGGCGACCGCGATCGCCGGCTCGACGGACGCACGGGAGGCACCGTCATGACTGCGGTCTTTTTCGTGATCGCGGCCGGCGCAGGCGCGGTGGGGCGTCACGTCGTCGGGCAGTACGTGTGCTCGTGGATCGCATTGCTGTGGGTCAACACGATCGGGGCAGGACTGCTCGGTGCGATCGTCGCAACCGACCTGTCGCCCGATGCAAGGACGATTCTGGGCGTCGGATTCTGCGGCGCCCTCACGACGTTCTCGTCGTTCGCACTGGAAACACGATCTCTCGGCTGGCGATGGGGCTCGCTGTACATCGCCGGCACGCTGGCGTCGGCATGCGCGGCGGCGTCACTCGCCGCCACGTTCGTGTGACTCTCACAAAAGGGGTCTGACCCCTGTTGTGATGTCAGTTGGCGACTTCGAGGATGCGGACGGGGACCTGGCGGGCGCCGCGGATCATGCCGACGCTCCAGCCCGCTTCGCCGGCGAGTTCGAAACGCGGGAAGCGCTTGATGAACTCCTCGATGGCGACCTTCAGCTCCAGGCGGGCAAGGTTCGAGCCCACACACCGGTGGATGCCGAGTCCGAACGCTGCGTGCCGGTTCTCCTGACGGTCGACAATGAAGGTGTCGGGATCCTCGAACTTCAGCGGATCACGATTGGCGGCCGGGAACGGCAACAACACCCAGTCGTCCTTCTTCATCGGACAGCCGTAGAAGTCGGTGTCCTTGGTGACCATGCGGCCCATGGTGACCGGCGCATACGCACGGAGGAACTCCTCGAGTGCGAACGTCATCACCTCGGGGTCATCGAGCAGGCGCTGGTGATCCTCGGGATGCTGGGCGAGGTGCCACAGCGACGATCCGATCGCCGACCAGGTGGTGTCGATACCGGCGACGAGGAGCAGGATGACCATGCCCTCGACGACCGCATCGTCGAGCTTGTTGCCATCGAGCTCGACGTTCATCAGAAAGCTCGTGAGGTCGTCGCGAGGGTTCGCACGATGATCTGCGATCTGTTGCTGGATGTAGGCGCCGAAATCGTTGTCGGTCTGACGCGTTCCCGGCTCCTCGTTGATGCGCTCCAGAATCTCATGGACGAACTCGCGGAACATCTCCTCGTCCTTCTCCGGGAAGCCGAGCATCCGCCCGATCACATTGACCGGGATGTTCTGGGCGTATGCGACCGCAGCGTCGATGACCGTCTCGCCGGGGGTGATCTCGCCCATCTCGTCGAGCAGTTTCTGGCACAGGCGCCGGATCTCGGGCTCCCACGGCTCGATCATCCTCGGCGCGAACGCCGGAAGCAACATTCGACGAGCGATTGCGTGGAACGGGGGATCACTGGTGATCGGAGGGGCAAGGCCGATCGGAGCCGGCAAGGCTCGGTCTCCGGGTCGCCCGACGTTCGGCACGACGGCACGGCTCGTGAAGGTGTCGGTGTCGTAGGCAACGTCGTGGACCGTGTCGTGTGTCAATGGAACCCACATGCCGCCATAGCGCTCGGTGTGGGCCACAGGGCAACCACCTTCGCGCAGGGTCTTCCACACCTCCGGGGCGTTGGGGTTGTAGGCCGGGTCGGCGTGATCGAAGTCGGTGCCAAAGTCGCTCACCGGACCGTAATCATCGGCGTCGTACGGAACTCGCTGCCACACGTCGGTGCCCTCTGGGCTGCTCCCGACGATGAACTCCATGGTCTCGCCATTGCGGTCCCAGGAGATGATCTTGTTGCCCGTGGCCTCGTCGATGCGGATGAGCGGCTCGCTCGTGGGCTGGTCGCCCGTCGTTTGGTCAAGGGTGTCGGTCATGTCATCCGTTCTCTGTGATCGTGATGGCGTACTCGGGACAGTTCGAAGCGGCAAGGCGGGCCTTGTCGTGCAATTCGTCGGGGACGTCGCCTTCGATGAGCAGCATGGCCTGCCCATAGTCGTCGACGTCGAAGATCTCCGGCGCCAACGCGTAGCAACGGTTGTGGCCCTGGCACTTCTCTGCATCGAGGTGTACTCGCATCCCGTGGACTGTAGAGGCCAGAGTGGGCGCGTGACCAGCGATCGCGCAACTTTTTTGCACAGTGTTCCAATCTTGCTCCTGCCGCCCTCGGAGGGGAAGGCTGAGGGCGGCAACCACCGACGGGCCCATTGGTCGCCCGGCCTCGGTTCCTACGGGGCCTCGTTGGGTGATCGGCGAGCGAACGTGGTCGAAGCACTGGCTTGCGCCGGTGGTGGCGGCGAGAAACTGCTCGGCGTGCGAGGCGAGCACCTCCTGCGGGCACAGTCAGCGAACGTCGGCTTGATCGGTGCGCCGACGCTGCCCGCCTGGCAGCGCTACACCGGCGTCGTCTGGGACCATCTCGACCCGGCAACGCTGCCCGCGGAAGCGATCCGTCGCATCGTCATCGTGTCCGGCCTGCTCGGGTTGGTACGGGGTGACGATCCGCTCCCCGACTACCGGCTCAAGATGGGCGCCAACCTCGCCCCACTCGGCAAGCTGTCGACCTGGTGGCGCGAAGACGTGACGGCCGCGCTGGCCGCCACCGTGCGCAAGCGTCTGGTGATCGACCTCCTGCCCCAGGAGCACCGTGCAGCCCTGGATCTCACCGGGATTGGCGGGTTCTCGCTCACCCTCGTGGACCGCAGCGGCAAGCCTGGCGGACACTTCGCCAAAGCCGCCAAGGGTGAACTGGCCCGGGCGATCCTGCTCGATGGCGCCGGCGTGATCGACACCTGGCACCACGACCAGTTCGACCTCGTCGTCACCCCGCTCCAACCATGAAGCGATGAGAAACAGGTGCGCCATGCGGACCACTTTCTCATCGCCTCGGGCGCACCCGGCCGGGCGATGAGATAGCGGTGCGCTCTGCGGCCCCGAATCTCATCGCTTTCGCTGGGTCAGTCGTGTTCGCGGCGGGCGAAGGTGGTGGCGAACGCAATGACGGCACACGGCAGGATGACGATGGCCATTGCCTGGCCGACGTCGAGACTCGCCGAGTTCGCCAGCCCGCCCACGATGAACGGCGTGACGATGCCCATCCCGCGTTGGCCGATCAGCATCGAGGCGAACCCTGAACCCGGCGGCCCGGGCCATCGGGCGGCGCGGTCGTAC
>JANPCI010000159.1:0-38614 GCA_031430875.1 Actinomycetes bacterium | reverse complement strand
ACGTTCACGACCGCCCGACCCGAACAGCTTCACCAGCGTCGCTCCCGACACGTTGAACCGTTCGGTCATCTGAGTGTTCATGGCCGCGTTGTAGCCCATCTGCTCGCGGGCGATCCCCTGCAGCCGCATACCCACGCGGCGCGCGGGGATGATGAAGATCGGCAGGACGAGCAGCGTCAACAGCGTGAGTTGCCACTGCAGGAAGAACATCGCCGTCAGCGTCGTGACAAGAACGATGACGTTGCTGACGACGCTCCCCAGTGTGCTCGTCACGGCTGTTTGCGCACCGATGACGTCGTTGTTGAGCCGCGAGGTGATCGAGCCGGTCGGCGTGCGCGTGAAGAACGCGATCGGCATCCGCTGGATCTTGGCGAACAGCGCTCGGCGGAGGTCGTAGATGAGGCCTTCGCCGACCCGAGCGCTGGTCCAGCGCTGCACGATGGCGAGCGCCGCATCGGCCACTGCGGCCAGGGCCGCGATCGTGGCAAGCACGGCGATCTGCTGCTTGTCGCCGGCCGGGATGGCGTTGTCGATGATGCTCCGAAACGCGAACACGGGGACGAGGGCGAGGAGTGCGGCGGCCAAGATGGCGACGAGGAACACGATGATCGTGGTCCTGTACGGCCGAGCAAATGTCCACACCCGAGCGAGGGTTCCGTCCTGCAGGGCCACGCCCTTGAGGGAGTCCTTGTCGCCTGGCATCATCGAATGAGGGGGCATGCGCATGGGCCTACGCTACGAGCGTCGCTGCGGCGCCCCAAGCTGACCCCGCGACTCATTCAGGTGATGTCGCGGGCGCCGGGTTCGCCCATACGCTGGGGGCGATGCGCCGTCTCGTTCTCGTAGCGGTGGCAGCGGTTGCCCTCGCGGCATGTTCGAACGATCCCAACGAACCAGCGGTCGTTGCCCGCGACGTCACCGGCATCACGAACCCGCCTGACTCGGTGGCGGACGAGCCGCTGTCGTCGGAGCCGCTCGACTACACCATCGAATGGACGTCGCTGGACGATCGCGTCGACGAGGGCCGGATCACCGTGCCGGTCGACTACGCCGATCCGCAAGGTGACACGATCGATCTGTACGTCGCTCGTCACCGTGCGAGCAACGAGACTGTCGGGCCGATGCTGTCGAATCGCGGCGGGCCGGGTGCCGAGGGAGCGTCGCTGGCGCTCAACGCGTCGGGATACTTCGAGCCCGAGATCACCGACAACTTCGACGTCATCGGATGGGACCCCCGCGGCACCGGCCAGAGCGAGGGTGTCGTCGACTGCATCGACGATGAGGAACACGATCGCTTCTTCGCCGGCTACGACGTGACGCCCGATGATCAGGCCGAGCGCGACGCCGTGGTGGCCAACGCCGAGGAGTTCGCGCAGCGGTGCATCGACCGCGTCGACGATCTTCAGTATGTGGGCACGAACAACTCGGCGCGAGACATGGATGCCATCCGTCAGGCGCTCGGTGTCGATCAGATCTCGTACTTCGGTTTCAGTTACGGCAGCGAACTCGGCGGCGTCTGGACGACGCTGTTCCCCACCACGGTGCGCGCCGCGGTGTTCGATGGTGCGAGTGATCCCAACGCCGACCCGCTCGACGCGAGCCGCCAGCAGGGCGCCGGTTTCGAGGCGGTGCTCGACACGTTTCTCGCCCAGTGCAGCGCCGACTCCTCATGTCCATTCCACAACGACGGCGATGCCGCAGGCGCATACGACCGGTTGATGACCAGCCTCGACGAGTCGCCGCTCCCGAGCGCTGACGGACGGCCTCCGGTCGATCGTGGCATTGCGGCGATCGCCACGGCGCAGGCGATGTACTCCGACAGCTACTGGCCGGCGTTCGAGCGTGCGCTCGAAGATGCCGCAGCGGGTGACGGTGCCGCACTCCTCCAGCTCAACGACGCCTACTACGGCCGGCGCGCCGATGGAACGTACGGCAACCTGATCGAATCGTTCCAGGCGATCAACTGCGCCGACGAGGCCGAACGCCCGACTGTTGCTGAGTCCGACGACGAGGTCGACGCGATTCTCGAGGTCGCCCCGCGCATCTTCCCGTACACGACGGGCTCGTACTCGTGCACGTTCTTCCCGCCGGCGCTCGATCCACGCGTCGGGATCACTGGCGCCGGCGCCGGCCCCATCGTGGTGATCGGCACGACCGGCGACGCCGCGACCCCACTGGAGAGCACCCGGGCAATGGCCGACACGCTGGAGGACGGGCGTCTCGTCATCGTCGAGGCCAACCAGCACACCGGGTATCGGGGCAGCGACTGTGTGCAGGGCATCGTGCACGAGTATCTGCTGCGGCTTGTCGCACCCGACGACGGAACCATCTGCTCGTAGCCGGGCTGCGCGTTCACCGCTAGCCTCGCACCCGGAAGGCTGCCAGAGCGGACGAATGGGACAGTCTCGAAAACTGTTGAGGTCTTTTGGGCCTCCGTGGGTTCGAATCCCACGCCTTCCGCCAGTACGTCCACGGGCGTCCATGGAGATCCACGACACGCTGCTGAGCAGGGGAAACGTGATTCGAAATCCATGGACGCCCGTCGTCTTTTTCGGTGCGTCACTCCCAGGGTTACTCCCAAAGGGGGTTTGATCAGCCCGATCGGATCGCTGATGATCGAAGAATCGGCAGCCGCGATGAGATCGGCGACGACATCGATGTCACGTCGGTGTTCGTGACGACGGATGTGGTGGGCCCGCGTGATGTTCACGGTTCCTTTCGAATCGACACGAGTATCGCCGCGTGCAATCGTTCTACGCTGCGAGCTGTGCCTCTGACCGATCTCGACCGAGAACTGTCGGCGACCCTCGGGCGGCTCGCACCGGCGTCGGTGCTTGTTCTCGAGTTCGGGGCCACTCAACGCAGACTTGCGCGCTCGTTCGGTGATGGCGCGGTGTCGATGACACTCGGTGCCGATGGGTTGGCCCAGGCGCCGCGCCAGTACGACGTGGTCGTGATCGACCTGCCCGAGCCACTCGACCCGGGCAGGACCCGTGCGGCGTTGCACACTGCGATTCAGCACGTCGCTCCCGGCGCCGCACTCGTGATTGTTCACGATGCGCCATTGCCGCAACAGTGCGGTCTCGACGCGCCCGACTTCGAACGACGTAGCTGCGGGGCGGGGCGGGTCTCGGTGACCACACTTCACCGGGGACGACGTACGACCGTGCACGACCTGGTGTTCCGTGCGCGGTCCACCATCGAACGCGTCGAGGCGACCGAGCTGTATCGGCGTCTCGCCGGTGAGTGTGCTCCCCTTGTGGTCGACACGCGCACCGACACCGACCGCTTTCGCTACGGCGTCATCGCGCCGTCGATCCACGTCCCTCACAGTGTCGCCGAGTGGCACCTCGATCCGGCCAACTCCTACCTCCATCCCGCCTTCGAGTCGTTCGATCAGCCACTCGTTGTGATCTGCAACGGCGGCTACAGCTCGTCGCTCACTGCCGGCAACCTCGTCACGATCGGTTTCACCGATGTCGCCGACCTCATCGGTGGCTTCACTGCATGGGCTGCCGCCGGCCTGCCCATCGCCGAGGCCGACCATTCCCACCTCGGCTGGTGACCGCTCACCTGGCGGGAGTTTCGCTGTTGTTCACGGCGGTCACTGGCACGGACAGGTGGCCCCGCCGTACAGTCACGGCCTTCAGGAGCGCGCAGTTCCGCAGGCGCCACCATCCCAGGAGACTTCGATGACCCCCATGTCCCGCCGCAACTTCCTTGCGCTTGCCGCCATCATCGGTCCGGCGGCTGCCCTCACCGCCTGTGGCAGCGACGACGATGGGGCGTCCGGGGCGACCCCCGACGCCGGATCTGCGGGTTCGCCGCCGGCGACCGATGCACTGCCCGAGGCCAGCGTGGCTGCCGGGGCGGTGACCGGCACCGTCAACTTCTTGAACTTCACCGGATGGGCTTCGCCGACCACATACGACGACTTCGCCGCGGCGTTCCCAGGTGCGTCGGTCAACGAGATCGCCTTTGCGTCTGCTGACGACACGGTGCTCAAGGCCAAGGACCGAGCCGGCGACATCGACGTGGTCCTGGTCGACAACACGACGTTTCCCCGCCTGGCGGCCATCGGGGCGCTCGCCGAACTCGGCGATGTACCGAACATGGCGCTCGTGGCTGACGACTACAAGAACAACGAGTGGGATCCGGAGAACCTGAGTTTCGCGCCCACCGACCACGGCCGTACCGGCATCATCTATCGCAAGGATCTCGTCACGACGCCGCCCACCTCGTGGGCCGACTTCTTCGCGATGGCGCCCGAGTATTCCGGCAAAGTGGCCATGCTCGACTATCAAGGCAGCGTCATCAACAACGTGCTCAAGATGCTCGGCAAGCCGGTGGGGTCGGTCGACGACGCCGACATGGCCGAGGTACTCGACGTTCTCACGACCGTGAAGCCACATCTGCTCGCCATCGCCACCGAGGTCGGCACCACCGTGGCCAATGGCGACGCCGTGATGGCGATGGCCGACGCCTACGACGCACAGCTCGCGTTGACAACGAACCCCGATGTCGTGTTCGTCGACCCCAGCGAGGGCCAAGCGGGCTATCTCGAAGGTCTCGCGATCCTCGACGGACCCCGCAACGACGTCGCGCGAGCCTTCGTCAACTTCTTCCTCGAACAGCAGAACTACGCTGAGTTCATCAACAACGTGGCGTCGCCGTACGTGCAGCCCGACAATCCCGGCATCGATGATGTGCTCAAGAACTCGCCGGTCATCAACCCGAGCTCCGAGGTGGTGGCACTCCTCGAGTTCCAGCCGTTCCTGGGTGAGGATCAGGTCAAGCGCGACGAAGTGTGGGACGCGTTCAAGAGCGCATGACCGAGCGTCGCGACAAGCGCGCGACACATACCCGGCTCGGCGGACTGGTCGCCATCGACTGGCTGCTCGTGCTCATCGTCTGCCTGATCCCCATCGGATTCATGCTGACCCGGTCGTTCGGCCGGGCGAATCCGGTCACGCTGGACGTGGAGATCATCGGCACGATCGAGGCCTACCGCACGCTGCTGTCCGACGCGTACCGACCGGTGCTGGCGCGCTCCGTGGTGCTCTCGATCGCCACGGTGACCTTGTGCGTGGCGATCGGCGTGCCGGCCGCACTGTCGCTGAGTCGCCTCGACGACAAGTGGCGCAACCTCATACTCGTTGCGGTGATGCTGCCGTCGTTCGTGAGCTTCACGGTGCGGATGTTCGCCTGGCAGGGCGTGCTCGCCACCGGCGGTCCGCTCGAGAGTGTCACCGGATTACGGCTCCTGTTCAAACCTCCAGCGGTCCTGCTCGGCATGATCACGGCCTACGTGCCGATCTTCGTGTTGCCCACCTATGTGGCGCTGTCGCGCGTTCCGGGTGAACTGAACGCTGCCGCCGCCGACCTCGGTGCGCGTCCATGGCGTCAACTTTGTTCCATCACCCTGCCGCTCGCGATGCCCGGCATCGTGACGGGTGCCGTGCTGGTCGGTGTGTTGTCGATCGGTGAGTTCATCGTGCCCGCCGTCCTCGGCGGCAACAAGGTGCTCCTCCTGGGAAACATCCTGTCGGAGCGTGGTGCCGGCAGCGACCAACCGCTCGGCGGGGCGATCACCGCGTTCATGCTCACCGTGTTCGTGGTCATTGCGTTCGGCGTTCTCCTGTATCGACGATTCGAGGTCCGTCGCCGTGCGTGAGAGCCACCGTCCCCGGGGCCGCGTCGCCGACCTCGTGCTCGTTGCCGTGCTGATCGTGTTGTATGCGCCGCTCGTGTTCCTGGTGGTGGCGAGCGTCAACAGCAACCCGAGTTCCACCACGTGGCAGGGCTTCACCACGCAGTGGTACACGGCCGCCTTCAACGACGATTCGTTGCGCCGGGCAGCCGCTGTGAGCGTGCGCTTGGCGTTCGTGGCCGCTCTCGGCTCGGTGACTGTCGGCACGGTGGCAGCGGTGGCTGCACGCCATTCAGCCTGGCTGAAGAAGGTGAACCAGGTGCTGGGCACCGTCCGCGTGGGCACACCCTTGATCATCATCGCCACGGGCATCGCCGCGATCCTGCCGGCGGTGAATGTGGGGTTCGGTTTCAAGCCGATGGCCGTCGCCCATGTGGCCTACCTGTCCGCGTATGTGCTGCTCATCGTGGGGGCCCGCGCCGCCGGTGCCGATCCTCTCCTCGAGGATGCCGCTCTCGACCTCGGCGCCGGGCCGTGGCGGGTGCTCCGCACCGTCGTGCTGCCCGATCTCAAGCCCGCCATCGTCGCATCGGCCCTCTTGACGTTCGCGTTCTCGTTCGACGATGTTGCGTTGTCGCTCGCGCTGCGCGGGCCGAACGACACCACCGTGCCCATCTACATCTTCTCCGCCGTCCAGCGCCGAGTGACACCATCGATCCATGCCATCGGTACCGTGATCCTGGTGATCGGCGTGACGACGTTCGTCGCCGCCACGGTGGTCAACGGCCTGCTCGCCAACGGCGACACTCGGCGTCGCGTGATCGTTGACGACGATCAGCTGCGGCCGTAGAAGCCCACACGTTCGGCATCGGTGAGCTGCTGCCCGGGAACTTCGGCGTAGGAGTACACGGCGATCACTCGATCAGTCGGACCGACCGTGGCTGTCACCCGATGGGCGGTGTGCCGGCCGGCGAACACCGTCAGCGTGCCGGGATCGAGGGTGCGCTGTTGCACGAGAGGGTCACGGCCACCGATCAGCGCGGCGACGTCGTCGTAACGCGGATCGTCATCGGTGCGAAGGTCACGACGGAACTCGAACACACCGCCGGCCTGTGGTCGTTGCAGCAGCAGTGTCGTGGTGAAGCCGGCGCGGTCGAAGTGCCAGTTGAGGGCTTCGCCATCTCGGTACGACATCACATTGACAGCAGCGAGGTGGTCGTCCATCACGTGCAGCGACGGTACCGCGAGCACGTCGGCGACGAACCGACGAAGCGGCGGCCATCGATACAGCTCCATCACCGGGGTGCCGTCGAGCTGGTCGGCGCACACCGTGCGGTTGGTCGTCTCGACCTCGCGTAGCGCTGCATGATCTGGGTCGAGTCCATCGACCGTCGGTTGGAAGTAGATGTTGTGGCGACGTCGATGCACGAAGCTGCGCTCGTCGATCAGCGGTCGCACCTGCACCAGCGACGTAGCGATCGCCGCCGGTTGCATCAGGCCGACGAGGTCGAACATCCCAGACCGATCGAGGTCGCCGCGACAGCGATCCACGAGCGCTGAGCGGACAGGCGAGTCGTCGTCGTGCATCGGGTAGATGTACTGATCGACGAGGTCGATGGGCCGTTCAGAGATGGTCACGAGCAATTCTGCGTTCGAAGGTGCGCTTGGCGAACAACTCCCCGGCATCGTGGGTGATCAGGCTGGCGGTCAGCGTGAACGAGTCGTGGTCGCATGACATCTCGATGTGGGAGTCGACGCGAACATCCCAGTCGTCGCGGCGGTAGGTGGCGGAACACACGACGCTGGCCTGGGCGCTGAGCGGGTCCCCGTCCACGATCGACGACGACCGGACCCGCGTGAACGACTGTTCGGTGCCGATGTCGTCGAGCACGTACACACCGTCGTCGCGCGAGGCCACGAACTCCGTTCGGCGGGTACCGAGATCGTGCATGAGGCTGCGATTCTCGGCGCCATCGCGTACCACCGTGACGGGTCCGCGAACAGCATTCTGCGGAGGGCCGAACGGGCTCGGCTCGAGCACGTCGAACTGCGTGATCACCGGAAGATCGACCCCCGTGGCGTACACCGTAAGCGTCGCAGCATCCGGCGACGGCCAGATCATCGGCCAGTAGGACGTGGAGATCGCAAGGCGTAGACGCTGGCCCGGCTCGACGGTCTGTGCGATCGGCTTCATCGGTACGACGACGTCGTAGATCCCGCCGGGTTCGAGCGGCTCAGGCTGTTCGTGGCTGGTGCGGTGGCTCAGGTTGAGCACCCCGTAGCTCAGGCGCTCCGAGGAACCGTCGGGGTGCACGGCGTTCAGTCGAACTGCGACGTGTGCCTGGGGTCGGTCGCTCGACAGTCGCAGCCGAACCACCGGGCGTCCGGCGAGGTGCAGGTGGTTGGCGACCACAGCGCCATCGAAGCAGAGTGAGCCGGCATCGTCAGTGCGCTGATCGAGCGGGAGCTCGGGGGCGATCTTGCCCAGACCATAGGCACACCACTGACCAGCTCCGAGCCCGACGGTGACGGGTGAGCGTATGGACATGGGCACACCGACAGGATCGAGTACGAGCGCACTGGGCGGATCGGCCGGCCACACGTCGACGCCGATCCACGAACCCGCCCGCTCGGCGATGTGGGGCTCGGGGGTCTGCGACTCCTGCAGCCACATGCGCATCACCGGATCCTCGAGCACGCCGGTGTCGACGCCGCGCAGCCACTGGTCCCACCAGCGTGTTGCCTCCTGGAGGAATCCGATCGCCGGGCCCGGCACTCCGTCGTTGGGGTACTTGTGACCCCACGGGCCGACGATGCCACGACACACGTCGACGTGCTCGACGAGGTCGAACACCGCGTCGGTGTAGCCGTCGGCCCAGCCGCTCACGGCCAGCACGGGAACCTCGATGGCGTCGTAGTCCTCCGCGACCGAACCCTGCTTCCAGAAGGCGTCGCGCCGCTGGTGCTCGAGCCAGTCGGCGGGCGCGAACCCGGCGTGGTCGATGCGGTGACGCCAGAGGTCGCGCCAGCGGTCCTCTCCCACGATCTGAGGGTCGGGTGGTAACCCGTTCATCGTGAAGAAATAGGCGCCCCACTCCAGGTTCTCCTCGTTGAGGCACCCACCGGTGTAGTGCACGTCACCGTGGTACCGGTCAACCGTGGAACACAGCGAGATCACCGCACGCAGAGCGGGAGGTCGTCGTGCGGCGATCTGTAAACCGTTGAACCCGCCCCAGGAGATGCCGATCATGCCCACAGCTCCCGACGACCACGGCTGCACGGCGAGCCAGGCGATCACTTCGAGCCCATCGTCCTGCTCGCGGCGCACGTACTCGTCGTCGACGAGCCCGTCGGAGTCGCCCGTTCCGGCGATGTCGACGCGGGCACAGGCGTACCCGTGTGCCGCGAACCAGCGGTGCATTGCCTCGTCACCGAGGCGGGTGCCGTCGCGTCGGCGATAGGGGATGTACTCGAGGATCACCGGAACTGGTTCGGTGTGCGCCGACCGCGGCAGGAACAACCGCACGGCGAGCCGGCGGCCGTCGGCGAGGGGAATCCAGTCGGTCTCGATCTCCTCGATCAGATCCGCGACGTCGACATGATGGGTGTGGGGCTGCATGGTTGGCCAGAGTCTTACCGACACTCGGCTGTCATCGTCCCAGGATCGTGAGCAGCCGGTCCGGGTAGGAGGTGTAGATCCCGTCGACACCGAGGTCGACGAGCAGCTTCATGTCGTCGACGTCGTTCACCACCCACGTCAAGATGGCGATTCCGTGCTGATGGGCCCAAGCGAGCGATGCGGCGTCGACGAGTTGCCGGCCGTCTCGACGGAACGGAGGCTGATCAACCGTCACCGCCGGGACGAAGTTCGGATCGTTGACGGCGCGGGCGTCGCGAGCCGCGTAGACATCGCTCATGATGGCGCTCGTACGCACATTCGGACAGACACGACGGAACTCGAGGATCTGTTCGTCGCTGTTCGAGCCGACGAACACGTCATTGGACCGGCGGTGGTCCCCGAGCAGTTTGCAGACGGGGAGCACCATGTCGAGCGACTCGTCCTTCAGGTCGATCGACAACAACGTGGTCGGGAACTCCTCGAGGATCGATTCGAAGGTCGGGATGGTGACGTTCTTTCCGCGGTACGGGTATGCGTCAGGCGCTGTCGGGTCGACGCCGGCGGGCGTGAACGACCAGCCGGCGTCGAGCCGGCTGAGCTGATCGAACGTCATCGTGCGAACCGATCCCGACGATCCCGTGATCCGATCGACAGTGGCGTCGTGGAACGCGACCACCACATCATCTTTGGAGAGCCGGAGATCGACGTCGACCACGTCGGCGCCCATCGCGATCGTGCGTTCGAACGCCAGCAACGTGTCCTGCGGGTACAGCCCGTCGCCACCACCGTGGGGGATCACCAGCGTGCGACCGGTTCGGAACGGGTTGGAGCCATCCGGCAGTTGGTTCTCGCCACGGTCAGCGCTGCCCGACTGCTCCGCCGAGCTGTTGTCGTCGAGCCGGCGTACGGCTGCCACAGCGACGACCAACCCCATCGCAACGAGGACGCCAATCACTTGGTAGCGGTATCGAAGCCGTCTCATTTCCGACGCATCAGGTCAGGTCTGCGCCGACGCTTGCTCCGGCGGTTCGTCGCAAGACGGCGTGGGTGAACCGTTGGGTAGCGGCCCAGGGTGTGATGTGGTCGGCTTCGAACGCCTCGACCAGCTCGAACCCGTCGCCGAACGCAGCGCGCAGGCTCGCGGCGTCGTGACGAGCCACCGGCAGACCGCTGCACTGGTCCGGACCCGTCGGCGCAAATGTGGCGATCACGATGTGACCTCCCGCACGCACCGCCGAACGAGCCGCCTCCACGTAGGCCTGCTGCTCGGCCTGGTCGAGGAGGAAGTGGAACACTGCACGATCGTGCCACGTGTCGAACTGGTTGGGCGGACGCCACGCGCAGACATCGCCGACGGCCCAGTCAATCGTGTTGTCGACCCCTGCGAGGTCGGTGCGCAGTACGTCGATGGCTGTTTCGGACACATCGAGCGCCGTGACGTCGAACCCGTCGCGAGCGAGTTCACGAACAAGCGGCGAAGCACCAGCTCCAACGACGACGACCCGCCCTGTAGGCGCCGTCACGCGGCGCACCAGCGTCGTTCACGGCTCAGGTGTCGGCTGGTACCAGCTCACCTCGGTCGCAGGCTTCGTCGACCAGAGTTCGTCCCAATGCTGCCTGTCAGTTGTCATGACTCGAACCTACGCGTTGCACGTCGGCGCCACCGTGAACGTTCGCGAAACGTCGCGTTGAGCGCGCCTCGACACGTTCATCGATGGGAGACTCCGCACATGACGCGTGTGGACCTGTTGGATGCAACGACGGCGCCCATCTCGGCGCAGGCCTACTTCGACGGGGGCGACCCCGGTCCGATCGTGGCGGCCCTGGCGACCGTGCCCGAACTTCTCGCCCCGACGCTCGGGTTCGTCGGTGCGGCACTGGGCAATGGCGCCGTACCCACTCGTCACAAGGAGTTCGCCATCCTGCGGACTTCGGCACTGCAGGGGTGCCAGTACTGCATCCATGCGCACACCTCGGTCGCGATCGACGTGGGGCTCACCGACGATGAGATCCGTGCGCTACGGGGCGAACTCCCCATCGAAGTTGCCTTCACCGATGTCGCCGAACAGCGCCTCATCCGATGGATCGACGCGATGGGTGGAGCGACCGGACCCATCGCTCCCACTGTGTGGGAAGATGTCCGCGAGTTCTACGCCGAGCATCTCCTCGTGGAGCTCAGCGTCACGATCGGCGCCACGCTGTTTCTCAACCGGTTCGCCACCGGATTCGAACTTCCCAGCTCGTCGTCGACGCTGGAACGACTTGCGGAGGCAGGACTGCAATGAGCGAGACCATCGAGATGAACGCAGTCGCCGAGGCAATCGCCGATGGCGTCCTGCCCGGCCGGGTGTGGCTCTACACCAACTACCACTGCAACCTCGCGTGTTCGTACTGTCTCACCGAGAGTTCACCGCGCAGTGAACGTCGTGAACTCGACCCTGGCACGATGATCGAAGTCGCACGGCAGGCACGCGAGCTCGGGTTCACCGGACTCGGCGTGACCGGGGGCGAACCGTTCCTGCTGCCGTGGCTGCCGGAGACGATCGTGACGATGGCCGCCGAACTTCCCGTGGTACTGCTCTCCAACGCAACGCTGTTCGTCGGCACCCGCCTCGAGCGAGCGGCGATGCTCGCCGGTCACGACGTGGCGATCCAGATCTCGCTCGACTCGCATCTCGCCGACGTCAACGACATGGCACGAGGTCCCGAGAACTTCACCAAGGTCGTCGAGGCGGTGCCGAGACTCATCGAACGCGGCGTCCACGTGCGCATCGCCACCACCACGTCGTGGCCCCTCGACGATCCACGCCTCGACCCGCTCAAGGAACTCGTCGCGTCACTCGGTGTGGCGCCGGACGATCACCTGATTCGCCCCATCGTGCGACGCGGGCGCGCCGACGAACTCGCATTGGGCGTGGATGCTGGACCGAGCGACATTCCGAGCGAACTGACCATCACCGCCGACGGGGCGTTCTGGGGCAGCTTCGGCCCCACCGTTCGAGGTGGCCGACTCGACACCGACCTGCTCGTCACCCGCACCGTGTTGCCGCTGACCACCCCTGCGGAGGCATTGATCGGCCTGTTGCGTGGCATGCCGGCGGGCAACGACGCCCGCCTCGGCATACGTTGAGCATGAACTCAACCGTGGCCGGTCGGCCACATCCCCAGCCCAGTCACTCCAGTCCAGGTCCCTCCAGCCCAGGTCCGGCCAGTCCAGGTCCGGTCAGTCCGGTCAGTACATGACGCGAGACGGCACGGAGGCGGCCGTCGCCGTGTCGGGCGGCGACCTGGACGTCCGCGATCGTGTCGAGATCGTGCGCGCATCGCAGCAGCCGCACCGCCCGACCGAGTCGATGCAGTCGCGAGAGTTGCGCCAAGCCCGTCGACGACGTGCTCATGGGGATGCCGTCGAACACCCGCCGATCGGCCGCATGGAGACCGATCGCCCAATAACCGCCGTCGACCGCCAGCCCGAGCGCGTCATCGCCGGCGCGCAGCGCTCGCAGTGCGTGGGTGAGTGCCGGCACGGCTGCTGGGGCCTCCATGCCCACCACGACTCCCGGGCCGAGCTGGTCGAATGCCTCACTCAGACGCTGCTCCAACCCGCCGGGGCACTGCTCCACGACGCGGTAGCCGGGTCGGGCCCATTCGGTCGGATCGCCGTCGAACAGCAGCACCCGATCGACACCGGGTTCGGACGCAGTCAGTCGATCGACGGCGTCGAGTGTGTCGAGCAGCGCTGCTGCGGCGATGTCGGCCGCCTGTCGGGGCGTGCAGGGCGGACACAGCCGGGTCTTGACGAAGCCGGCTCGGGGCTGTTTGGCGATGACGGTGAGATGCATGTCAACGTGAACGAGTTTCGTGAGGACGGTTCACCAGTAGGTGGCGGGCTCGTCGTGCAACAGTCGGCTCATGTCCTTGACGGCGCGCAACGTGCCGCGAACGGTGCCCGTGACCTTCGAGCGACCGGCGCGTTCGTGATACGCGACGGGCACGTTGACGATGGTCCATCCGGCATGCGACGCCCGCAGCACCATTTCCAGCGGCCATCCCGATCGGCGATCGCGGATGCCGAGGTCGAGCAGACCCTGTCGTCGCCCGACGCGCATCGGGCCGATGTCAGCAAGGTCGAGTTTGGTACGCCGACGCACTTCTGCGGCGAGCACCCGGTTGGCGAAGCGGGCGTGAGCGGGCCAGGCACCGCGCCGCGCGATCCGTTCGCCGATCACGAGGTCGGCGTCACCGCGTTCGAGGAGGCTGACCAACAGCGGCAGTGCCACGGGGTCGAGCGAAGCATCGCAGTCCATGAAACACACCACGTCGTCGGTGGCCGCCTGCAGCCCGGCCCAGCAGGCCGAACCGAATCCCCGGCGGGGCTCCTCGACGACCAGGGCTCCGACCGCCCGCGCAATGCTCGCCGTGGCGTCGGTGGAACCGTTGTCGACGACGATCGCCCGAAAGCCCGACGGCATGCGTTCGAGCACCCAACCGATCGCGGCGGCCTCGTCGAGGGCGGGCAGGATCACATCAGGCATCAGCAGGTCCGCAATCGCTGGGGAAGCATTCGACGACAGGAGCACTCATGCACGTCCTCGTGACCGGCGGTGCAGGATTCATTGGCTCCCACGTGGTCGACGAGTTGCTGGATCTCGGCCACACGGTCCGAGTACTCGACGACCTCGACCCGGCCGCCCACGACGGCCTGCCCGCCGGACTCGACTCCCGCGCCGAGTACCTCTGGTCCGACATCCGCGACCCCGAGATCTGGTCGACGGCTCTTGACGGCATCGATGCAGTGTGCCACCAAGCATCCAAGGTCGGTCTCGGCGTCGATTTCGCCGACGTGGCCGACTACGTGTCGCGCAACGACTTCGGCACGGCTCGCCTTCTGCGAGCGCTGCACGATGATGCCTTCGGCGGACGGCTCGTCCTCGCATCGAGCATGGTGGTCTACGGCGAAGGGCGCTACCGCTGCGCCGGCCACGGCATCGTGCGCCCGGGCCCGCGTCGAGTGGTCGATCTCGACGCCGGACTCTTCGATCCCCCGTGTCCGATCTGCGGCCAACCGCTGGTGGCCGAGTCCGTGCCGGAGGACCACTGGCTCGATCCGCGCAACGTGTACGCCGCGACCAAGCTGGCCCAGGAGCATCTGTGCGCGGCGTTCGAACGTGAGCATCCCGGCACGGTGATCACCTGCCTTCGATACCACAACGTCTACGGGCCCCGGATGCCGAAGGACACGCCGTACGCAGGCGTCGCCAGCCTGTTCCGCAGCGCCTACGAACGAGGCGACGCACCGCGGGTGTTCGAAGACGGAGGTCAGCTGCGCGACTTCGTGCACGTGCGCGACGTCGCCCACGCCAACGTGTTGGCGCTCGTGCATGCCGACGGTGTGTCGGGCGCGTTCAACGTGTGCAGTGGCACGCCGCGTTCGGTGCTCGACATGGCCGAGGCGCTGCGACCCGACGGGGCCCCGCGCCCGCAGGTGGTCGGCGGGTATCGCCTCGGCGACATTCGTCACGTGTTTGCGAGCCCGCAACGCGCCGCTGACCTGTTGGGTCTGCGCGCGGCGGTTGGATTCGACGAGGGGATGCTCGAGTTCCGCTCGGCGCCGCTGCGATCCACGGTGGGTCCCCGGCCCGTCGAGCTCACCTGAGTCGACGGGGATCACGACGTTCACGCACTCACCATTTCGACACCAGTACCGCCTGCAGCACGATCGCCGAGCTCGCCTGCACACCGACGAGCACGGCGAGCGTGCGCGGACGACCGGTCAATGCCGGGACACCGGTCGCGACCATCAGCCACGGATAGAACAGCAGCCAGATGCGCTCGACCTCGGCGCGTGTGTACTGCGACAGGTGCGACAACGTCAGTGCCAGTGCGGCGCCCACCAGCACAGGCCATACCCCGGGCGGTGGCTTGCGGTGACGCCAGAACGCGAGCAGGCCGGCGAATCCGACGGGCCCGATCGCGATGAGCGCCACAGCGAGGTTGGCGATCATGAAGTAACCGAACGGACGGAACTTTGCCGTACCCGCCCAGTACTGACGCTGCGTCTCCCGGGCACCATCGAGCCACCAGAAGCCCAGCGCGAGGAACGCAGCGGTCACTGCGATGACCGCGAGCGCCGCCGCCGCCACGGCGATTCTGGCGCCCGGTCGGCGCTCCCGCAAGGCCACTGCCGCAGGCACGACCAGCGCAATCCCGAACGTTGCACCGCCATAGGTCATGAACAACAGGGCGCCAAGCAGTAGCCCTGACAGCAGACCCCACCCCGCTGCTGAGCGCCCAGTCGCCCGCATGGCCAACAGCAGTGCGGTGATCGACCAGGCTCCACACGCTGCGAACACGGCATCGGCCGAGGTCATCATCCACAGTGCGTACGGTGCGACCACGAGGAGGGGTGCGACCCGGCGGACCCAACCATCGTCGCCGAGGACCAAGATCGCCACCAGGACGGCAGCGGGCACCAGCATCGTGCCGATCGCCGACAGCGCAACCACTGGCCACGCACCGCCGAGCCCGACCGCATCCATGGCCTTCAACACGAGCACGAACCCGGGTGGGTGGCCGCGAACATGCACGGAGTACCGATCGATGTCGTCGACGAAGTTACGGACGAACTCGGCGGCGCCCGGCGCAATGTCGAGATTCGCGAGGTATTCGGTCTGGTGGTCGGCGCCGCGCAGCAGGCCCTGGCGACCGTCGGTCAGCGCGAGCAGCACGGCGAAGCCACCGGCGGCCACGCTCGTCACGGCAATCACGATCCGAATCGACCATTGCGCCCAGCGCTCGGTCCAGACACACCAGGCGATGCCCGCGGCGATCCCCGCAGCGCCGACGAGCGCCCAACTGGCGCGCCAGTCCCACCCGTCGCGTGGACTTTGACCCACCAATGGCGCCGCGCCGAGGAACACCTCGGGGCGCTCCTCCTGGAGCAACCGACCGAAGTACACGCTCGCGGCGATCAGCGCAGCCCCCAGGATCCATGGGAGCAAGCGGAGCGAACGCCGCATCTGACTCAGTCGACCGGCGCGTCGGCTGAAGCGTCCACCGGCGCGTCGACGGGGGCGCCGGGCGTGTCGTGCGCGGAGGTCGGCGTGGCGCGTGCAGCCCGCTCCAACAGCAGCGCAGCAAGACCGATCCCGCCCCACAGCGCGGCGTTCGATGCGGTGGCGATGCGCTGGATCGAGCCGTCGTCGCGGAGGTAGTCGAATGTGCGGGTGGCGAACACCACCACGGCCATTGCGAGCAGCCCGATGCCGGCGACCCGTGCCGCCCAGAGTCGTTTCGCAGCCAGGATCAGGAGCACTCCGGCGGCGATCGTGAGGATCGCCCAGAGAGGGTTGAACCACACGAACTTCAGTTCCCAGCGGCGTACGAGTCGACCTTCGGCGTCGATGAAGCCGGCGTCGGATCCGAGCAGCGCAACTTCGGATCCCACGAAGGTCACCGAGCGGGCGACGTACAGGCCGAGGACGCCGACCACGGTGGTGGCGATTCCGATCGGCAGCAGCGCACGCCGAGCCTCACGTGGACCTCGACGCAGGACGCCGTCGACGCCGAGGTGGGCACCCGAGTCCGACGCCCACAGCATCACGTGGGCGGCGATCATGAGGATGTACGCCCACGACCATTCATCGCTGCGGTCGTAGTAGATCACCGACAGCATGATCGGCAACGTCATTGCAGCGCCGGCGAGGGCCACGATCTTGGTGTGCCACCCGATGATCAACAGCGCCGCCAGGAGCGTCTCGGCGATCAGGGTGAACCATCCGAAGAACGAGAAGTTCGGAAGGATGATCTGCTCGGTGACCCATGTGAACGGAGCGAAGGTCGAGTTGCGCGTCAGTGACTCCGAGTACTTGAACAGTCCGCTGCTCGTACTCTCACCGAAGTCGCCGGGAACCTTCCAGTGCAGGTTGGCCAGCCACAGCAGACCAACGGTGATGCGAGCAAGGCCGAGTGCGGGCCCCCGCAGGCGGACATCGAGATCGGACACTCGCTGGGTGATGGTGTTCACGACAACGAGCCTTCCACGCAATGGGGCGATCAGGGGACACTTTCGTGGAAGTTTCGGAAGGCAGGGTCCCCACCATCATCCCGCGGCGATTACCTTGCAGGGTGTGACCACGGCGACCGGCGACGGAGTTGCCGTCGAACCCGAACCCCAGTGCGGCGTCGAGTCGACCAGTGGCCCCCGACGCTCGACGGTGATCATCAGGCGGGTACTGCTCGGCCTGTACGGCCTGGCGTACCTGGCCTGGTTCATCGAGTACGGCGTGATCATCGACCGCATCTCGGTGGTGCTCTCGGTGACGGTGTTCCTCATCATCGGCCACATCGGCAAGCCCTGGCGCGACTGGCTCTACCTTCCGTTCGGGTTGCTGCTGTATGCGGCGATGTGGTTCGCCTACGACGAAACCCGAGGCGCCGCCGACCGTCTCGGCATGCCGCTGCAGGTGGAGAGCGTTCGCAACATCGACCGATTCCTGTTCTTCGGCACTGACCCGACGGTGTGGCTGCAGCGCACCTTCTGGCGCGACAACGTCGGAGCGCAGGATGTGGTCTCGTCGGTGGTGTACTTCTCGCACTTCATCGTGCCGGTCGCCGCGATCGCCGTGCTGTGGATCACCGACCGGGCCCTCTGGTCGCGGTTCATGCGGCGCTTGGCCACGGTGTTGGCCATTGCCTGCGCGATGTTCGTGCTGCTGCCCACGGCGCCGCCATGGATGGCAGCCGGCGGTAGCCGCCAGATTCCACTCGACGCACTCGCCCCGCTTCAGCGGTCCGCGAGTCGGGGCTGGCAGTACCTCGGGTTCGACGGCTTCGTGCATGTCTGGGTCGACGGCCGTGATTGGGCCAACCCGACGGCGGCGATGCCGTCGCTGCACGCCGGTTTCGCGTTGTTCGTCGTGATGTTCTTCTGGCCGATGGTGCACCGTCGGTGGGCGCGAGCACTGATGGTGCTGTATCCGCTCACCATGGCGTTCGCGCTGGTGTACCTGGCCGAGCACTATGTGATCGACATACTCGCCGGCTGGGCCGTCGTGGTGTTCTCGTTCTGGCTGTGGGCCAGGATCGAACGACGCGGGCAAGGCAGAGATCCCGATCCTGCATCGGCGCTCGAATCAGGCACCGACACAACCAATTTGGAGGCGATCCCATGAGCGACACACCGGTCGAACCCCGAGCCGAGTGGGGGGTGTTCGGGGGATCAGGCTTCTACGACTTCCTCGACGACGCCGTCGACGTCGAGATCGACACGCCGTATGGCGCCCCGGCCGGCCCGGTGACCATCGGCGAGATCGCCGGTCAACGGGTGGCGTTCATCGCCCGTCACGGCCGCAACCACGATTTCGTGGCGCACCGTGTTCCGTTCCGAGCGAACATGTGGGCAATGCACTCCCTCGGCGTGCGCCAGGTGATCGCGCCGTGCTCGGTCGGATCGCTGCAGCCCGACATCCATCCGGGGCAGTTCGTCGTGGTCGACCAACTCGTGGATCGCACCTGGGGTCGCATCGACACGTTCCACGATGTGGGCGGCCCCGGCCCGGCGGGTCCGGGAACCGGCAGTGTCCACCACCAGACCTTCGCCGAACCCTACGACCGCGAACTCCGAGCGAGGTTGGTTGCGGGCTGCCGCTCCGCTGGTGCCGAGGTGACCGACGGCGGCACGATGGTCGTGATCAATGGCCCGCGGTTCTCGACACGAGCGGAGAGCTCGTGGTTCCGTGTGATGGGCTGGCACGTGGTGAACATGACGGGATATCCAGAAGCGGTGCTCGCCGCAGAACTCGGCATCCGGTACGGCGCGGTTGCATTGGTGACCGACTACGACGCCGGCGTCGACGGCCACGAACCGGTGACGATGGAGCAGGTGTTCGCAACGATGCGCGCCAACGTGGAACGGGTGCGTTCAGCGGTCGTCGAGACGATCATCGGCGCCGAATCACCATGAGGGTGAGGCCACCGTCACGCGTCTGAGCTGTCACCGACGATTCTTGAAGGAGCGCGTGGTCGGTCTCGTGCCGATTCGGGGCTTCGCACTCTTCCCGTTCAAGTCAGGCGAGCAGCGTGAAGCGCGCTCCAACGATCTCGTAGGTACGAACGGCTCGTCGATCGAGTGTCACCAATTGGCGGTCGTGAATCCTGGCGGTTTCGGCCACGACAGCGTCGTAGGTCGCGCCACCTGACACTCCACTCATCGCGAGCCGATCGAGGAGTGAGCGAAGCATTTCTCCGCCGAGCGTGATGACCTCATTGCCGAACACCGAGCGCACAGCGGTCCAGGCGATGTCGGCAGCCACGCGGTGCTCGCCCGGCAGTCGCGTGAGGACGGCGTACGACTCGGCGAGAACGTGTGCAACGCCGACGGGCCGATCGGTGAGGATCGACAACGCTGCTGCGTGGTCGGGATGCCAACTGCTGAGCCCGGCGACAACGACCGACGTGTCGGGCGTCGCCTCGCTCATCGACGCGTCGATTCCAGCACCGTGCGCACCGCGTCACGAGTGAGTGGTGTCACCGGGCCATTCGGAGTGATGACCAGGATGCCGTCGTGCTCGACGAGATCAACGTCGAACGGTTCGGGCGCCAGTTCGAGGATGCCATCGCGCACTGATGCTCGGATCGGCTGGCCTGGCGTGACTCCGAGTTGATCGCGCAATGCCTTGGGGATCACAAGACGTCCTGATCCGT
The DNA here is from genome assembly GCA_031430875.1 of Actinomycetes bacterium. Taxonomy (GTDB): domain Bacteria; phylum Actinomycetota; class Acidimicrobiia; order Acidimicrobiales; family Ilumatobacteraceae; genus Sva-07. The sequence goes on along the minus strand of JANPCI010000159.1, from coordinate 18,641 downwards.
CGATGGCTACAGAATGGTAATCTGCCATGGCAGAAATATACCAACTGCCTGCTGTCGAGTCCACAGCAGAAAGAACTCAAGAAGACGTTCGGAGTGCCGATACGTCCTCTGTATGGAAAAGGTCAAGGCAGTTGTCGACGGTTCCTCGTCGTTCATGAACGGGTTCGTGCCGCCTCGGCCACCGGCGATTCCCGAGAGCTGGACAGCTCCGGACGCAACATTCACCACCCCATCCCCGACGACCATCTCGGTGACGACGCCGATGGTCGACGTGCTCGACGAGCTGGCTCAACGGGTCGAGGGCGTACGCGGCGCGCTGCTTGCATCGGTCGACGGATTCGGCCTCGCGCGCAGCTCCTCGATGGCTGATGAAGCGTCGCATCCCGCGATGCTCGCCGCCGCTGTCGGCCTTGCGCGGCAACTCGCTGCGATGGGTGGCGGGAACAGCTTGCATCAGCTCGTGGTCGACCACGACGCCGGCCTCCTGCTGGTGTGGCCGATCGGGACACAACGGGTGCTCGCCCTGCTCGCGTCGACACGCGTCGACCAACGCGAGTTGCGCACGGTGGTGCAGAGCCACGCGTCGATGCTCGCTGGTGCGACAACGTGAGCCAGGTCTTCAAGATCCTGGTCACCGGACCGTTCGCCGCCGGCAAGACCTCGATGATCCAATCGGTCTCACAGACCCAGGTGATCTCGACCGACGTCGCGACCAGTGGCGAGGAGTCCGACATCAAGTCGTTCACCACCGTCGCCATGGACTTCGGCACGTACCAGCTTGCGGACGACGACGTCCGGCTGTTGCTGTTCGGCACACCGGGCCAGGTGCGCTTTCGGTTCATGACCAACATTCTCAAGGGTGACGTCGACGTCGTGGCGTTCGTGATCGACGCCGAGGCGTTCGAAACCCACGCGGCTGCCGGCGTCGAATTGCGAGCACTGCTGCGTGACCTGCGTGTTCCGGCGGTCATCGCCGTGAATCGTTGCGACGACGTGGAAGTGGCGCGTCGCTTGGCGCGCTCGCTCGGCGCACTCGACGGCGAGGCCGCCGTGCCGTGCCAACTGATCGACCCTGACTCCGGCCGGGAGGTCGTCGTCGAAATCCTCCTGACGCTGCTCGCGTCGATCGAACCAACAAAGGTAGAGGTGGCCTGATGATGCACAACACTGGAATCAAGTCCGGTTCGGCCGAGACGTCAACAGCGTCACTGTCGGTCAGCGGACCGCAGCCAGGCTGGATGACGCTCGATGAAGCGCGCGAGCGCGCGTTCACCGGTGAGGTCGTGTTCGAGGTCGATCCCGAGGTGCTCGTGTACCTCGACAACGGCGTGGTCTACTACGCCGAACGGACCTCGGATACGTCGCTCGGTCGACGGCTCCTCGATGCCGGCGTCGTCGACAGGATCCAACTCGAACGAGGGACGGTGCGTGTCGGTGACGTGGAGCATCTCGGTCGACTGTTCGACCGCGAGGCATCCATCGACCGTGATGCCGTGCTCGTCGTGACCGAGACGTCGACCGAGGACCTGATTACCGAACTGGCGAACCACGCCGTTGCGACGGTGCGCGTCACGGCCTACCGCCACCATCCGTCCGGCGTGCATCGTTGGTTCGTAGGGCAGATCGATGCACAAGCCGCAGCTCGTCGGATTGGTTCGGAGATCGACCCGGTCATCGGCGCCGAACTCCCCAGTTTTGACATGGTCGTCGATACGAACGACGACGAGCTCATCATCCAGTGGGACGAGCTCTCGGATCCGACCTCACCGTTCGACGCGTCAAGTGTGTTCGATGTGTTCATGTTCGAGCCCGTCCGTGACGGCGACGCGGCGGGCGCCGGTGTTGGCCTCGATACTCCCTTCGATGAGGTGAGCATCGAGTTCGATTCACCCGACTTCCAGTCCGAGGCGGAGACCGACGTCGACGCGGAGTTCGAGGCCGAGTTCGACACCGACACCGAGTTCGACACCGACACCGACACCGAGTTCGACACCGAGTTCGACACCGGCATTGAAGTGTCGCCGAACGATTCGATGGTCGAGATCGTCGCATTCGACGATGACCCGACCGACTTCCAGGTGACCTGGCCGAACGCCACTGACGAACCGGTGCTCGTTGAAGCCGCCCTTGCGTCGCCGCAGGTCGCGCCCGCATTCATCCACGCTGACAACGGCGATCTCCGATTCGAGATGCCGGCACTCGAACTCACCGACGATGATGCCGAGGCCGATGAGGTTCCCGACGATGTCGCCGCCGCCGTTCGTCGAGCGATCGCCGCCATTGAGATGGTGTCGGGCGAAGTCCCAATAATCGCATCCCTCACGAGCGACTTCGACCCGTTCGATGACACGAATCAACTTCCGGTCACGCAGCCATCGGGCCTGGGCGGATTCGCGCCTCCCACGATGGCCACGAGTGCAGAGGTGATGTACGCGGAGGCCGAGGCAGCTGCTGCGGCCGCCGAGCGTTTGGAACAGTCGGCGCTGCCGACGGAGGTTGACGCATCAACCGTGTTCGCCGACGACCAATCGAGCCACGATGCTGCCAGCGAGCGCAGCTCGGCGCTGCGGCGCCTCATCGGCAGCCTGCGTCGCAAGGATCACTGAACCGGATACGGATCGGCGTTCACTCGAGTTCTTCCGCTTTCGACGCACGTCGGACGCGGAAGAACTCGCGTAACAGCTCGGCCGACTCGGTCGATCGCACACCGCTGGTCACTTCGACGCGGTGATTCAGCCGCTCGCCGCTCACCAGGTCGAACTGACTCGTGACGGCACCCGCCTTGGGATCATGCGCGCCGTACACGAGGTGGCCGAGTCGGGAGTTGACGAGAGCGCCGGCGCACATCGGGCACGGCTCGAGCGTGACGTACATCGCGCACTCGTCGAGGCGCCACTGTCCCAGGTGCGCCGCGGCGTCGCGAAGTGCGAGGATCTCGGCGTGGGCGACCGGGTCGTCGTGGAGTTCGCGCTCGTTGTGTCGAGCGGCGATCACGATGCCGTTGTGGACAACAATCGCCCCGACCGGCACGTCGTGGTGGTCGAGCGCACGCCTTGCCTCATCGAGGGCCAGCCCCATCGCCTCGTCGACGTTCAGTCCCGACGGAAGCGCGCCGGGGGGAAACGCACTGGAGGGCACCATGGCGGAGGGGGTGGGATTCGAACCCACGGAAGGTTGCCCTTCACACGCTTTCCAAGCGTGCCGATTCGGCCGCTCTCGCACCCCTCCTCGAATTCCGACGCTGTTCTCCAGTGCCGGAACCGCCTGCGAAGGCTAGCTGGCGCGTCGCCGAACGCGCCCGGTAGGGTGATGGCACGCCGCCGAGTGAGGTGACGATCGGGCCCTGTGCAATGGGCGCCCGTGAACCAGGTCAGGACCGGAAGGTAGCAGCCTTCATCGGCATCGTCTGTGTGCCGCAGATCGTCTGGTCGTCACCTCAGTCGGCGGCGTCACCCGAATTTCGGAGTCGATGTTGCGCTGAGCGCAATGATCGCTCCGAATTTCAGGTTTGGGTTGCTGTTCAGCCCGTCGGGGCGAGGCGTTCGGCGAAGGCGACCAGGTCGGGGGCGTCGATCTCGTCGGCGACGGCTGCGAACTTCGCGGTGGGACCTGTCCAGTGCCACTCGTTGACGGTGCCCACGTCGATGTCGGTCACCACGGTCGCGATCTCGCGAAAGAGCAGCGCGTCGGCGAGCTGCGCCTGCAGTGTCGCCGACAGTTTGGCCGCCCCCCGCAATCCGGTGACATCCCACTGGCCCGCTGCTGGCGGGATGTTCTCGATGTGGACGTATCGGGCCAACACCAGGCCGGCGCTCTTTGCACCCCATCCCGGTAGGCCGGGGAAACCGTCGGCCGTGTCGCCCACGAGGCCCAGGTAGTCGGCGATCGACTCGGGGCCGACACCGAACTTGGCCCGCACGCCATCGGCGTCGATGATCTCGCGTTTGCGACGATCGAACTGGACGACTCGATCGCCACGCACGCATTGGCCGAGATCCTTGTCGGGGGTGACGATCAGCACCTGGTCGACGCGTTCGTCACGATCGGCCACGGCGGCGGCAGCGGCCAATGCGTCGTCGGCTTCGTACTCGACCATCGGCCACACGGTGAAGCCGGCCGCCGACAACGCCCGCTCCATCACGGGGATCTGGCGCAGGATGTCGGGATCCATCCCGTCGCCGGTCTTGTATCCGGCCCAGAGATCGTTACGGAAGCTCTCGATCGTGTGGTCGGACGCCACGCCGATGTGGGTCGCGCCGTCCTGCACCAGCGCAAGCGTGGAGCCCACCACACCCGCCACCGCCGCGTAGGGGCCGCTGTCGGAATGGCGTGACGCCGAACCGAAGTGCTGGCGGAAAAGCTCGTAGGTCCCGTCGACGAGGTGGACACGCATGTCGACGACGTTAGGTCGGCTCGATCACAACGCTCGGCTCGGGTTGTGTCAATTCCGTCTCAGCGAACTCTCAAGATCGGCAAATCGGGTGCCGATAGATCACCTGCGAACCGAACCGCCACCACGGTGGCATACCGACTCGAAGGACCACATGATGACCGATGACTACGATGCGTTCCGATCCAGCATCGTCGCGGCCGTGCAACTCGAACTGGCCCGATACAACGAGATGGTGTCGGCTGAGCTCCAGCGGCTCCGCGACGAGGTGACAGCCGAGCGGGCCGCTCGTGCCCGCACCGACGAGCAGGTCCTCGCTCTCCTGCCGGCAGTTGAGCGTTCGCAGGCAACGACGTCGGCATTCCAGACCGAAATTCATCGAGCCCTCGACGTCCGCCTCACCGAGTTCGCGACCGCATCGAAGCGTCGCCAGGAAGAGGTCGAGACGCGAATCGGACGGATCGCCGACGAGATCAACCTCGGTCTTGTCGCCGCGGTCGAGTCCGCCGCTCAACCGATCGTCAAACAACTCGAGCATCGTCAGGAGGGCCTCGAAACCGAGCTCGTGTCGCTCGACCGCACGGTCCGCAAGTTCGACGACCAGGCCGCGAAGATCGTCGAACACATCAACGTCATCACTGAAGCGACCGAGAGTCGTATCGACGAGGTCTCCGCACAGGTGACCGAGGAGATCGATGGTCGCCTCGTCGGCCTGGCGACGCGGCTCGACGAAGTCTCGGCGCAGGCGGCGCGCCAGCAGGCCGAGGTCGCCAACGTCGTCGGGAGTCGCGTCGAACAGGCCGAGAGCCGCATCAACGAACGCCTCCTGACCACCGAGGCACGCATCAACGAAACCGTTGGCCAACGCGTTGCCGACATCGACGCCTACGTCGGCCGGGTGAGCGTGAGCCTCGACGATGCGGTCAACCTGCTCAGCGATCGACTCGCCGGTGCTGACTCTCGTTTCGACGAGGTGAACAAGAACATCGATGCGATCGCAGGTCGCCTCGACGCCGTCGACGTGGATGCCCTCGACGATCTCAAGGATCGTGTCGGAGGCCTGGCTGGTGAGGTCGAACTCATCCGGATCGAGACCGAACGATTCCAGGAATCAATGGGCCAGACATTGGACAAGGCCGTGGTTCGCCTCGTTGAAGTCGAGACCCAGCTGCAGGAGCAGCATCTCGACGTGGAAACTGCGGTGCAGCTCGAACGACTCGAAGAAGTGGAACGAGCACTCATCGCCCTCGACCCGAACCAGTTTGTCCGTCGCAGCGATGTTGCGACGATGTCGTCCGGTTCCGTCGATCTCGATGTTGGTGACCGCGACACGAGCGATGTGGACGACGCTGTCCAGCGGGCGCTCGCGGCGATGGGATCCGTCTCCGAACGGCCGCTCGTGACGTCGCCGGCCACCTCGTCGGCAGACCTGGATGGTTCTCCATCGGCATCGACTCCAATTTCTCCCCCGACCACGTTCAGTTCCCCCGTGAACGCGCAGCACTGAGCCGAAAGCGACGCCATGGCACTTCGCAAACCCCGTCCGGAAGATCTCGCCACCCCAATGGGCGGCCGCGCAGCCACCGCGCTCGCTGAGCCACCACCGATGGGTGAATCAGTCGATGAGTGCGACGCGGTCGGCCAGGCACTCGTTCAGGGTGGGCATCTCGATGCCGAGACGCTCGAGGCGGCACTGGCAGATGCCAACGGCGACCTGCTGAAGTTCGGCACGGCACTCCTGAATCGCCATGGCGTCGGCCGTGTCGAGCTGTCGACGGCCGTCGCTGCGGTGTGTCAGGTACCGGTCGCCGACGTCTCGATCGTGCAGCTCGACGAAGAGATCGTCACCCGCTTCCCCGAGGAGGTCGCCCGCACCCACAAGGTGATGCCGATCGGCGAGGAAGACGGCCTGATCGTGCTGTACGCCGCCGATCCGTCGGCGTACCGGCGCCAGCAGGTCGAAACGGCAACGGGTCAGCGCTTCGCCTGGAAGGCCTCTGATGAGAAGACCGTCACGTCGTTCATCGAGCAGATGTACCGCTCGACGGCCGATGTCGATCACATCGTTGCCGCCTTTGCCACCGAGGACGATCAACGCCAGGCCGCCGAGACCATTGCCGAGGTCAACCTCGACGACCAGGCGCCAGTGGTGCAGCTCGTCGGCAAGATCGTCGGCCAGGCGCTGCGTGACCGCAGCTCCGACATCCACATCGAACCGCTCGACGATCGGCTGCGCATCCGCTTCCGCGTCGACGGCCACCTCATCGAGGCGTTCTCGCTGCCGCTGTCGGCGCACAACGCACTCATCAGCCGCCTGAAGATCATGTCGGAGATGAACATCGTCGAGAAGCGGGCCCCTCAGGACGGCCAGTTCTCGACCAAGGTCGACGGTCGCCCAATCGACGTTCGTGTGTCGTCGGTGGCGACGGTGTTCGGCGAGAAGATCGTCATGCGTCTGCTCGACAAGTCGAAGTCGATGGTCAGCCTCGGCCAGCTCGGCATGCCGGCGGAGACCTACAAGACCTACTCGAAGCTGGTGCACGCGCCGTTCGGCATGGTCATCTGTGCGGGCCCGACGGGCGCCGGCAAGACCACCACGCTGTACGCCACGCTGCTCGAGATCAACTCCACGGGCAAGAACGTGACGACGGTCGAAGATCCGGTCGAGTACGTGTTCCCCGGCATCAACCAGGTGCAGACCAACATCAAGGCCGGATTGACGTTTGCGACGGGCCTCAAGGCCCTCCTGCGCCAAGACCCTGACGTGATTCTCGTCGGTGAGATCCGCGACGTCGACACGGCGCGAATTGCCATCCAGTCGGCCCTCACCGGTCACTTCGTGCTGTCGTCACTGCACGGCACGGACGCCGTTGCTGCGCTGCACCGCCTGCTCGACATGGGCATCGAGGCGTTCCTCGTTGCCTCCGCGATCGTTGGTGTGGTGTCGCAGCGGCTGCTGCGCAAGATGTGCGACAACTGCAAGGAGCCCTACACGCCCGGCGCCGAGGAGTTGGCCGTGTTCCGTCAGCATTCCGGTGGGAGCGACAAGACCGTCTTCTATCACGGCAAGGGCTGCAGCTACTGCTCGAACACCGGCTATCGCGACCGCATTGGCGTGTACGAACTGCTGCGGATTACCCCTGAAGTACGTCGTCTGATCGTCGGCTGGGCCACCACCGAGGAGCTTCGCCGTCTGGCAGTTGCTCAAGGTATGCGCACGATGCTCCGAGAAGCAATGCAGATGGTCGACGACGACGTCACGACCATCCCCGAAGTCGTCCGAACCCTGTTTGCCCACTGAGACACCCGAGACACGGAGCAGATCATGCCCAAGTTCGCCTACGCCGCAATCGACGCCACCGGCTCTCCCACCGAGGGGGTGACCAAAGCCGACACCATCGGCGCGGCGCGTGCGCTGTTGATTCAACAGAACCTGTTCCCGACCAAGATCGAGGAACGCCGTGGGATGCTCGACCTCGAGCTCACCAAGGAGAAGGTCAAGAAGAAGGAGCTGATGCACTTCACGCGTCAGCTCGCCGTGTTCGTCAAGGCCGGCATTCCCATCACCGACGCGCTCATCGTCATCGGCGACGAAACCGAAGACGTCGCGCTGCGACGCGCCCTCAGCAACCTCGTCGACGATCTCCGCAACGGTGGGCTGTTCTCTGCCGCCGCGGCCGGACACCCCAACGTGTTCCCCGACTACTACGTGGGCATCCTGCAGTCGGCCGAACTCACCGGTCAGCTCGACACGGCGTTGGAGAGCCTGTCGGACTACCTCGAACGCGAGATCGAGACCCGCAGCAAGGTGGTATCGGCGCTGTCGTACCCGTTGGTCGTCATGGTGATGGCGATGATCACCGTACTGATCCTCGCCGGGTACGTGCTGCCGCAGTTCAAGCCGCTGTTCGAGGAACTCGACGCCGAGCTGCCGCTGCCGACGAAAATGCTGTTGGCCTTTTCGCGGCTCTTCACCGACCTGTGGTTCATCACTGCCGGCTTCTTCCTGGTGATCGGCGGGACCCTGATGTTCCTCTTCAAGCACCCGACCGGCAAGGTCTGGAACAACCGTCTGGTGCTGAAGATCCCAGTCATCAAAGGAATCGTCGACTACGCGATTCTCGAACGGTTCTGTCGCATCCTTTCGGCGATGCTCGCGGCCGGCGTGCCGCTGCCCGAGGGACTCAAGACCACGACTGACGCATGCAGCAACGTTGTCTACAAGGAACGTCTCGAGATCGCCCGGGCGCAAATGCTCGAGGGTCAGGGTTTCTCCCAGCCACTCATCGACACCGAGCTGTTTCCCGGCGCGGCACGCCAGATGTTCAAGGTCGGCGAAGAGACCGGAACGCTCGACATGCAGCTCGCCACGGCCAGTATCTACTTCGACCGGGAGCTCGAGAGCCGGATCAAGAAGTTCACCACCATGTTCGAACCCCTGATGATCATCTTCGTGGGGCTCATCGTCGGCTTCGTCGCTGTGGCGCTGGTGTCAGCGATGTACGGCGTGCTCAACGGAACCAAGGGGCAAATCTGACCCTCGGGTCAGCGCCCGAGGACGATGTCGACGAAATGCTGACCGACAAAGATCCCCACGATCGTGCCGAGGGCCAGGAATGGCCCGAACGGCAGTGCAGTTCGACGGCCGGCGCGGTTGCCGGCCATCATCGCCACGCCGACGACCGCGCCGGCGAGGAAGCCGAAGAACAGCCCGGGCAGCACGATGCCGGGGTTGATCCAGCCGAGGAACATGCCGAGCAGCGGCGCCAGCCGTACGTCGCCGTCGCCCATGCCGCCCCGGCTGAGTGTGTAGATCAACCACATCGTCACCAGGGCGATGGCAGCACCCAGTGCGGCCATCCAGATGCGCTCGGGTTCGTCGAGCACGATCGCGGCAACCGCGAGGGCGACCGCGCCCAGCAACATGCCCGTGTAGGTGATCTCACGCGGCAGTCGCTGCGTACGCAGGTCGATCCACGTCTGCGCGACGAGCGTGGCGCACAGGATGCAGTACGCAGGAATCGCGGCGCGCATGTCGTCGAAGCGGATCGCCATCAGCACGAAAAGTCCTGCCGTTGTCAACTCCAGCACGATCGGTTCGATGCCGATCTTCGCCCCACATTGTCGGCACTTGCCGCGCAGTGCGGCCCAGCTGAGCACCGGCACCAAGTCGAGCGGGCCGAGGCGGAGCCCGCACGAACCACATCGGCTCGGCGGTGCCACCACCGATTCGCCCTGTGGCACACGATCCACCACCACCGTCAGGAACGAGCCGATCACCAGACCGGCCACGACTGCAAACACGATCAACAGAGAAAAGCTCATCAGCAAATGTGGTCCTCGTTCACGCCGTCGCGGCGTGCGCTGGCCCGAGCGGAAGGTTAGCCAACCATGTCCATTCCAGATCCGATGCTCGAGTCGCTCCTCAAGGCGACCGTCGATTCAGGTGCGTCCGACCTCCACCTCACGGTGGGTCGTCCGGCCACCGTGCGCCGCGATGGTGTGCTCGTCTCGTTCGAGAACGTGCCGGTATTGGCCTCCGACGAGATCGACCGCATGATCTACTCGCTACTCGACGAACGCAAGCTCGAGGAACTGAACCGCGACCGCCAGGTCGACTTCTCGTTCGGTCTCGCCGGTGTCGGCCGGTTCCGTGCCAACGCGTTCCGTCAACGCGGCAACCTGGCCCTCGCGCTGCGCGTCGTGCCGTTCCGGGTGCGCACGCTCGAAGAGCTCGGCGCACCCGCTGCCTGCACGAGTCTCCTCAACAAGCCCTACGGCATCGTCCTCGTGGTGGGCCCGACAGGCTCGGGGAAGTCGACGACCTTGGCTGCGATGATCGATCGGATCAACGACACGAAACCAGTGCACATTCTCACCATCGAGGATCCGGTGGAGTACATGCACCACCACAAGATGGCGATGGTCAATCAGCGCGAGGTGGGCACCGACGTCGAGTCGTTCACCGACGGCTTGCGCAGCGCCCTGCGTGAAGACCCCGACGTGGTGCTCCTCGGCGAAATGCGCGACCTCGACTCGATCCAGATTGCGCTGTCGCTCGCCGAGACCGGCCACCTCGTGTTTGCGACGCTGCACACCAACGACGCCGCGCAGGCGCTCGACCGCATCATCGACGTCTTCCCCGGCGAGAGCCGCGACCAGATCCAGATCATGCTGGCAGGTGCCCTTCAGGGCGTCATCTCGCAGCGTCTGCTCCCCGGTGTTGCCGGCGGCCGCGTGGCCGCCTACGAGGTGATGATCGCCAACGAGGCCATCCGTAACCTGGTACGTGAGGGCAAGTCGCGCCAGATGCGCAACATGATCTCCACGGGTGCCGGCGACGGCATGCAGACCGTCGAGATGGACCTTGCACGCCTGGTGGCGGCCGGGTTGATCACCATGGAGGTGGCCATGGAGTCGAGCGCCTACCCGAAGGAAGTGCAGGCTCAGCTCCAGACAGCTCGCGCCCAGATGCATGCTCACGCCACGGTGTCGACGGGCCAGGCCGCATCGTCGGGTTCGGGCACCTATGGCGGCCAGGAGATGGCACCTCCGGTGCCGTCCGTGAACGGCGGCTGATCCGCCGTGGTCGCCCCGAAGTTGCCGTACAAGAACATCGCCGGGGTTACCCCCTGCCCGGGTGGCTGGCTGGTGCTGCCCGCTCGCCTCGCGGGCATCACCGTTGCCGCCGAGGAAGCCTTCGTGCTTCCGAAGCTGTTCGAGGTGCTCGACTACCGGCCGACCTTCGAAGCGGCGGCGATCAACGCGCCGATGGGCCTGTTCGACACTCCGATGGGCCAGTTTCGCCAGTGCGACCGCGAGGCGCGCGAGTACGTGGGGTGGCCGCGCGTGGTGGCGATCAGCGGTACGCCGTGCCGTGAGGCGATCTCGGCGACGAACGCCGAGGCGCAGCGGATGGAGCCGTGGATGACCAAACACGACCTGCGCCGTTTGCGTTGGGTGCGTGAGGCCGCTCGCGAGATGCAGCCGTACCACTCCCGGAGTTTCTTTTCGGCCAATCCCGACGTGTCGTTCACCGCGATGAACAGCGATGTGCCGTTGTCGACGTCGCCGTATCACGAGGATGGCCGGCTCGAACGGCTCGAGCTGATCCGTCAGCGCCTGCCGGGCGTCGACGAGGTGGTGACTCGGACGCCGCCCGACGGCGCAGCCGGTGTGCACCTGCTGGCGGTCGCAGCGCTGCTGTTCACGGCACGCCGAGCATCAGGCCGGGCGGTCAGCAGGATGCCGATCGATCCCACGTGGGACGAAGTCGGCATGCGCATGGAAATCGTCCGCTGATCCTGTCGGTCTCGGATTGTTACGCTCCAAGCGATGAGGACGATCGCCCACCGCGAGTTGCGCAACAACAGCAGTCGTGTGCTCGACGACGTGAAGAACGGCGAGATCATCGAGGTGACCAACCACGGTGAGGTGGTCGCAATTCTCGTCCCTCCGGGCTCGAGCCGCTACGAGTTGATGAAGCTCGCCGGAGCTATTCGTCCGCGTCGGAGTGATGCGTCGTTCGAGTCGCTGCGACGGGTGACTTGCACAGAGACGATCGCTGACATGCTCGACGATCTTCGCGGCGATCGATGATCTGCGACGTTGACCCGTCGGTGTATGCGAAGACGATCGTCGACGAACCTGACTCCGGCGGCGTGATAGGAGCTCTCGACGGATATCGCGGCGCGGGTGATGAGTTGGTGTCGTCGGCGATCCTCACAACCGAACTCCACCGGCTCGGCCAGCGGCAGGGTCTCGCCACTGATGATGTGCGGGCCGCGTTGGATCTCGTCGACTTGGTCCAAGTCACCGACGCGCTCCTGGTCCGGGCGGGATCGCTCCCCGGACGGTCACTTCGTTCGCTCCACGCGATCCACATCGCGACTGCACTCGAGGTCGACGCCGATTCGTTCGTGACGGCCGACCGACGCCAGGGCGATGCAGCTGTTGAGGCGGGGCTCGCCGTCGTCATGTCGTTCGACTGACGACAAGGGAGGAGTGCGGTATCAGCCGTTGAGGGATAGGTCGGCGATGGGGCCGTTAAGCGGCGATGATTGCCGGTCGGTGTCGATTCTCGGCGGGTCGAGGGTGAGCGGCGCGAAGGCGATGACCTCCGCCGTTTCGAACACCTCTGTTTCGAAGACCTCGGTGTCAACTTCATTGACGTTCTCGTCGTACTGAGCGACAGCGGCCGGCTCGACGGTGGTGGAGTTACGCGGCATGCACTCGAACATCGTGGCGATTGCATCCGCGAGCGCCTTCTGACGTTGGAGGCATTCGTCGAGTCCCTTGCGGATCTGGGCGACGGAGTGCTCGAGTGCGTCGAGGCGGGCGGTGACGTCGGGAGCCGAGCCGGCGGGGGCAACGCCCGTGAACGAGGAGATGCGGTCGGCGCGTTCGCGCTCGATGAGTGAGGTGATGCGCTGCTCTGACCGCTCGGTGGTGGCTTTGGCCTCCGACCGGGCCACCTCGACTTGCTCCTGTGCAATCTGGGCATAGGTGGCGAGCGATGTGAACTGGCTGTTGATCTGCGACTCGACCTGCTGTACCCGGTGCTTCAGTTCGTGCATTTCGACAACGGCTTCGGCGGCGGCCTCGTCGCCGAAGAACCCGTCGATCGCTCCGGAGTCGAGGGTGTCGGTGTCGTCAGTCTCGTGGGTCTTGCCGAACATGTGGTGTCGTTCCTCTTTGAGGGTGCGCCGCCCGCTCTGGGCGCCTGTACGTACATCGGCTCGCTCTGTCTGGTTCTTGAACCGCTCCTGACGAGTTGTTGATCTTTCGCGATTTTCGAACTTTGTGCTCAAGATCGATTCGTGGGCGCCGAAGAAATAGCTGCGCAACGGGAGATGGTTCTCACGGAGCGCTTCGTGAGAAACGTCTCCTCCGGGAGCACCCCAACCAAAGAGCGGAAGGAACCATTCAAATGGAAAACAAGCAGGACAAAGGTTTCACCTTGGTGGAACTCCTCATCGTCATCGTCATCCTCGGCATCCTCGCCACCGTCACGGTGTTCGCGGTCCGTGGCATCACCGACCAAGGCCAGACCTCGGCCTGTAGCGCTGACCAGAAGACCCTCGAGACGGCAGCGGAGACGTGGTTTGCCCAGTACGGCGGCACGGCGCTCCCCGGCACGATCACGGCGACGAAGTCGACACCGCCCGTGGCCATCCCGGCAGGAACCTCTGCGGAAGGAGCCCTCGTGCTGGCCGGCTTCCTCGTGGATCCTTCGTCAAACTACTTGATGAACGCCGACGGCAGCCTAACGGTCCAGAACACCAAGTGCCCTGTCGTCCCGTGATCATCTGAATCAGACTTGATGTTAAGAATCCCCGTCGGCTTTGGCCGGCGGGGATTCTTCGCGTTTTCGGGCTGCGTTCGGAAACAGACGTACCCGACGGGTCTGACACATCGCGTGCGTCAGGTTGAGGAGAGGAGTTGGCGGCGCAGGGCGAGGAGTTTGGGGGCGGGTTCGCCGTCTGACCAGGCGTCGGCGACCAGGACCCGTTCGTACGACTCCCATTCCTGGCGCACTCCTGCGAGATCGCCGGCTCGAGCGTGGGCCCGCATGCGCAGCCCGATCAGCTCTTCGTGGCCGGGCAGTACCTGGAGGCCTCGGCCCGTCGCCCAGAACACGCCGTCGGTTGTTACGCCTGGGGTCAGACCCCAGATGTAACAGTCACCGGGGTTAAGGGGAGAGAAGTTGGCGGCGCAGGGCGAGGAGTTTGGGGGCGGGTTCGCCGTCTGACCAGGCGTCGGCGACCAGAACCCGTTCGTACGACTCCCATTCCTGGCGAACTCCTGCGAGGTCGCCCGCCCGTGCGTGGGCTCGCATGCGCAATCCGATCAGTTCCTCGTGGCCGGGCAGTACCTGGAGGCCTCGGCCCGTCGCCCAGAACACGCCGTCGGTGTTACGCCTGTCAGACCCCAGATGTAACAGTCACCGGGGTTCAGGGGAGAGGAGTTCGCGGCGCAGGGCGAGGAGTTTGGGGGCGGGTTCGCCGTCTGACCAGGCGTCGGCGACGAGGACTCGTTCGTACGACTCCCACTCCTGGCGCACGCCTGCGAGATCGCCGGCCCGAGCGTGGGCCCGCATACGCAACCCGATCAGTTCTTCGTGGCCGGGCAGCGCCTGCAATCCGCGCCCCGTCGCCCAGAACACGCCGTCGGTGTCGCCGAGCGACAACGCATGCCCGGCGAACTCGGCCGCTGCGGTGATCGCCAGCAACACGAGGTTCGACGTGATCCCCTCGGCGTCGGGCCACAGGTAGCTCGTGCCGGCGAACGGCATGTCGCGGATCATCGCCACGGCCGGGCGCAGCGTGGCGATCGCCTGCGCCGGAGGCTGAACCCGTGCATGGGCGAGCCGCGCGTTCACCAGGTCGGCATCGGTCACCACTGCGGCGTGCAGCGGCAACTGCTCGGTGAGCGTGCGTGCCACCCACTCCTCGCCATCGTCGGGTGCCACCAGGCGCGCAAGTCCACGCCGCGCTTCCGACACCACATTGGCGAACGTTGCGTCGCGCACGTCGAGTTCCCAGAGTGCCGTTCGGGCCCCGGTACGCGTCGCTCGGTTGCGGTGGGTCGCCAGCCAGGCGATCAGCTCAACCGTCTTCGATCGCTCGAACGTTCCCGGCGTGCCCTCATCATCGTTGATCTCGACTCCGCCGAGCAGACCGACGACGATGCGATGGGTCATGGGGACGAACTCGACCCCGGCGTCAGCAGGGTCATCGGCGTCGACGGCCCAACGCACGGCGTCGAGTTCGATCGACTGCAGCTCGCTGTCGGCGTCGGCGAGCACCGCGTCGATGGCGGAGAGGTCATCGTTCGACAGGCCCACCGGTGTCAACTCGATCGCCGACCCGAATCCGATCAGGCGCCATGAGTCGGCCGCCCCGACGAGCCGTGTCGGCGCATCCGGGAGTCCGCCCGGCACGACCGGAGTCACGAGCCCGATCCCGTGGCCACCGGCCGGAAGCTCCTCATCGTGCGGTACCTCGCCGTCGCCAATCAAGACCACGGCGGGCTCCCACATCTCGCCCCCCGTTCGCAACGATCGCAGTTCGAACGACGTCCGCTCGTTGTCGGCGGTCGTACCCACGAGTGCACGGGCCAGTTCGAACGCACCATGGGTCGACTCGGCGACATGGGCATTGCGGTGTCCGAGCAGCGCCTCGCTCGGGAGACCGACACCGATGAGATGGGCGACCTCGGCATACATCGACGAGGCGAGCCCCGCGGCGAGGGCCGTAATCACCTCGTCGGCCTGGTCGCGCCGAGCCTCGACGGCCAGCGTCCCACACGCCTCGACGTCGATCAGGACGTCGGCACCGGCCGCCGTGACCCCGAGTTGAACGAGCGCCACGCACGGCATGCCCACCTGGCGGGCATCGTTGCTCAGCAACTCCACCGGAACATCGGCCGCCAACCACCAGTCGTGATCGGCGCCCGTCCACGGTGCCGGCAGATCGGCCGAACCTGATAGGCGCAGGCCGACGTCGCCGTCGGGCGTCACCTCGACCCACCCAATCTGAGCCCCCGTGCCGATGAGCGACCATGCGGCGGCGCGGCAGGCGACGTCGACACGCATTGCCCGCTCGCCGGCATCGATGGAGCGCAGTCGACGCTCGGTCACGACGGCTTCCGGCCGTGGCTCGGGCACCCGATGGCGCGGCATGGCGGCCCGTAATCGCTGGCGGCGACGGACCCCGACCAGCGCCAGCACCCCAGCGGCGAGAAGCGCTGCATGCTCCATTCGCAGCGGCGACGGCGCCCCGGGCGCTTCAGCGGGTGCCTGGTCGACGCCCGCTGCGTCGTCGCCGCCCATCCCGGCGGGGACGACGCTCGTCGTGCTGGTCGGGGCGGTGCTCAGCGCGCCGGTGTTGGGCGTGGTTGCCGGGGTGGTTGATGGGGTGGTTGCGACCGCCGATGGCTCGGCCTCGACGTTGACCTCGGGTGGTGCGACGGCGTCAGGTGGTGCGACGACTTCGGGTGTCGCGTCGACTTCGGGTGTGGCGACGACTGGCGCACCGTCGGCGGGGGTGTCCGCGGCCTCAGCAGGTTCGGCACCGTCGAGATCGAGCTCCCAGCCGGGGAGGATCAGGTCGGGGTCATCGAACGTGCGGCCGCCGCCCATGTCGTCGCCGGCGTTGCCGTTCCAGATCTCCGGCCATGCCGTGGGATCACCCAGTTGCTCGTCGGCGATGTCCCACAGCGTGTCGCCGCGCTGCACGATGTAGGTATCCGCTTCGGCAGGCGGTGCCACCTCGGCGGGTCGAACGACCGGTGCCGTGACCAGATGTGCGGGAATCTGCAGCACCCAGCCGGCCTCGAGGTATGCGGCGGTCGTGAACCGCTTGCCCGGGCCCATGGTGGCGTCGAGATTGGCATCGACGATCGACCCGGCGATGTCCATCACACTTCCCGCATTGGCGCCCGCCAACTGCTCGGCGATCGAGTACACCGACTCACCGGGCTGGACCACGTGCGTCACCATCGACCCGCCACCGATCGTGCGTGCGACTTCGGGCATCGACGCCAAGCGATCGACGTTCGATGCGGTGACGCTCGATGTGGCGCTGTCCGTCGGCAACACCTCGTGCGACAGCGTCGGCGTCCCGCGCCCCGACAATGAATTGGCGATCGATGGCGACGAGGTCGACAGCGGGATCAGGATGATCAATCCGACGGCGATGAAACGAGCGATCCCTTGCGCCCACCCAAGCCCGCGTACCGAGGGCGTCGGCAGACCGCGATGGCGGATCATGTGCACCACCTCGAGCACGGTCGTGACGGCGATCACGACGATCGCAACCCACGCCACGCACAGACTCACCCGGATCAGGCCGTCGATGACACTGTTGTCGGCGATCGGCTGGGCCAGCGTCGAGGCCGCGTCGTCACCGAACCAACCCAGGTCGATGCCGGCAAGCGGGTTGGCCGATCCGAACCGGGCTCGTGACGCCGCGATCAGGCCGCCCAGGGCGACGCCCAGCGCGCCGAGCGCGCCGATCGACGCCAGCACTCTGCCCACGTCGATGGTGTCTCGTTTCACGTGTCCTCCTTCCACTCGTTCGCCCCGTCCGCACAACCAGTCGGCAACGTCGACCGCCGCGGGGAAAGCTGGCTCACGGTGCCCGCTCGGCTCGAACGGTCCCTGCCCCGGTGACGGTGGTACTGCCGTCGGTGATCACCACAGTGACCGCTACGCGATCACCATCGACGTCGATCGACGTGATCGAGCCATCGACGTCGTAGCTCGCAAAGAGTGCATCGGCGGTGACTGTCGCCGCCTGTCGTGCTTTCTGCTCATCGATGGCTCCTGCATTGACGTTGTTGCGCAGGTCGGCGATCGATGCCGACTGCGCCCCGGATCGCGCCGCTTGGAACGCGATCGACTGCGCCGCCGATCGGTTCGACACGCCCCGATCCACATCACGCGCCAGCCAGACCATCCCAAGGAAGGTGAATGCGAAAATCAACACGATCCCGGCGACCAGCCCCGACCCCCGATCACCCCTGAGCCGATCCGGTGTTACACCTGGGGTCTGACCCCGTTTGTAACAGGTGGTCATGGGGTGGCTTCCGTGGCTCGGAGGGGGTCGATCGCGGCGAACGCGGTCGCGGTGGTCGGTCCCGACGATGGCGGGTCGATGAGTTCCAGGCCATCGGCCGACACCGTGCACGACACCGTCACGGCCACTTGGCCTCCCGGACCGAACGCCGACGTGTCGACGAACACCTGCGGCGACGAACACGACGAACGGTCGACGAGCATTGCCGCCCCGACCTGCTCGGCCGCTGCAATCGCTGCGGCCGGACTGCGTTCCTGTGCTGCGGCCTGTGCGGCTGATTCGGCGGCACTCTGCACCGTGGCCCGGCTGTCGACACCACGGCCGAGGAACACGATCACCACCGCCAGACCGATCGCAGCCGGGGCCAGGAGTACCAGACCGAGCGCATCAGCTGAACCCCGATCGCGGTGCCTCACGGCGTCAATTCCTCAATGGGCACCGCGGAAGTGACCGACACGTCGTTCGACGTTCCCCGGATGATGCCGGGAGCCTCGGCGGTGATGGTTACCGTCACGACGCCGGCGGCCGATGTCGCTGTGACGGCCACGTTGCGCAGGTCGGTGTCGGCCTCGAGGATCGCAGTGGCCGAAGCCTCGGCGTCGCCCGCGGGCACCGCCGACCTCGCCACGAGTGCCGCCGTATCACGCGCCACGACCCGCGCCTCGGTCTTC
>JANPCI010000158.1:0-17468 GCA_031430875.1 Actinomycetes bacterium | reverse complement strand
GCCGCAACGATCAGCTGCGCATCATCAACAACCACTGCCCGTTCGGTGATGTCGCAACTGACCATCCGGTCATCTGCGCGGTCGATCGTGGCATGGTCAAGGGCATGCTCGCCGCGCTCGTCGACGAGTCGTCGCCGATGGTCGACGTGGTGACCGAGTCGAGCTTCGCCCGCGGCGACACGTTCTGCTCCACTTCCGTCTAACAACAGGGGTCAGGGCGGGTTCAAGGGGTGACGACTGCAGTTGAGTCGTAACAAAAGGGGTCTGACCCCTGTTGTGACTCAGTTTCGGTGGGCGGCGTACTCGATGACTCGTTGAACGACGGCCTCGCTGGCCTTGGCGGTCGAGCCGCTGTCGAACGGAGGTTGCGGGTCGTACTCGATCATCAGCTGGGATGCCTCGGCGGCGGTGCGATCGACGAGGACCTCGACGAGCCGAAGGGCCATGTCGATCCCGCTCGACACCCCTGCCGCGGTGATGATCCGCCGATCGAGATGTTCGACCACACGCTCACCGGTCGGGACCGCGCCGTACTGCGCGAGGACGTCGAGGGCCCCCCAATGCGTGGTCGCCGTGAGGCCGTCGAGCAGGCCGGCCGCGGCCAACACGAGTGAACCGGTGCACACCGAGGTCGTGTAGGCGGTGGTCGAGTGCGCCGTTCGCACCCAGTCGAGGACCCGCTCATCCGTCATCAACGCTCGCGTGCCGACCCCACCCGGAAACACCACGATGTCGGGAGTCGTCAGCTCTTCGAACGTTGCATCGACCTCGATGCCGAGCATGCCGTTGTCGGAACGCACAACACCTCGTTCGTGGCCGATGAACGTGATGTCGAAGTCGGGGATCCGCTGCAGTACCTCGTACGGCCCGATGCCGTCGAGCGCCGTGAACTTCGGGAACAGTGGAATTGCGATGGTGGTCACGGGGCCACCGTAGTGACCCACCCGCCCTCGTTCGCACCGTGTTCTCGTGAACAAGTGCGCGTTCTGACCGCGCACTTGTTCACGAGAACGGGTGCGAGGTGGTGGCGGGTAGCGTGCACGGGGTGGACGTACGCATCGGAGTGACCCAGGCCCCCCGCGAGATCAACATCGAGCTCGCCGAGAACGCCGACCGTGACGAACTGAAGTCGCGTGTCGAGGCTGCCCTCGCCGGCGCGACCGATGTGCTGTGGATCACCGACAAGCGCGGCAAGGATGTGGCGATCCCGTCGGCCAAGATCGCCTACATCGAGCTCGGCTCCGCCGACGGCGACCGTAAGATCGGCTTCGGAGGCTGAACCTGGGCCCCACGGGTCGGCCGGGGCTCCTCGACCTCGACCTGCTCTGGGTCACCGGGAAGGGAGGCGTCGGCAAGACGACGATCGCCGCCTCGATTGCCGAGGTCGCGGCCCGGCACGGACGTCGCACGCTCGTGTGCGAGATGGATGCCAAGGGGGCACTCGCCAACGCCTTCGATGTCGGCGAGTTGAGGTTCGAGCCCACCGAGGTCGCTCCCGGTCTCCACGCGATGACCATGAGCACCGAGGACTCGTTGCGCGAGTACCTGCGACTGTTCGTGAAGATTCCGCTGCTCGGACGCATCGGCCCGCTCGCCTCGACGTTCGACTTCGTCGCCGATGCCGCTCCGGGCGTGAAGGAGATTCTCGGCGTCGGAAAGCTCTGCTTCGAGGCGCGCGAGCAGCACTACGACCTGATCGTCGTCGACGCCGAAGCAAGCGGGCACATCATCAGCCAGATCGGGGCGCCCAAGGTCATTGCCGATCTGGTCCAGGTCGGGTTGGTGCGCGACCAGACCCAGTGGATGCTCGACATTCTCAACGATCCGATGCGGACGGGGGTCGCGGTGGTGACCACGCCCGAGGAGATGCCGGTGACAGAGACGATCGACCTGCTCGGTCGGCTGCGAGCCGAGACCGGTGCCCACGCTTCCGCCGTGATCGCCAACCGGGTACTGCCAGCCATGTTCAATCGACGCGAGCAGGCGATCGTCGACCGGCTCGACGATGTGCTGCCACTGCTCGTCGACGCCGCGGGCGCAGCGGTGACCACGGTTGTCGCCGCCGCCCGACTCACCGAAATGCGTCGAAGCACCGGAGCCGACCACCTCGACCGCTTGCGGCGCTGGCTCCGCACGAGCGGCGAGGTCGCGGACGGACTCCCCATCATCACCGTTCCCGAACTGTTCTCGCGGGGATCCGGACCACGAGTGATCTCGCTCGTTGCCGAGGCGCTCACCGACGAACTCGATCCAGAGCAGTCGACTCCGAGGGACCGTCGTGGCTGAACTCGACAATCTGCTCGCCAGTCGCGAGATGATCCTCGTCGCCGGTTCGGGCGGTGTCGGCAAGACGACGATCGCTGCAGCCCTCGGCATCGCAGCGGCGCAGCGCCAAAAGTCGCGGGTGCTCGTGATGACCGTCGACCCAGCGCGCCGGCTTGCCACCGCGCTCGGGCTCGACGAGTTCGGCAACACGCCGGTGCAGATCGATCCGAAGGAGTTCGTGGCTGCCGGTGTCAAGGTCCGCGGTGAGGTATGGGTCGCGATGCTCGACACCAAGGCTGGGTGGGACGAGTTGATCACCCGCCATGCTCCTGATGACGCAATCCGCGAGGCCGTACTCGCCAACCCGCTGTATGAGAACATCACCAGTCGCTTCGTGCACAGCCACGAATACCTGGCGATGGAGCAACTCCACGACCTGCACGCCCGCGGTGAGTTCGATCTCGTGATCGTCGACACGCCGCCGTCGCGCAACGCACTGTCGATCCTCGACGCCCCGAACCGCATGATCGAGTTCTTCGGAAGCCGCCTGTTGCGATGGCTCACCGTGCCGTACCGGTCGCGTCTGTTCACGATCGCCTCGAAGCCGTTCTATCAAGTGGCGGATCGAGTGCTCGGGTCACGATTCCTCCAGGACGTCGCCGACTTCTTCGTGCTGTTCCAGGCGATGGAGAGCGGGTTCGTGCGCCGGGCGAAGGAAGTCGAGTCGCTCCTGCGCGACCCCCGCACCGCCTTCGTCGTGGTGACGACGCTCGAGACCGCACCCAGCTACGAGGCCCGCTTTCTGGCGCGGTCACTCGTCGAGCGGGGAATGTCGCTCGGCGCCATCGTCGCCAACCGCGTTCTCCCGCCGGCCCTCGCAAGTGCGGCCGCCGCCGAGAGCGCAAACTCGCTCCTCGAGCGTGCCGATGGTGCGCTGGCCGATGCCGTTGCCGCCGAACTCGACGCCCCGCGCAAGCAGGTCAGCGCGGTCCTCACGCAGATTGCCGCGCGGTTCGACGACGTCGCACTGGTCGCGGCCCGCGAGTCGGACCGGCGTACCGAACTCGCCGATCTGGCCCCGGTACTCCTGAGCGTGCCGTGGTTGGCGGGAGACATCCACGACCTCGCCGGGCTCGACTTGCTGGCGGGTCACCTGCGCGCCGGCGAGTGATCAGGCAGAATCACGGGTGATGAACTCTCTCGCCGAACTGGCCCGCGAGCACACGACGCTCGACCGCGACGACATCGATCACCTGCATCGACTCACTGCGGAATGGGCGTTCCTCGCCGATCTGTGCTTTGCCGACCTGCTGCTCTATGTCCGATCGAGCGGAGGTAAGTGGCTGATCGTCGACCAGGTGCGACCAGCCACGAACCAGACGATGTACGCCACCGACTACGTGGGGGCCTGGGCCGACGGTGATGAGGCAGAACTGATCGAACGGGCGGCCTCGACGGAGCAGCGTGTGGAAGGTGCGATCGAGATCGACGGAGGCGGCGACGAGATCAATCACGCCCGGATGCTGGCGATGAACGTGCGGCGTGACGGCGAGATCATCGCGGTGCTCTCGAAGGAGTGGAAGGTCAGAGCGGGCCGGCCGCTCGGAGAACTCGAACGCAACTACTCGTTC
This sequence comes from Actinomycetes bacterium, assembly GCA_031430875.1. GTDB lineage: Bacteria > Actinomycetota > Acidimicrobiia > Acidimicrobiales > Ilumatobacteraceae > Sva-07. The sequence continues at coordinate 13,572 of JANPCI010000158.1, read as the reverse complement.
ATCTTCGAGGAGTTCGCCCAGATGATCGAGGTCGGCACCTTCCCGTTCCCCGGCCGGGTCGCCGACTCGAGCGCCGCCCCGCGTGTTGGCGACGGCGTCTTGACGCTCGATGCCACCGGCACCGTCACCTACGTGTCGCCAAACGCGAACTCGGCGCTGCACCGCGTCGGCATCCAGGCGAACCCTGTCGGGATGCGCCTGGCCGAACTCGGATTCCACGATGGTCCGGTCCGCCAGGCCTTCGAGCGACGCGAACCGATCGTCGAGGAGTTCGAGCAGGGCGCCGACGTCACGTTGCTGTGTCGCTGCGTCCCGGTACTCGCAACGACCGAGTCGGGCACCGAGATCGCCGGCGGCTTGCTGCTCGTTCGCGACGTGACCGAGCTTCGCAAGCGTGATCGGTTGCTGCTCAGCAAGGACGCCACGATCCGTGAGATCCATCACCGGGTCAAGAACAACCTGCAGACGATCTCATCGCTGCTGCGCCTCCAGTCGCGACGTCTCACGAATCCGGAGGCGAAGGCGGCGGTCCAGGAGTCGGTGCGCCGGATCAGGACCATCGCCCTCGTCCACGAGTCGTTGTCGCGTGAACCTGGCGAGGACATCGCCTTCATCGAGATCGTGAGGCCGTTGCTGCGCCTCGCCGAGGAGAGCTTGCAGTCACCCGACCGGCCGGTGCGGTTCACCGTGGGTGGCGACGGTGGACGGATTCCGGCCAACACCGCGACACCGCTGTCGGTCGTGCTCACCGAGTTGCTGCAGAACGCCGTCGACCACGGGTTCCCCGAGGGCAGTGGTGGCGGCGACGTGAACGTGGCGCTGAGCCACCTCGACGGACGTCTGACGGTGCGGGTGGCCGACAATGGCCGTGGCGTCGACCCGTCGTTCGAGCTCGATCAGGCCACGGGGCTCGGGCTCTCGATCGTGCGAACGCTCGTGACGACCGAACTCAACGGCACGATCGAGATCCGACCGGTGACTGCTGTCGAACTCGAACTCGCCGGGATCGGCGACGGATCGAGCCACCAACACGGCACGATCATCGAGTTGACCGTGCCAACCGACGACTGAACGTTACATCTGGGGTCAGACCCCAGATGTAACGGGTGCGGCGCGGCGGTTCAGCTGGCGCGAGCGGCTCGGGCCGCGGCGACCCGGCGACGCCTGATGACCCGGCGCTCCTCTTCGGTGAGCCCGCCCCAGATGCCCGAATCCTGATTGGTGTCGAGGGCGAAGTCGAGACACTGCGGAGCCACGGTGCACTCGGTACACACCTCCTTGGCCCGGTCGATCTGATACAGCGCATTCCCTGTGGTCCCCACCGGAAAGAACAACTCCGGATCGGTGTCACGGCAGATGGCGTCGTCGCGCCATTCGTAATCCGCGGCTCCCAGGGTCAGGCTGGACGCAAGGATCGACACGTTGGTGCTCCTCGAAGGTGTTTGGGGCGAGCGGATCGCCGGGGGGATTTGGTTGAGTTTCGTCGCTTTGGCCGACGTCACTGGCTCTCAGGCCGGGACGCACTGTACGCCCGATGTGGTGGACTCGCAAGGGGCGAACGGTGCCAATGTTCACCGAATGCTCAGCTCCGGTTCATCTGGTGTTCGAGTGGCATCCAGCGCCTGAGTCATGATGACCGCATGCTGATTCTGGGTCATCGTGGTGCATCCGTTGCTGCCAAGGAGAACACACCGGAGGCGTTCCGTCTGGCCGACCAGATGGGTGCCGACGGGGTTGAACTCGATGTGCGGCGCGTCGGCGATGGCCGGCTGCTGGTGGCCCATGATCCATTACCAGATGCGCTCGACGAGGTCGACGGGTTGAACCTGGCGACACTCGACGATGTACTCGATGCGTGCGGCGACCGGATGCTGGTCAACGTCGAGATCAAGAACTGGCCGGCCGATGCCGGCTTCGATACCACGATGGCGATGGTGGCGCCCATCGTCGAGCAGCTGCGTCGTCGAGGGCCCGCAGCCGTCTCGCGGTGGCTCATCTCGTCGTTTTCGTGGGACACGCTCGGGGCCTGTCGAGCCGCTGCGCCGGAGATCGCCACCGCATGGCTGGTGTCGACCGTGAGCGCCGATCGGATCGCCGGCATCGCTGCGGCCGGACACGCCGCGGTGAATCCGTGGGAGCCCAACGTGACCGAGGAGTTCGTCGAGCGATGCCACGACGCCGGACTGGCGGTGAACACCTGGACCTGCAACGACCCGATTCGGCTCGTCGAACTCGCCGGCCTCGGTGTCGACGGTGTCTGTACCGACGTGCCCGATGTCGCCCTGCAGGCACTCGGCCGCGTCGGCGATCCGGCCGCTGTCAACCCGTCGTGGGCCCAGTGGCCGCCGGAGGAGTGGCCGCCGTCGGGTCACTGAGCGGCACGACGAGCCTCACGGCATCGGGCACATGGACGAACTCGAGACGAGTCGTCGAACCCAGTGCGTCGCCATCGACCTGATACGGGAACGGTGTGTCGTGTTCCACCACCAGATGCGAGACGTCCTCGCGAACGTCGAGGTGCGATGAGGGCTTGACACCCCCGCCACGAAGGGCGCCTGCAAGTGACGACAGAATCGCCGCAGAACTCATCTTCGTGAACGTGATGGCCACGAGACCCCGGTCGAGCGTGGCTGCCGGTGACAGGTCGAGCGGTCGGTTGCCGAGGTAGGTGTACGGGCTGGTGTTCAACACGATCGTGAAGTAGCCGTCGATCGAGCCGGAGGCTCCATCGCCGCTCACCTGGAAGTGGGGTGTACCGCGGTCGTAGCCGGACAGCCACGTGGTGATCCCGGCCCAGATGAACAGCGGATGGCCGAGCCATCGCTTCCACGATCCGCGCTTCTCGACGCGTTCGACGACTGCAGCGTCGAAGCCGATGCCGGTGTGGAAGCAGAAGTAGCGGCCGTTCACCTGGCCGAGCCCGATCGGACGGAAGCCGCCGGCGTCGATGCCGTTCGCAAGAAACTCAACCGCCTCGACCGGGTCGTTCGGCATTCCGAGCGTGCGGGCGAACACGTTGGTCGAGCCGCCGGGGAGGACACCGAGGGCCGTGTCCGAACCGGCGATGCCCGTTGCGACTTCGTTGAGTGTGCCGTCACCGCCGAACCCGACGACAACGTCGAGCCCCCGTCGCGCAGCGTCGTGGGCGAATCGGGTGGCGTGACCTCGTCGGTTGGTCTCGACCAGCTCGACGTCGTGGTCACGGCTCAGGCGCCGATGCACGATCACCGTGTTGCGCGCCGTCACCGAGGAGGCGAACGAGTTGACGACGAGCAGGACCTTCAAGGCCTGTGACGGTAACGCAGTGCCGGGGTGCACGTTGATTGGATCGGGCACGAGTTGGGGTCGAAGTTGACGCACCGGTAACTTGGTGGGCCTTATGAACGTGATCGTCTGCGTCAAGCAGATCCCGGACCCGGCGCTGCCGGGCGAGCTGGATCCCTCCACCAACACTCTGAAGCGTGATGGCAAGCTCATCCTCGACGAGTCCGACAGCTACGGCGTCGAAATGGCACTACAGCTCGTCACCGCTGCGGGCGGAGGAGAGGTCAGCCTCGTCTCCATGGCCCCGAACGACGAAACCTCCGGTCTTCGCACGGCCCTCGCCATGGGTGCCGCCAAGGCCGTGCTCGTGAGCGATCCGGCGCTGGCCGGCGCCGATGCACTGACCACCGCCAAGTTGCTCGCAGCGGCCACGAAGAAGCTGGGCGACGTCGATCTGATCATCGCCGGCACCGAGTCGTCCGATGGTTACACCGGCACCGTGCCGGAGCAGCTCGCCGAGGTGCTCGGTCTGCCGTCGGTCACGTTCGCCAAGACCGTCGAGATCGTCGATGGCGTCCTCAAGGTGAACCGTCAGACCGAAGCCGGCTACGACGAGGTCACCTGCTCGCTTCCCGCCGTGGTCTCGGTGACCGCCGGTGTGGTCGAACCCCGGTACCCGAGCTTCAAGGGCATCATGGCCGCGAAGTCCAAGCCCGTTGAGACCGTCACCGCTGCCGACCTCGGTGTCGAGTCGGTCTCGTGGGCACAACAGATCACCTCCGTCGAGGATGCACCGAGCCGTGAGGCCGGAGAGGTCATCGAAGACGACGGTGAATCCTTCAACAAGATCGTCGAGTTCCTCGACAACCTGAAAGTCATCTGAGGAGACCGATCATGGCAATCGACAACATCTGGGTGTTCGCACAGGCCGCTGATGGCGCGCCGACCACGGGCACACTCGAACTCCTCACCAAGGCACGAAGCCTCGCAAGCACCGTTTCGGCGTTCATCGCCGGTGATGGCACCGACGTTGCGGGCGTACTCGGCGACCACGGCGCAACCAAGGTGTACGCAACCGGCGACCTCGGTGGCGCCCTCCCCGGCGTGGCCGTCTCGGCTGCGATGCAGGCCGTGATCGCGGGCGGCGACACGCCCGACCTGATCATGTTCCCGCAGAGCTACGAGGGCCGTGACGTGATGGCGCGGCTGTCGGTCAAGCTCGACCGCACGGTGCTCACCAACTCCACCAGCGTCACCGCAGAGGGTGACGCCGTCACCGTGCAGACACCAGTCTTCGGTGGCGCCAAGCTCGTGAACTCCACGTTCACGGGTGAGCGTCCGTTCCTCGCAGCCTTCCGCCCGAAGAGCTTCGTCGCCGAAGCAGGCGCGGGCGCAGCAGGCGAGGTCGTCTCGGCTCCGGTCCCCGACCTCGGCTCAACCGGGGGCGCTTCCGTCATCGCCGTGCACGTCGAAGAGCATTCCGGCCCGAAGCTCGACGAGGCGGCGGTTGTCGTCGCCGGTGGACGTGGGCTCGGCGAGGCCGACAAGTACGCCATGATCGAATCGTTGGCCACGGCACTCAAGGGCGCCCCCGGTGCGTCGCGAGCGATCGTCGACGCCGGTTGGGTGCCGTACAGCTACCAGGTCGGCCAGACCGGCAAGGTCGTCAAGCCAACGGTCTACATCGCCGCCGGCATCTCCGGTGCCACCCAGCACATGGTGGGCATGAAGGGCTCGAAGAACATCATCGCGATCAACAAGGACAAGGAGGCTCCGATCTTCGGTGTCGCCGACCTCGGCATCGTCGGCGACGTTCACAAGGTCCTCCCGCAGCTCCTCGCTGCCCTCGCCGCCCGCTCCTGACCCTCTCCCCCCAATCCGAACGAAAGACCGGAAATTCGGAGCGAACGTTGCGCTCAGCGCAACGCTCGCTCCGAATTTCGGGTTTCGGGTTTCGGGTTTCAGGGGGGTTTCAGAGGGGGGTGTCAGGTGGTGTCGCGGGCGAGGATGGCCCAGGCGACGGATTCGCTGGGGTCCTCGACGGCGACCTGCAGCTGCCAACCCATGGCCGGCTCGTGGGCATCCCACCGGAACCAGCGCAGCTCGGCTGCAAGGGCGCCGAGTTCGTCCGGATCGAGCGGCCACTCGTCGGTGAGATCGCCGAGTGCTGCGAGTGTCCACCAGGCACCGAATCGTCCCGCGGCGGCGCCGCGGCGGCGTCCGTGGGCCCCACCGCTCGCTCCGGCCCAGGCCAGCCAGGCAATCGCAGTCGTCGGGTCGAGTTCGGCCACCCTGGCCCGACGGAGCCCCATCGCGCCGAGCGCTCCGGCGATGTCACCGTCGACGCAGACCACGTCGACCCGACCATTGGAGTTCGTCGTCCATGGCTCGACGAGCTGTTGCACGGCGTACTCCACGTCGTCGTCGAGCACCTCCGCGGGAGTCGGTTCGATGTGGTACCAGTTGTCGGGGAGGGCCGGCATCGGGAACTCGGCACCGGCCTCGGTGTAGGTGGCGAGTGCGTAGTCGGGCTCCCATGCCTGCAGTGCGAGCGGAAGATCGAGAACCGCCGGCAGGTCGTCGTCGTCGACGATGTCGCCGCGCATGACCCGCTCGTGAGCCACGAACGCGGCACGCGGCCCGCGATCGAGGACGGGGGAGAGGTCGTCCCACGTGTGGTGTTGTGCCGCGACCTCCGTGAGTGGGCCGATGGTGAACCGCCCCGAGAGTCCGTCGGTCTCGTCGAGCACGGCGCCGACGTACTCGGGTTCGGCGAGGAGGGCGAGCCGGAATTCGGCCAGGGTCGCTGCAGGCCAGAGTTGACGGCCAGTCGCCACGGCATGGCGTGAACGATCCCGAACTCGCAGGAGGCCCTCCCAGTCGCGGTTGCTGCACCGATCGTCGATCATGCGAACGAGGCCGTCGAGGTCGGCGCGGTGGATCAGCTCATCGAGCACATCATCGGCTCGGTCGTCCCCGTCGTTCAAGTTGTTGCTCAGACCAGCGGCCACGGATAGCGACGACCGCTCGGATCGGTCGGGAAACGACGGTGGGTGACGCACCAGGCGGCGCGGCCCCGCAGCGCCTCGACTTCGTCGTCAGCGAGCAGCGTCGCGATCTCGAGCGGTACCTGCTCGCACAGTTGGCCGACGCGTTCGAGCACCTCGTCGTCGATCGGCTCATCGCCGAACTCCCAGATCACGGTGCGCAGCTTGTAGTCCGCCGCAAAGCACAAGCCGTTGTCGATGCCCCACACAGACGATGGCGTGCCGTTGCGGGCGGGGATCAACAGGACGTGCCCGCTCTTGCGGTCGGTGTTGTTGGCGAGGATGTCGAGCAGCGCCATCGACCGCAACTGGTCGTGGACCTCGGGGTGGTTCTCGTGGATCGTGAAGTAGTGCTGGCTGTGGTCGGCGGTGACGAACCACTGCACCGAGCCTTCGCCGAGCGGGCCGTCGCGCAACACCGTCGGCGGCACGACGTTCAATCCGAGGTGCTCGCTCAGGAGATAGGTGGCCACCTCACGGCGGTGAAGGCCGGGCTCGAAGTCCCACAGTGGGCGTTCGCCTCGCATCGGTTTGTAGATGGCCGGATGACTCGCCTCGTCGTGGGTGACGTGCACGAGGAACGTGGCGTTGCTGCTGTAGGGCATGCGACCTTCGACCTCGATCTCGCCCTGGAGAAGGTGTCGAATCGGATCGGCGACGTCGTCGACGCGCAGCTCGACACCGCGCTGCTCCGGCTCGTCGTCGTCCGGATCGTCGTCGAACTCGTCGTCGAACTCGTCGTCGGGCTCGGTCGTGGCCATCAGTTCATCCGGGGACAGGGGTGGCCGTCGGGATCCATTGGAAAGTTGCACCACTGGCACGGTGGCCGGCCGGCTTCGACGACGCTGTCGGCGTGGTCGCAAAACGCCGCAGCCTGGCCCCGGCTGAGGTACAGCCGCACGTGACCGCGATCTTCGTCGTGCGGTTCGCCCTCGTCGTCGACCTCTCCGACCTCTTCGAGCTGGATCAGTACGCGGTCGTTCGAGCGGTCGTAGCCGAGGCCGATCGGTCCGAGCACGAATGCGGCATCCAGCGGATCACGGAGTTCGAGTGCACCGGGCATCGGGCGATCCTCCGGCGGTGGGAGATCGGCCAGCACCTTGCGCAGATACTGCACGATGGCCGCAGTCTGTTGCTTCTCACACTTCACGGTGACGCGCTGGTCGTCGGCGCGGGCCTGGAGCAGAAACGTACGCTCGCCAGGTCGACCGACCGTGCCGACCGTGAACGCTGCCACGTCGTCGAACTCGAAGAAGACGCTCATGTTCAGGAGGGCTGCAGGTCGGTCAGTGGGCGCCCGGTCGAGTTGACGGCCAACACGGCCGGGCCGCCGGGCCCCCAGGTGATAGCGGTGACCGAGGCCGGACTGATGACGATGCGCTGGAACAGGTCGATGTGGGTGCCGAGCGCATGGGCGACGGCAGCCTTGATCGTGTCGGCGTGCGACACACACACGATGGTGCCGCCCGGGTGGGCGGCCCGCAGGCGGTCGAGTGTCGACACCATCCTGGTCTGCATCTCGGTGAAGCTCTCACCGTTCGGAAATCGGAACATCGACGGCGACCGCTGCACGGTCTGCCATTCGGGCAACTTCATCAGCTGCTTCAACTCGGCGCCGGTCCAGTCGCCGAAGTCGCACTCGAACAGTCCGCGATCGACTTGTGTCCGTAGTCCCCTCGCTGCGGAGATGGGCGCGGCGGTCTCCTTGGCGCGCTCCAACGGCGAGCTGTAGATCGCGTCGATCCGTTTCAGCTCGGCGATGCGCGCCGCAGCGATGTCGGCCTGCCGTCGGCCCTCGTCGGCGAGGTGCAGACCCTTTGCCCGGCCGGGGAGCACCTTGCCGGTCGTCGGGGTCTGGCCGTGCCGAACGAGCAGGACTGTCGTGTAGGCAGGGCTCGTCGGCTTCTTGGCTGCTGCACGCGGGGGAGAGGGTCGTTTCGTGGTGGCCATGGGGTGTATCCAACCTACTGTCGAGGGCCGTGACTGCGCTCGCCAGACTCGAAAGCGATGTCGTTGACTGCCGATTGTGCCCGCGACTCGTCGAATGGCGCGAGCGGGTCGCCGTCGACAAGCGCGCCGCCTACCGCGACGAGACGTACTGGGGTCGACCGATACCGGGGTTCGGCGACCCGGAGGCCCGGATTGTCGTGCTGGGCCTCGCACCCGCCGCCCACGGAGCGAATCGCACTGGTCGGGTCTTCACCGGCGATCGCAGTGGCGATTGGTTGTTCCGGGCGATGCATCGTGCCGGCCTGGCCAATCAGCCTGAATCGGTGTCGATCGACGATGGACTGCAACTCAGCGATGCGTGGGTGACCGCGGCGGTGAAGTGTGCACCTCCGGGTAACACGCCGCTGCCTGGTGAGCGCGATGCGTGTGCGCCGTTCCTGCGGCGCGAGTTCGAGGCGCTCACGCAGATGCGGGTGGTGGTCTGTCTCGGTCAGTTCGGGTATCAGGCGGCGTGCACCCACTTCGGCGTGCGTCCACGACCCAAGTTCGGCCACGGCGTGGAAGTCGATGTGCCGGGCGGGCCGACGCTGATCTGCTCGTTCCATCCGAGTCAGCAGAACACGTTCACCAAGCGTCTCACCGAATCGATGCTCGACGCCGTGTTCCATCGCGCCGTTGTGCTCAGTAGCCTCGAAGCGCTGTGAAGACCTCTCGCCGTTCGCTCGTCATCGTCGCCGCTGTTGTTGGTTTGTTCGCCTTGTCGGCGTGCCAGTCCGATCCGAGCCCGACTCGGGTGGCGCAGGACCTCGTGAAGACCGAGACCGCGGATCAACCGGAAGTCCAGAAGTGCATGCTCAAGGTCATCGACAATTACGACCTGAACGCGCTCGGCGAGGACTCGGTCGGCGACAACGCCGAGAAGGCCAAGGCCGCCGACGCCGAACTCGTCAAGTTCGAAGCCGATCTCGCCGCCTGTCGCTGATGTCTTGGACCGGCGACGAGCAGGTCGTCGATGGTTTCGTCGAGCGCGCGTTCCTTCTCCCGCCGACAATCTCCGAGTCGGCGATTCACGGCGTTTACCGCACACCGCTGTCAGGCGACACCGATCGGCTGGTGCTGGTTGGCCACGGGGGAGGCAGCGACGAGGCTCACAAGCACTCGGGCTACATCGTGGCGATCGCTGGTCTCCTCGCGGAGCGAGGTATCGCTTCGTTGTCGATCGACGGGCCCGGTCACGGCGACCGTGCGACGTTCCGGTTCGATGGCCAACCGGGCGAGATGGAGCGGGCATGGGCAAGCGGTGGAGGGACGCCGGGTGTGGTCGCCGATTGGCGAGCAGCACTCGACTTCATCGAAGCCGCGTGCGGTGCGCGGCCAACAGGCTGGTGGGGCGTCTCGATGGGAACGATGATGGGAGTTCCGGTCATTGCCGCTGACGACCGCATCCGGATCGCCGTGCTGGGGCTGATGGGAATTTGGCAGGCGATCGGCCCTGACCTTGCGCGGCTGGCACTCGACGTGAGGTGTCCACTGCGGTTCCTCGTCCAGTGGGACGACGAGACGATCCCCCGCCAGACCTGCTTCGAGCTGTTCGACCGCCTCGGCAGTACCCGCAAGACACTGCACGCCAACCCGGGACCTCATTCAGGAATCCCCCGGTTCGAGTTCGAGGCCTCCGCCGACTACCTGTCTCGCTACCTGCGCTGAACGACCCGGCTGATCGACCCGGCACGGCGACCCGGCACGGCGACCCGGCTGGGCAAAACGTCACGTTTGACCCGGCACCGTGTGACGCTCAGGTGGTGGGAGCGGGGGTTTCGGCCTTCTTTTTGGGTGGCGGTACGCCGACGGCGGGGGCCGGGTCGGCGTCGTTCGGCCAGCGGCGGCGACTGACGATCGACAGCAGGCGCAACAGACGCATCGCCGTCTCGTCGGTCTGGGCGGGCTTGGCGATGATCGAGCCGTCGGCGATCATCCGCTCGATGACCTCTTCGCCGAGTTCGGTGCGCACGATGGTGAGGGTCCAGTCGTTGTCCTCGCCGATACCACCCGTCGACACGTCGGCATGTTCGGCTGCGAAGTCGGGGCAGCTTGTGCAGCCCTTGCGGGTCCAGCCGTGGCACTCCTTCAGGTCGATCTCGTGGTACGAGCCGTCCTTCATCCAGATCTGGAACGCGCCCTTGATGTTCATCTTCACCATGTCCTGCTTCTTGAGGCCGTACTTGGCCTCGAACAGTTCGGGGAAGATCGCGTCGTCGAACGTCTTGGAACACAGGAGTCCGATGTTGAACAGAAACGGCTTGGACACCTTTCCCGCCTTGCGATCCCACATCGTGGGCGGCGACGAGGTCTGGCAGCCCATTCCGACCAACGCCAGGCGCTCGTATCCCTTCTCCTTCGCCTCGACCAGGGCGAGCGGGTTCGCGCAGTACGTGTAGCGACTGCCGGCGGTGGCGAGGATCTCCTCCTTCGTGGCGACGACGGCAGGCTTCGCCTTCCAGGCGTCGTCGTCTTCGACACCACTCACGAGCGCCGCATCGATGTAGTCGTGTTCACGCAGCCAGATCAGCATCGCCGAGACGAGCCCACCGTCCTGGCCCATCTTGTGGACCATCTCGTCGCTCGCACGGGTGAGGTAGAGCTGGCGCCAGATGCCGGCCATCTCGTCGGGTTCGCGAACCCGGCCGAACAGATGCATGTCGGCTGAGGGCTCCCATGCCCGGAAGCGAGGACACGCCCGCGTGCACGTGGTGCATCCGCCGCCTTCGCCGAACCCGTGGATGCAGTTGTCGAGGCCGAGCTCCTCTTCGATGTGGAAGGGGATGTACTTGCCCTCCTCGTGTTCGTAGCCGATCACGTCGTGTGGGCAGGTGACGACGCAGCCGGCGCACCCCGTGCACAGACCCGTCGTGATGACTTCGGCGTACAGCTCCTTCCACTGCGCCGTCCACCGCCCGGCCTTCGCGGGTGTTTCTGGTGTGCCGGTGTCGGCGGGGGAGTCCACGGTCGTCATGAGTTGCGACTGTATGCGACACAGGCGTCCGCCGGCGAGGGAAGCGTCAGCGACGAGCCGGAGTCGGGCCGACCTGACGTTCCCCACCCCCGGCTTGCGGTGAGGCCCGACAAAGGGGTGCGTAACGCGCCGATCCCCGAGCCAACCCTCTGAGGACGCAAAGGAGGCTCGGGGATCGAGCTACAGGACGCAACGATGCGCCCCGATCAGCTGCCGGTCGGCCGCACTGGCCGACTCGGGGGACCCAACGGTGTCCGGACTAGATCGCGTCGCTCCCTTCCTCACCGGTGCGGATGCGGATGAGCCGCTCCACCGATGAGACCCAGATCTTGCCGTCACCGATCTTGCCGGTCGCAGCCGAGGCCACGATCGTGTCGACGATGCTGTCCACAGCGTCGTCCTCGATGATGATGCTGAGGCTCACCTTGGGAACGAAGTCGATCTTGTATTCGGCTCCGCGGTAGGTCTCGGTGTGGCCGCCTTGGCGTCCGAAGCCGCGAACTTCCTCGACCGTGATACCGGTGATCCCGGCGGCCTTGAGGGCGTCTTTGACGTCGTCCAATTTGAACGGCTTGATGATTGCTGTCACGAGTTTCATGATGTCTCCTGGTACCTAGATCGTCCTGATCAGTTCTTCACGAACTGTGGGTATGCCTCGACGCCCATCTCGGGCAGATCGAGACCCGTGATCTCATCCTCTTCCTTCGAGCGGATGCCGCCCCTGCCGGTGCCCTTCGAGATCTTGTCCTGGATCTTGAAGAAGCCGAAGGCGAGGCCGAAGATCACTGTCCAGATCACGACGAGCCCGAGCGCCTGGGCGCCGAGCTGACCCCATCCGTCGCTGCCCTTGATGATCCCCTTGACCCCCGTGACGTCTGAGCCGTTCCAGCCGCCTCCGTAGCTGCCGTTGGAGAAGATGCCGACGGCGAGCACGCCGAAGCTGCCACATACGCCGTGCACCGCGATGGCGCCCACCGGGTCGTCGACCTTGAGCTTGCGTTCGATGAAGAACACCGCCTCGACGACGAGCACACCGGCAATCAGACCGATCACCGCCGCGGCCCACGGTGCGACAAACGCACAGGCCGCAGTGATGGCGACCAAGCCGGCGAGCATGCCGTTGAGCATCATGCCGGGGTCCGGCTTGCCCGTCCGCTTCGTGATCCACAACATGGTGGCGAAGGCGCCGAAGCCTCCGGCGAGGGCCGTGTTCGCGGCAACGACGGCGAACTGGACGTCGGTCACCGCAAATGTCGAGGCGGCGTTGAAGCCGAACCAGCCGAACAGCAGGACGAACGTGCCGAGCATGGCCATCGGAATGTGGTGGCCGGGGATCGCCCTCGGCGTGCCATCGCTCGAGTACTTGCCCCTGCGGGCCCCGATGACCATCGCACCGGCGAGCGCTGCTGCACCACCGACGGCGTGCACGACGCCGGAGCCGGCGAAGTCGACGTAGCCGGCGCCGAGGCTCATCGTGTCCCAGGTCTTGGCGAGCCAGCCGCCGCCCCAGGTCCACGCTGCGAACAGCGGGTAATAGATGGCGCCGCAGAAGAGGCCCCAGATCACGAAGCTGCCCCACTTCCACCGCTCGGCCATGGACCCTGTCGGGATCGTCGCCGTGGTGTCCATGAAGGCAAGCATGTAGAAGAAGAAGCCGAGGAGCGCCGGGGTGATTCCACCGCCGCTGAGCGCCCAACCGCCCCCCCAGAGGAAGACCCAGTTTCCGGAGCCGACAAGCGCCTCACCAACGGGCTCTGCGAGACCGAATGCCGAGTAGCTGAAGCCGCCGAACGCGAACGGGAAGCCGACGAGGAAGAAGCCGACCATGCCCAGGCCAAAGATGGCGAAGTTGGTGCTCACCACGTGGGCAGCGTTCTTCGCCTGGCTCAAGCCGGTCTCGACGAGTGCGAACCCCGCCTGCATGAACACCACCAGCACGGCACCGATCACGACCCACAGCAGGTTGACGTTCTCGGCGAGGGTGACAACCGGATCCACCTCCTCCTGAGCGAATGCGATGGTCGGCAAGAGCGCCGCGCCGGCAAGACCGACGCCGGCAGCAGTAATGATTCGTCGTGCACGTTTGGGCACAGTGTCCTCCAATGAAGTGTTGGCAATGAGATAGGGAAAGTGGATTCACGCGTCCAGGGGCGCCATTGCCTCCCGGATTGCGAGCGCAACATAAGGCGACCGGATTTCCGCATCGTCGCCGAAGTGTTTCCTGCGTGTGAATCCGACGCATTGGAGCCGATGCCTCGAAAACTTGACCCGTCGGTCAAGTCCACTGTCAGAATGGGG
>JANPCI010000157.1:0-8490 GCA_031430875.1 Actinomycetes bacterium | reverse complement strand
AGCGCCCTGGGTCGGTGCGTTGGGATCTTCGTTGGTCATGCGTGCGCTCCCTCTCCTGCCCCGGTGGACGCCATGCCGTCGAGACGAGCCTTACGGGCTCGAAGACGGAGCCGCTTGAGTCGACGCACCACGAGCGGGTCGTGATCCATCGCGGCGGGGTCGTCGAGCACCCTGGTCAATTCCGCATGGTAATCCTCCGGCGAACACTGGAAACGCGCGCGGATGACCTGGTCACGCGGTTCGTCGTGGTTCCACCATGCCCGTTCGAAATCAAGCATGGCGGCGGAGCGTTCATCGAGCATCACTGCACAGGTTGGCCGCTGCGAGGGTCGGATTACAAGCACCCTGCCGTCGGCACATCAATTCGGGCGGCTGCGACTGCGTTCTCAGACCCGGGAGCGACAGGCTTCGAACGCTCGATTTCGGCCTAGTGTGCCAACGTGCAGAGGCGACCGTTCATCATCGGAATCGCCGGTGGGAGCAGCTCAGGAAAGACCACCGTCACCGAACGACTGGCAGCGCTGACCGGCGACGAACACCTCTCGTTGATCGAACTCGACTCCTACTACCTCGATCTCGGCGACGCGCCAATGGAGCAACGTGAGGCGGTGAACTACGACCACCCTGACGCGTTCGACTGGGAGTTGCTCAACGATCACCTGGCAGCGCTCGCCAACGGCGCCTCCGTTCCCGTGCCGGTCTACGACTATGCGCAACACAATCGCAGCGATCAGGTCCGCATCGTGGAACCCGCCCGCATCATCGTCGTCGACGGGATCCTCGTCTTCTGGGATCGGGCCCTACGCGAGCGTTTCGACTTGAAGATCTTCGTCGACACCGCCGCCGACATCCGCCTGATTCGTCGACTACGGCGCGATGTCGCCGAGCGTGGCCGTACGGCAGACTTCGTGATCGAGCAGTACCTCAGCACCGTCCGGCCGGCTCATGAGCGCTTCATCGAGCCGAGCAAACGTCATGCCGACGTGATCATCCCGGAGGGAGGTCTCAACCGCCCGGCGCTCGAGGTCTTGCTTGCACGCGTCCGTGAGATCACCCTCGACGACGAATGACAGCGGCCGACGCGGCACCCGCAAACGTGTCGAGCGGCCATGGAATCCGGTCGCGACGACACAACAGCCCGAACGTTCGAACGGCCGCATCGGTCGCCGGTCCGAACACGCCGTCGACGACCAGTTCTGCGCCCATCTCGTTGAGCTCAGCTTGGAGGTACGTGACCTCCGGTATACGGATCCAGCGAGCGCGCCACGCCTCCAGGGTTTCGGTCGACCCGCGAGCTGCGAGCGAGAGACACGACGCCCGGACCGCACCGTCGCCGGCCAGCGTGAGGCGCACTCGATGCCGGCCCGGCGCTCCCCTGTCCGCGGCACGTATGCGAACGCCGAATGCCGTCGCTGCATCGCAGTGAATCGTGCCGTCCTGCCAACGCCGGCGAACGGGATCGTCGAAGTGCACGCGCCGCTTCCAGAACTCGCCGGAGGCGAACACACCGACCTCATGGCCGACGAGTTCATCGGCCCGCCGCACGAACGCCGCGACGTATCGACCGAGATCGAACGGGTCGAAGCCATCGCTGCTGGAGATGTCGGCCCAGTGCCCGCACGAGAACGGCCACTGCCCAGCACCACTCACGGCCGTCATCCACAGCTCGGCCTGGTGATGAGCCGAGGTGTGCGACGGGTACAGATGCCAGTACGAACCGACCTCGAGCCCACTCGCCCTCGCCGCTCTCACGTTCTCGATCCATCGGGCGTCCTGGCGGGTCCCTCGACCGGCACGCACGATCACGACCCGGACATCCTGCCCGGCAACGGTGTCGAAGTCGACGCAATGGTGCTCGCAGACGTCGATCCCGTCAACCCAGTCGCCGCCCCTCGCTTCGTCGTCCACATCGTCCATCGTCGGCTCGACCGTGACCGACGGCTACGGCCGGCGGGCCAGAGATGTCGCGCTCGGGGGTCAGCTCGAACTGGCCCGCAGGTCATCGAGACCCGCCTGGCACCGGACCACCCACGGGGTCGCGCCGTGTAGCCGAGCCGCGTCCTGTGCGGCGATCAAGAGCGGCTCTGCCTGCTCGGGTCGCCCGGCTGCCAGGTGTGCGAGCCCGAGCACGCGATCGATCGGGCCCAGGCACGCGAGTTCGCCCGCCGCCATGGCCCACTGTCCGGAGTACCTGGCGAGCACTGCTGCGAGGCGACGGGACGCGTCGGCGTCGCCGACGAGCACCGAGGTCTCGAGCGCAGCGACGGTCGTGGCCAACCAGAGCCAGTTCCGTGGCCATGGGGCCCATCCCTGGAGTACCGCGAGCAGCCGGCGGGCATCGTCGAGCTGCCCGGCTTCGGCATGGACGAGCGCGAACGCTCCGACGAAGAGCGGGTTGGAATCGACGAGGTCGGCAAGTTGGCGCTCGAGGAGCGACAGCTCGGCCTGCTGGCCCCGGTTGCGACCCACGATGTAGGTGATCGCCATCTGTCCGAGGACGAGGTTGTGTCGATTCGAGATGGCGACGGCGTCGTGGGCGAGACGTTCCGCCTCCTCGTCGTTGCCGAGCGTGGCGTGGATCATCGCCTGGCCCATCATCACCCGGCTCAGCAGGAACGTCGTGCCGGCCTCGTCGGCGACCATCGCCGCGCAGTTCGCGTCATCGAGTGCGCCGGTGAGATCGCCCATCTGCATCCGCGCTGCGAAACGATGGTTGAGTGCCTCGATCAGCACGCCGGTCCAGCGCGACTGACCCCCAATTGCGAGTTCGCGCGTTGCCTCGTCGATGTGGCGCGTCGTCAGTGCTTCGCGGGCAAGTGCGTCGTCGGGATTCCAGCATGCCCGGGCGACCTCGGTCTCGACGGTGGCCCGATCGACCGGGTCCATGAGTGCCACGTCGACGAGGCCGAGGCGAGCCATCGCCGAGCGCTCTTCGTGGCGCACCGTGTTCGGCAGCAACCGTGACTGGCGAATGTGGAGCATGGCCGGCATGACGGCAGGTTCCTGCGGACAGACGGCGCTGGCACGTTCGAGCAGCCGCAGCAGTTCGGGATCGTCGAGACCGTGGCGGCGATTGAGTGACGCCACGAGCGCCGCATCGGCCAGCGTGATCGGGTCGCCGGCGGACTCCGCCAGATCGGCAGCTCGATACAGCTGCGCGATGCCCTCGCTGTTACGCGAGGCGACGAAGTCGGCGCGACCATGCGCAAGGCGCAAGCGGGCCTCGACCCGGTCGCGTTCGCTCGACGCCGGAGCCCCACCGAGAACGGCGAGCGCACGGTCGAGGACCGTGACCGCCTGTTCGTGCGCGAGCCGGTCGGTGGTGCGCGTCGCCACGTCCGCCGCGAGATCGCCTGCGTGCAACGGATCTCCCAATCGATCCGCCGCGAACCAATGGTGCATCGCCGCTTCGAGTCGCTCGAGGTCACTCCCGTCTTCCTCGATCCGTCGGGCGATCGCCGCATGGAGCAACGCCTGCCGCGTCAGCGACAGGCTGGATTCCAGCGTCGTCCTCACGATGGCGTGGACGAACCGGAACTCACCCGGGTGGTCACCGGCCACGAGGAGTCCGGCCGCCTCCGCCGCGTCAAGACTCGTCAGCGCTTCCAGCGGGCTGACGTCGAGCACGTCGGCGAGAAGCACGACCTCGAAGCTCCGCCCAACGACCGCCGCCGGCGCAAGCGCGTCGCGGGCGCGGTCGCCGAGGCGGTCAACGCGCTCAAGGATCCATTCCCGCACGCCCACGGGCAAGTTCTCGTCGCCGAGCTCCTGATCGGGGACGTCGCCGAGGTGACCGAGGAGCTGCACCGCGAAGAACGGGTTGCCGGAGCTCAATTCGTGGACACCGTCGACGGTCGGCGGGCTCAGTGTCAAGCCTGCGTCGGAGGCGAGCCGGACGATGTCGTCGCGTTCGAGTGGCCCGAGCGAACACACCGACGCTCCCGGCCGTTGGGTCAGCTGGTCGAGGACATCGCGCGATGTTCCCGGGCGGCTCCCGGCCAGGACGGCGAGCGAACCGCCAAGATCGTCGAGCAACTGTGCGAGCAGGGCGAGCGATGAACCGTCGATCCACTGCACATCGTCGAGTACCAGCGTGACCGGACGATCGAAGGAGCGAAGCGCCGATGCGATCCGGCCGAAGAATCGGCGACGGTCGACCCATCCCTCTTCGTCGCGTTCCAGATGACCAGCCTCGAACGGGAAGAGGTCGTCACCCAGTGCATCGAGGAACGGCTCGAACGCTCCTCCGGATTCGGTGCATCGACCGACGAGCACGAGGTCACCCGCATCGGCCCCACGTCCCGCAAGTTCCGCCAGGACCCGCGTCTTGCCGATCCCGGGCTCGCCGACGACGACGAACACCGGGGCCACCCCCGACACCCGCCCTCTCGCGACTGTTGCCACACCCGTTCGGAGTTCGCGTTCGCGCCCGGCGAGACCGCGCGCCCGTCGGGTTGCCAGCCAGCCAGCGGCCTGACTGTCGAGATCTTGCACGGCCATGCGGTCAGCGCCGCCCGTCGCGGTCGCACGCCGCACGCGAACGCAGTGCTCACCCACCGGATCGAACTGCAGCGTGGCGTCCGCGCCGAGCAGCATCCGCACGGGAGAGGAGCAGACGACCGAGTTCGACGGTGCCCCGGTGATCAACGCCGTGGTCTCGTCGGCGAGTTGCTGCAAGGTTGCCCCATGCCACCCGCCAAGGTCGCCTGCGTGGAGGGCGATTCTCCCCGATGTTCCGACATCGAGTGCGGCCAACGCGGCATGGCGGGCGCGCGCGAACGCCACGGCGACACATGCCGGCGGGAGTGACGCCGAGGCGACGTGACGGCCGCCGGAGCGTTCCAGGCCTGCCAGTGCATCGCTGAGCACCGAGGGATCGAGCGACTCGACGACGGCGAGCGTGATCGTCCCGGTGGGAACGTCCATCTCGGCGGCTTCACGAAGGCGTCGGGCGTACTCCGACGCTTGCCAGGGGCGGCCGAGCGGATCCCAGGTGAGCCCGCGACGAACCACCCGTTCGAGTCGGAGGAGATCGCCCTGCGCCAGTGCGTCCGGCCACGCCGCGCCCAGTTTCGGGATGATCCCGGTCAGAAGAAACACCGTGAGCGCCGCCAGCGAATACACGTCGGCGGCGGGGCTGAGTGCCTCCCCGGCGAGCACTTCGGGCGCCGAGAATCCCGGCGTGCCGAGCCGCTCGCGTTCGTCGCCGACGCGCATCGCGGCACCGAAGTCGACGAGTACGGCGCGCCCATCACCGGTCACGATCACGTTCTCCGGCTTCACGTCGCCATGGATGATCGCCGGACGGTGGGCGTGCAGGTGATCGAGCGTGTCGGCGAGTTGGTCGATCAGCCCAAGGACGGTCGGGAGTGCGAGTCCCGTCGAGTCCTGGGCGTCGACGAGCGTGCGCAGGTCGTTGCCCGCCACGTGATCGCTGATCATGTAGTACCGCGTGCCGTCGACGAGGTCACTCCGAACGGTCAGGAGCCCGCTGTGGGCGACGATACGCATGAGCATCCCCGCTTCCCGACGGAGACGGGCGAGGTCGTCGGCGTCGACGATGTGACGGGTCTTGATCACGACGTCGAGATCCAGTTCGAGATCACGCGCGAGGTGGACCTCAGCCTCGCCGCCCGATGCGAGCAGGCCGCGGATCTGGAATCGGCCGCCGATCAGGTCGGGTCCCGCCGTCATGCCGATCGTCGTCACGGCGACTCCCTGAGCGACTGCAGGTCGGAGATTCGAACCGCACCGCAGGTCAGCGCTTCGTTCGCCAGACGCACCCGCCGATCGGGGCCGTCACCGACGTCGAACTTGAGATACAGCCGCCCGAGTTGCTGCTTCACGGCGCTCTCGGTGACGCTCAGCTCCGAAGCGATCATCGCGACCGGAGCGGGCGGCGTGAACGCATCGCCGTCGAGGACCGGCGAGCACAGACACAACAAGACGCGTCGCTCACCCGGGGTCAGTTCCGGCCGGGGACGCGCGGTCTGCGTGTGCGACCGATCGTTGGCACCACCACCGATCGTGTGGAAGATCGTGGTCGTGCGCTCACCGAAGCGGAGCTCGTCGCCGGACACAAGCAGGTGCAACGACCCCACTGCGAGCCGCGTCCCGTTCAGGAAGAGTCCGTTGGTCGCCGAGGTCGCCTGCACACACCATCCGGTGGGCCGATTGGCGAGCACGGCGTGCAGCCGCGACACCGTTGGATCACCATCGAGTGCGAGATGGCCAGCGACGCCCGGTTGTCCGACGTCGCGGCCGATGGTCAGCTCTCCGTGCAACTCGACGGTGACCGGTGCGTGACCCGGCTGGTGGACGACGAGCCACGAGGTGGGAGGCGCAGCCACATCGCTCATCCAGGCAGTCTTGCCGGTGTCATGCCCCCGAAGCCATGTCGCTTTGGACAGTTCCAACTGTCGCTCCCTCGTGACGTTCGCTACGAATGATGAAGTCGACTGACCGGGGGTCGTCCACCATCTCGGCAATCGCCCGGGCCTCGTCGCCGAACCCATGAATGTCGGCAGTGCGATCGTCGGCCTGGTCGAAGCAGAGTCGGGCCACAGCCGCGGCCCAACGCTCCTCACCATCGCTGGGTGTCCGGGCACACAGCCACGCTGTTGCGCGGGCGGCGACATCCGGATGTCCAAGGCTTGTCATCTCCGCGCCGAGGGCGACAAGGATGCGATAGGCCACCGTCGGATCACTGGAATGCATCGACGTCTCGAGTGCTGCGAGCACATCGGGCTCATCAGGCGCGAGCAGGGAGACGGGCATGCCCGAGCCCGGGTCACTGAATCGTTCGGCGATGGCGGCGAACCACGAGCCGTGGCGTACGACGGCACCCGCGCGATCGCCGGAGTCGGCGAGGCGCTCCCGGGCGAACACCCGGATCGCCGGCGGAATGCTGATCCGCTCCGCATCGTCGTCGAATGCCACGAGGTTCTGCTGGAACAGCCTTCGGATCGCTCCCGCGATCGCCGCCTCGTCCAATCCGGGCCCCGCAACGACCGAAGTGGCGGCGTCGACCTCGAACTCGCCCCGAAAGACGGCCAGGCGTCGCAGCGCCAACTGCGCATCTGCGGGGAGCAACTGGTACGTCCACGCGATCGACGAAGCCAACGTCACGGTCAGGCTCGTGGAACCGGCATCTGCAGCGATGCGTCCGATGCCGGCGGCGAGTTCGGGAACAGGCGTCGTGGCGGTACGAGCAGCAGCGAGTTCGATTGCGAGGGGCACTCCTCGCAGGTCACGGCAGATGCGTGCAATGTCGCAGGCGTTCTCGTCGCGCAACGCAGCATCATGATCGGCGCCACGCTCGAGGAAGAGCCGTGCGGCATCGAACGCGTCGAGGTCGGCGAGACCGCCGTCGAAGTCGGCGTCCGGAACCGTCAACGCGGTGATCGCGTGCACCACCTCGCCCGGGATCTGCAGTGGTTCGCGCCCCGTTGCCATGACTCGTGCGTCGGGACATCGCGCCAGCAACCATTCGACAAGCGCCGCAGCGGCGACTGGCGCACGCTCGTGGCCGTCGACGATGAGCAGCGACTCGGCGACGGACCGGAAGTGGTCGGCGATCACATCGACCGGGTCGGCGTCGCCACTGACCAGCGCGCAGGCCCTCATCACCGCGGTTGCGACGGTTTGAACGTCATCGTCGGAGACATCAGACAATCCGACCCACCACACGCCGCCCGACATGGAGTTCGCCGCGGCGTCTGCAGCCGCGTGCGCCAATCGGCTCTTGCCAATCCCCGCCTCGCCAGTGAGCGTGATCAGCCGGTTGGTCGTCAGCGACCGGCTGACAACGGCCAGATCCGACCGGCGGCCGACGAAGGAACTGATCGGCGTCGGCAGATTCCCGGCGGCGGATGTTCCCGCCTTCAGCGGGGGGAAAGTTGCCGGCAAGGCGGGTTGCGTGACCTGCCAGATCCGCTCGCGACCATCGAGCCCGCGGAGCCCGTACAGACCGAGGTCGATGACACCGACGGCCTCCGGCATCTCGTCGCCGAGCTCGGCAACGGTGTCGTCCGAGAGCAGGATTTGTCCGCCGTGGCCGCAGCCACGGATGCGAGCGCACCGAATGATCGTGAGCCCGACATAGTTGTTCTCGTTGCGCAGCATCGCCTCGCCCGTGTGCAGCGCCATGCGGACCGGGAGGTCGGGAAGTTCTCGGCGGAGGGCGAGCTGTGTGTCCACGGCGGACGCGAGAGCACTTCGTGCATCGCCGAAAACGGCCACGACGCTGTCGCCCTCACCTTGCTCCTGCGGCCGTCGGCCACCGTGGGCCGCAATACCCGACTCGAGGATGTCGTAGTGGTACGAGACCAGCGCCGTCATCTCGCCGGGCGCGGCTTGCCATGCCTGCGTCGAACCTTCGATATCGGTGAGCAGGAACGTCACCACCCCCGTCGGCAACGGGTCGGTGGCAGCGCTCACCACCCCATCTTGTCGCGATGGGACGATCGGTGACAATGCACGTGGAACCCC
>JANPCI010000156.1:0-5740 GCA_031430875.1 Actinomycetes bacterium | reverse complement strand
GTGCTCGGCCCCATCCCGTTCGCGTTGGGAACGGTCGTCATGGTGATCGTCTCGACCGTCTGGATGATGGTCATCGACGTGACCCTCGGCCTGGTCGCCGTGATCGTCTTTCCGTTGCTCGTGGCCACCAACGTGGTGTATGAGCGGCTCGTCTCCGGCCATTTCGCGCGGGCCCAGCACCACCTCGGCGAGTTCTCGGCCGGCGTCCACGAGAGCTTCGAGGGAGTGCAGCTCGTCAAGTCGTACGGCGCTGAAGACCGCGAAACCGAGCGGCTGTCGGGCCTCGCCGACCATGTCCGGGTGTCACGTGTGTACGCCCTGCGCCTGCGGAGCTGGTTCGAAGCCTTGCTCGACGTCATCCCATCGCTCACGAACATCCTGCTCGTCGTCGTCGGGTCGGTTCGCGTGGGTTCAGGCGAGCTGACCATCGGTCAGCTGTCCGGTGTCATCTTCCTTTTCACCCTGCTCGTGTTTCCGATTCGATTGATCGGCTACACCCTGTCGGAACTTCCTCGTTCGATCGCTGCCTGGAATCGGATTCAGACGGTGCTTCGCGAGCCGCTCGAGGAGGATCCGGTCGACAGGATCATCGAACCACCCGGCACCATCGGCATCAGCTTCGAGAACATCTCGTTCGCCCACGAGGCCGATGGCCCGCCAACGATCGAGGACGTCACATTGGCGCTCCCGCTCGGCAACATCACGGCACTGGTCGGGCCCACGGGTTCGGGCAAGTCGACGATTGCTCAACTGGCCATCGGACTGATCGGCCCATCATCGGGTGTTGTCGGCCTGCGCTCCGGTCGGAGATGCATCGTGTTCCAGGAGGCCTTCCTCATGGGTGGCACTGTGCGCGACAACGTCGAGCTCGGTGATCGCTTCTCCGATGACGAGATCTGGCATGCCCTCGATCTCGCCGCCGCGAAACAGTTCGTCGAGCGCTTGCCGCGGCGCCTCGACACCGTCGTGGGTGAGCGGGGCGTGAGCTTGAGTGGCGGCCAACGCCAGCGACTGGCACTCGCCCGCGCCCTTGTCCGCACGCCGTCGCTCCTGGTTCTCGACGACACCACCTCGGCGCTCGATCCGGCAACCGAAGGCGTCGTGTTGGACAACCTGCGACGCGAGCTTGCCGACTCGTCGGTGCTCATGGTGGCATCGCGTCCCTCGACGATCGCCCTCGCCGACGACGTCGTGTTCGTCGCCGACGGTCGGGTGGCTGCACACGGGACGCACGACGAACTGATGGAGTCGACCGCTGCGTATCGCGAACTCGTCGAAGCGTTCGAGACCGACCGAGCCGCGGACGACATCGACGCATCAGTGGGGCGATCATGAGCGTGATCGACCCGACTCTGGCCGCCAAGGCCGGAACCATGACGCCGACGAATCAGGACTCGGCGGTCAGAACGATCGGCCGTGGCCTGCGCACAGCGCCGGTTCTTCGACAGGGGCTCGGAGTGACGTGGTTGCTCGCGGCGATCGGCGCGGCGGGCCGAGTGGTGGTGCCGTTGCTGATCCAGCAAGCCATCGACCGAGGGCTCAACGACGGCGATGTCTCCGATGGCGTCAACATGGATGTCATCGTCCAGATGGCGATCGTGGCGGCCATCGCCGTCATCATCTCCGGCATCGCCTTTCGGTACGCGGCCCTCCGGCTCGGTGTGCGCAGCGAACGTGCGTTGCACGATCTCAGGGTGCGCTTGATCAGCCATATCCATCAACTGAGCCTGGCCGACCACAACGACGAACGTCGTGGAGGTCTGGTGGCACGCGTCACGAGCGACATCGAGACGCTGGCGCAGTTCTTCCAGTGGGGCGGTTTGGCCTGGTTGGTCGACGGCACGCTGATGGTGATCGTCGCCGCAGTGATGCTGGCGATCAACTGGCAGCTGGCGCTCGTTGCGTTCGTCGTTTCCTTCCCGCTGATCTTTGTGCTGCGCGCCGTTCAGGCTCGCCTGTTGGTCGCCTACGACTCGGCCCGTCACGGCAACGGGCAGATGCTCGGCACCATTGCCGAGGTCGTGTCAGGGGCACCGACGATTCGCGTGTACGCAGCGGGCCCGAAGATGCAGCAAGACGTTGCACAAGCCGTTGAGATCAAGACCGTCGCTCAGATCCGCGCCGCTCGGCTCGGTGCCTTTCTGTTCCCGTCCGGCGAGTTGTTCTCGGCGCTCACGGTGTGCGCAGTCATCGGCGTCGGTTACTGGCTCGGGCCGGCGAGTGGACTCACCGCCGGCGCTCTCATCGGGTTCGTCTTCTTGACCTATCGCTTCCTCGAGCCGATTGCCGGGTTCTCCGAGGTGATCGACACGACCCAGATGGCGGTCGCCGGCCTGCGTCGGGTGCTGTCGGTGCTCGACATGCCCGTCGGGCCTCCCGAACCTGACGACCCGATCCCGTTGCCGGAGGGTCAGCTACAGATCGACATTTGCGACGTCACCTTTGCCTATCGCAGCCGGGTCGATCAGTCGTCCGACACTGCGGTGCTCAAACATCTCGACATCACGATCCCGGCCGGACAACAGGTTGCGCTGGTCGGGTCGACCGGATCGGGCAAGACCACGCTCGGGCGGCTCATTGCCCGGTTCGCCGACCCGACGATCGGGGAAATCGATCTCGGCGGCGTCCCGCTGCGTCGGGTCAGCCGGGCCGAGTTGCGCAGCCGACTCGTGGTGGTGTCGCAGGAGCCGTTCCTCTTCGACGACACGGTCGCTGCCAACATTGCGTTCGCCTGGGAAGACGCCACGGCACTCGACGTCGAACGCGTCGTCACCGACCTCGGCGTGCAGGACTGGGTCGACTCGCTCCCTGACGGGCTGGCGACCCGCGTCGGTGAACGCGGCGATCAGTTGTCGGCGGGCGAGCGACAGCTC
Organism: Actinomycetes bacterium; assembly: GCA_031430875.1. Classification (GTDB taxonomy): domain Bacteria; phylum Actinomycetota; class Acidimicrobiia; order Acidimicrobiales; family Ilumatobacteraceae; genus Sva-07. The sequence continues at coordinate 2,867 of JANPCI010000156.1, read as the reverse complement.
GTGGCGCTCCTGCGCGCCGGCCTCGCCGATCCCGACGTGCTCATTCTCGATGAGGCGACGTCATCGGTCGACGCGCTCACGGAGGTGCGAATCGCCAGAGCGCTCGAACGTCTTGCGGCGACCCGCACGACGATCGCGATCGCTCACCGGTTGTCGACGGCAGCACGTGCCGACCGAGTGTTGGTGCTCGATCAGGGTCGACTGGTGGAAGATGGCCACCACGACGAACTCATCACGGGTGACGGTACCTACCGTCGGTTGTACGACGCGTGGGTCTCCGCAACGACGGTCTGACGCCAAGTCGGTCTGATGAGTGCTGCGCGATCAGTCGACGACGACGCCGAACGGAAGCGGGCCGTTGACACCGAGGATCACACAGTCGATCGCCTCGAGGTCGACCTGGCTCTGGGCGGTGAATGCGGCGTCTGCCCCCGGCTCGACGTTGTCGATGCTGACTCGTTCCGAACGGTGGGCGTTGTCGGTGCCCGGCCGAACGAACCCGATGAGCACCGAGTAGTCGGCCGTGCGATCTCCCGTGTTGGTGAGCACGCCTGCCATGGTGGCGCGTGAACCCTGCAGTTCGCATTCGGTGACTGCAATCTTGTTCGGCTGCGGGTTCAGGTAGTCGTCGTAGACATCGAGCACCACCATCGTCAGCAGTAAGCCGACGATTGCGGCGACGAGTGCGCTCGCCCCGGTCGCCAGGCCGACGATCGCGAATGAACGGTTCGCGCCGGAGGCTTTGGCTCGTCGCAATCCGACCCAGCCGAACACGAGCGCGAGGACGGCGGCGATGACTCCGAGCACCACGACGAATGGCATCCACGAGATCGAGATCGCCACGATGCCGAGCACCATGGCGGCGGTGCCCAGACCGTTGTTGGAGGTGTTGTTTGGGTCATCAGACCCGGTGTCGGCCGGGGTGGTGGTTGCCAGTGGGTCGACGAATCGTTGGCCGCCGGAGGACACGTCAGCGGTCCACGCCAGACCGTTGTAGTAGCGGTGTTCGTAGCGCCCGGTTGGATCGGCATACCAGCCCGCGGCAGCACCGGTCTCGTTAGTCACTGCGCGGCAAGCTATCGACTGCTTGGGCCTGCGCGTCCCACGTACAGTCGCACCATGGAGATCGTGCTGATCCGACATGGTGAGCCGGAATGGGTGCGCGATGGCCTCATCATGGTCGATCCTCCGCTCACCGATCTGGGCCATCGACAGGCCGAGTTGCTCGCCGATGCCCTCCGTAACGAGCAGTTCGACGAGATTCTCGTGTCGCCGTTGGTGAGGGCGCGACAGACCGCGCGGCCGCTCCTGGAAGCCCTGGGCCGGCCCGAGATCGTCGACCCGTGGCTCGAGGAAATCCGCGATCCGGTCTGGCATGGCACTCCCGCCGAGAAGGCGGCCGAGGCGTATGCCGAACTGAAGGGCCGCAAGGCCGAAGACCGCTGGCACGGCCTGAGCGGCGGCGAATCGATGCGCGATTTCGTCGCTCGAATCCGAGGGGGAGTGACCACGTTCCTGACCGATCGTGGTGTCGTGCGCTCGGAAGTGGAGTTGCCGGTCTGGCAGATCCGCGAGCCTGGTGCCCGAATCGCACTCGTCGCACATGCCGGCACCAACTCGGTCGCCATCGGTCACCTTCTCGGGCTCGATCCGGTGCCGTGGGAATGGGACCGTTTCGTACTTGGGCACACCTCGGTCAGCCGGATCGAGACGATGCAGCTCGACGATGGCTTCACCTTCGGCCTGTCGAAGCTGAGCGACGTCGAACACCTGGGCCGCGAGCAACGCACCCGCTGATGCGCCGGGTGGGAGGTAGGGCGAGCTGACCTTCTACCGTCGGGCCATGGCTGCAGCTCCCGATCCCGACCTGCTCAAGTACTACTCGTTCTCCGTCTTCACGCAGCTCAGTGGTGCCGTGACTGCGGGCATGATCCACCTCGGCGACCGACTTGGCCTGTATGCGGCCCTGGCCGCTGCCGATGGGCCGCTCACAACCGCAGAGCTGGCCGACCACACCGGACTCGATGAGCGGTGGGTTCGTGAATGGGCCTACAACCAGGCTGCCGCAAAGTTGATCGCGGTCGATGCCGACGCCACGCCCGAGTTGTTCTGGCTCACGCCGGAGGCGACGGCGGTACTCGCCACTCCGGACCACGCTGCGTTCGGCATGGGCATGTTCCACCGGTTCCCCCAGACGATGGCGGCGCTCGAGGTGATGCCCGAAAGCTTCCGCACCGGGATGGGCCACGACTACGACAGCCATGGCGCCGAGGGTGCCGTCGGGATCGAACGGAGCTTCGAGCCGTGGAATCGTCACCATCTGATTCCCACGGTGCTCCCGGCACTCGACGGCATCGTGGAGCGGCTGCAGGCGGGGATCACCGTCGCTGACATCGGGTGTGGCGCCGGGGGAGCGGTGCTGCTGATGGCTGCAGCGTTCCCGAAGAGCACATTCGTGGGCTACGACATCTCGCAGCACGCGCTCGAACGAGCCGAGCATCGCCGACGTGAGGACAACGCCTCCAATGTGCGATTCGTCGATCCCCGCGTCGAGCCGTTGCCCGATGATCATTCGGTCGACTTTGCGACGACCTTCGATTGCATCCACGACATGACTCATCCGCAGCAGATGATCGACGCCATCGGCGCGGCGTTGGCGCCGCAGGGCACGTGGCTGCTCGTCGACATCAAGGGGCGCGACACGTTCGCCGAGAATGTGCAGAAGAATCCGATGGCGCCGCTGATGTACGGCATCAGCGTGCTGTCGTGCATGTCGTCGGCGTTGTCGGCCGCTGATGGCGCCGGCCTCGGCACGCTCGGCCTTCCCGAGTCACGAGCGAGGGAGATGGCGCTCGCGGCCGGGTTCA
>JANPCI010000155.1:0-23030 GCA_031430875.1 Actinomycetes bacterium | reverse complement strand
GACTGGAGCGCGCTCGATCTCGTCGCCGAGGAGCGGCCACTCGTGGTGACCCGCACGTTCTCGAAGACCTGGTCGATGGCAGGGGCCAGGCTGGGCTACCTCGTCGGGCCCACGTGGCTCGTGGCCGAACTCGACAAGGTCGTGCTGCCGTACCACCTCGATGCGGTCAAGCAGATCGCCGGTCGACTTGCGCTGCGGTTCTCCGACGACATGAACCACCGTGTCGAGCAGATCGTTGCCGAGCGTGAACGAATCGAGGCTGCACTCGCCGAGTTGCCGCTCGACGTGTTCCCGAGCGGAGCAAACTTCGTGCTGTTCCGAGTCCGTCCGGGCGCCCTGGACGGGCGTGCGGTCTGGCAGGGTCTCGTCGAGCGCAGCGTGTTGATACGTGATTGCTCGAGCTGGCCCCGGCTCGACAACTGTCTACGCGTCACCGTTGGGACGCCGGACGAGAACACCGAGTTCCTGCAGGCGCTGGCCGACGTGTTCGTCGCTGCCGGCGCCGACCCGACCCCCATTGGAGTCCGCTCATGACCCGTACGTCCCGAACTGCGCAACGTCGCCGGTCAACCAAGGAGACCTCGATCGAGGTCGACATCGACCTCGATGGCACCGGAAACACCGACATCTCCACGGGCATCCCGTTCTACGACCACATGCTCGACCAGCTCGGCCGTCACGGTGGCTTCGACCTGCGGGTGCAGGCGGTTGGCGACCTCCAGATCGACACGCACCACACGGTGGAGGACGTTGCCATTGCAATCGGCGAGGCCTTTGCCGAGGCGCTCGGCGACAAGGCCGGAGTCCGACGCTTCGCGAGCGGTCGCTATCCGCTCGACGAGGCCCTCGTCGACGTTGCACTCGACCTGTCCGGCCGCCCGTGGGTCGAGTGGCACGTACCGATGCCCGAGAGTCTCCCGCTGGGCGATCCGGCGTTCGACCCGCAGTTGGCCGAACATGCCGTTGCGTCGTTCGCGACCGCGGCGAACATCACGCTGCACGTCGAGCTGGTGCGGGGCCGCAATGTGCACCACATCATCGAGGCCACGTTCAAGGGCCTCGCGCGTACCCTGCGCGACGCAGTTCGCATCGACGACGCCGGCGGTGTGCCCTCCACGAAGGGTGTCCTGTGACGCGACCGGTCATCGCGGTGCTCGACTACGGCATCGGCAATCTCCACTCGGCGCAGAAGGCGCTCGAACACGAGGGAGCCGACGCCCGGCTCACGGCCGACCCCGGCTTGATCGCCGACGCCGCCGGCGTGGTGCTGCCGGGTGTCGGTGCGTTCGGCGCATGTCTGGATGCGCTGCGCGCGGCCGGGCTCGAAGGGCCGACCCACGACGCCGCCGATTCGGGCCGCCCGTTCCTGGGTATCTGCGTCGGGATGCAGATGTTGTTCACCAAGTCGGAGGAGAACGAGGGGGCGGCGGGGCTCGATCTGATCCCCGGCACCGTCACGTGGATCCCGGCGGGGCCCAAGATCCCCCAGATGCAGTGGAACCGACTCGACATCGTCGACCCCGACGAACCGATGCTCCGCCACCTCGGCGATGAGCCGTACCTGTACTTCGTGCACTCGCTGCACGGCGTGCCCGACGACGCATCGATGGTGGCGGCGACCGTTGAGTACGGCACCACGATCAACGCGGCGTTCCGGCGCGACAACGTGTTCGCCGTCCAGTTCCATCCTGAGAAATCGAGCCGTCCGGGGCTGCAGCTGCTCGCCAACTTCGTCGAGGTCTGCCGGTGATCGATCTCTATCCGGCCATCGACCTGCTCGGTGGCCGCGTGGTGCGGCTGCGCCAGGGCGACTACTCCGACGAGACGGTCTATGGAAACGACCCGGTGTCGGTGGCACGCGAATTCGCCGCTGCCGGAGCGACGTGGGTGCACGTCGTCGACCTCGACGCCGCTCGTTCGGGCGACCCGGTCAATCGACCCGTCGTCGCTGCGATCGCCGCCGTGCTGGCGGGCATCGCGCAGGTGCAGACCGGCGGCGGGGTGCGTTCGCTCGACGACGCTCGCGAGCTCGCCGATGCCGGAGTGGCGCGTGTGGTGATGGGCTCGGCGGCAGTTCGCGAACCGGCACTCGTCGAAGCCGCCTCGGCGATCGTGCCCGTTGCCGTTGGCCTTGATCATCGTGACGGTGAGGTGGCGGTGCACGGCTGGACCGAGGGGAGCGGATTGAGGCTCGATGATGCTTTCGCACGGTTTCCCACGGCGACGGTCTTCGTCGTCACCGACATCGGCCGCGACGGAATGTTGGTCGGTCCGGACATCGAGGGGCTCACGCGGTCGGCGGAACTCGCCGGATCGCCGGTGATCGCCAGTGGCGGTGTGTCGAGCCTGGCCGATGTGGTGGCACTCGCTCGGATCGAGAACCTCGGCGGGATCATCACCGGCAAGGCCGTCTACGAAGGACGGTTCACTGTGGTCGAGGCCATCGAGGCGTTGGCGCAGCTGTGAGGGTCGCACGCGTCATTCCATGTCTCGACGTGACTGAAGGTCGTGTCGTGAAGGGCACCAACTTCGTCGATCTCGTCGATGCCGGCGACCCTGTCGAGCTCGCCGCCCGGTACGACCTCGAAGGCGCCGACGAGTTGGTCTTTCTCGACATCACCGCATCGAGCGACAACCGCGAAACCACCGTCGAGATGGTGCGACGGGTGGCTGACGAGGTCTACATACCGTTCACGGTCGGCGGCGGCATCCGCACGCTGGAGGATGCCCGGCGGATGCTGCGGGCAGGTGCCGACAAGGTGAGTGTCAACACCGCTGCGGTCGAACGGCCGGAGTTGATCAGCGAGATTGCGGCCGAGTTCGGGGTGCAGTGCGTCGTGTGCGCCATCGACGCCAAACGTCGCGCCGACGGCGGGTCGTCGCCGGATGGCTGGACGGATGGCTGGGAGGTGTACCTGCACGGCGGTCGGACTCCGACGGGCATCGACGCCGTCGAATGGGCCCGTGAAGCGGTACGTCGAGGCGCCGGTGAGATTCTGCTGACGTCGATGGATCGTGACGGCACCCGAAAGGGATTCGACCTCGACCTGACGCAGGCGATCGTCGATGCCGTCACCGTGCCGGTGATCGCCAGCGGTGGCGTCGGTTCGATCGATCACCTCGTGGAAGGAGTGGCGGTTGGCCGCGCCGACGCCGTGCTCGCTGCGTCGATCTTCCATTTCCGCGAGCACACCGTCGCCGAGGCCAAAGCCGAGATGGCTGCGGCGGGCATCACGGTTCGTCCCGTCGTCGCGTAGCGTCGTGGCGATGAGCACGTCACCAATCAACACCGAGGCAGTCACCACCGAACGACGCGATGGCGTCATGATCATCCACCTCGATGACGGCAAGGCGAATGCGCTGTCGTTCGAGGTCATCGCCGCAATCAACGAGGCGATCGGCGAGGCGGAGGCCGACGAATCCGTTGGTGCAATTGTGATCAACGGTCGACCGGGACGGTTCTCGGCCGGGTTCGATCTCGGGGTGATGTTCGGTGACGACATGTCGGCGATCATCAACCTGGTCGCCGACGGGGGCGCGCTCGTCCACCGGCTGTACGGATGCCAGGTGCCGGTCGTCGCAGCCTGCACCGGCCACGCACTCGCTGCCGGCGCGCTGGTGCTCCTCGGCTGCGATGTACGCGTCGGCGCCGACATCGAGGCCAAGGTCGGGTTGAACGAGGTGGCCATCAAGATGGTGCTACCCGACTGGGCATTCACGATCGCTGGTGAGCGTCTGAGCAAGCGGCACGAGCAACGTGCCCTCGCCAACGCACGAATCACCTCGCCGCGCGATGCCGTCGATGTGGGCTACATCGACGAGGTGGTGCCCGCCGAGGACGTGCTCGAACGCGCCGTTGCCATCGCCTTGGAGTTGGCCTCGACCCTCGACCCATCGGCGTACCAGCGCACCATCCGCAAACTGCGTGGTCCGGCGCTCGACCTGATGGCCGAGCAGGTCGCCGGCGACCGCGCCGCCGGCCGCAGCCCCCTCTGACCTCACAACAGGGGTCAGACCCCTTTTGTGACGGGTAGGGTCGCCGACATGGCTACCCCCAACGTGAATCCCAAGATGGAATATCGCAGGCTCGGCAACACCGGCCTCAAAGTGAGTGTGCTGTCGTTCGGCAGCTGGGTCACCTTCGACGCCCAGCTCGACACCAGCCTGGCGCTCGAATGCATGGCCGCGGCAGGAGATGCCGGCTGCAACTTCTTCGACAACGCCGAGGCATACGCCGGCGGCAAGAGCGAGACGATCATGGGCACGGCGCTGCGGGAGCTCGACTGGCCGCGCTGGTCGTACGTGCTGACCACCAAGGTGTTCTGGGGGTTGCACGGCGAGACGCCGAACATGCGTAACACGCTGAACCGCAAGTACCTGATGGAGGCGATCGACGGGTCGCTCGAGCGGTTCGGGGTCGACTTCGTCGACGTGCTGTACTGCCATCGTTCCGACCCGGACACCCCGATTGAAGAAACCGTGTGGGCGATGAGCGACATCATCACCTCCGGCAAGGCGCTGTACTGGGGCACCAGCGAGTGGTCGGCCGACGAGATCCGCGCCGCCATCGACATCGCCGAGCGTCACCATCTGCACAAGCCGGTCACCGAGCAGAGCCAGTACAACCTGCTCGAGCGCAAGCGGGTCGAGCGCGAGTACGCCCGGATCAACACCGAGTTCAACTACGGCAACACCATCTGGAGCCCGCTGGCGTCCGGCCTGCTGACCGGCAAGTACAAAGACGGGATCCCCGACGACTCGCGTGCCGCGCTCGAGGGCTACAGCTGGCTCGCCGGTCGATTGAGCGATGCCGAGGCGATCGCCCGCGTCGAGAAGCTCCGTCCGATCGCCGACCGTCTCGGCTGCACGATGGCGCAGCTGGCGCTTGCCTGGTGCACGAAGAACCCGCACGTGTCCACCGTGATCACCGGCGCCTCCAAGGTGAGCCAGGTCGTGTCCAACTTCGAGGCGCTCGATGTGATCCCCCTCGTCACCGACGAGGTGAAGGAAGAAATGGAAGCCGCCGTCAAGCACTGACCCGACGTAGATTCGCTGCCGGTCGCCGACGGTACCCTTCCACGGATGGCTACCGCCGACGACAAGCTTCCGATCAAGATGCTCAACGACCGGGTGCTCGTGCGCATCTCCGACAAGGACGGCGAACGCAAGTCGTCCGGTGGCATCGTCATCCCGGCAACCGCCCAGATCGCCAAGCGCCTCATCTGGGCAACGGTGGTGGCCCAGGGCCAGAACGTGCGGTCGTGCGAAGTCGGCGACAAGGTGCTGTTCAGCCCGGAGGACCGCTACGAGGTCGAGGTGCAGGGTGAGGACTACGTGATGTTGCGCGAACGCGAGTTGCACGCCGTCGCCGCCGAGCGCATCGAGGCGTCCACCGGGCTCTATCTCTGACACGAACGCCGCCCACGTGGCGTTGTACCTTCGGCGGGTCACCAACCGAGGAGGAACAGATGATCAAAGTCAGCGTCATGTACCCCAAGTCCGAGGGAACCACTTTCGACATGGAGTATTACAAGAACACCCACATGGCAATCGTCGACCGGACGATGAAGCCGACGAAGTGGGAGATCGATGCCGGCACGGACGGCCCGTACATCGCGATGGGCCATCTGTTCTTCGAGTCAGCCGAGGCCCTCGGTGCCGCTTTCGGCGAGGCAGCCGAGTCCCAGGCGGACATCCCGAACTTCACCAACGCCGCTGCCGAGATCCAGATCTCCGAGGTCATCGCCTGACGCAACGCATCGGGCTGTGCCACGGGGTCGCCCCGTAGGCTGGCCCGATGCCCGAAGGGATCACGATCATCGCCACCGACGAGCAGCTCGCCGGTGTGAAGTACGACGAGAAGGGCCTCGTCGCGGCCATTGCGCAGGACGTCGACAACGGCGACGTCCTGATGCTGGCGTGGATGAACGAGGAGTCGCTGCGCATGACACTGGCTGAAGGTCGCATGGTCTACTGGTCGCGCAGCCGCCAGGAACTGTGGCGCAAGGGCGACACGAGCGGCGACCGCCAGTTCGTCCGCGAGGCCCACTTCGACTGCGACGCCGACGCGCTGCTCTTCAAGGTTGAGCAGGAGGGCGCGGGCGCGTGCCATACCGGTGCCCGCACGTGTTTTTTCCGGGCGTTCGGCTGAGTCGACTGATGAAGATCCAACCTTCTCGCGGCGAGTTCCACGCCCACGCCGCCGAGCACACGATCGTGCCCGTGTGGACCGAACTGCTCGCCGACCTCGAGACGCCGGTTGCCGCCTACGTGAAGCTCGTCGGCGACGGGCCTGGATTTCTCCTCGAGTCGGTCGAAGGCGCCGAGCGCTGGGCGCGGTTCTCGTTCGTCGGTCGAAACCCGTCGGCCACGCTCATTCTGCGCGACGGAATCGTCGAACTCGACGGGCCGCTGCCGGCGGGCATTCCGACCGATCAGGGGATGCTCGCCGCGCTCGAAGCGATGCTCGCGAGCTACACGAGCCCGTCGTTCCCCGACCTCCCACCGCTGCACGGAGGAATCATGGGATTCCTCGGCTACGACGTGATCCGCGAGGTCGAGCACCTGCCCGACACGCCGCCCGACGACCGGGGATATCCCGACGCGGTGATGTCGGTGATCGGCTCGTTGGCGGCGTTCGACCACTGGCGTCAGCGGGTGTACCTGATCGAGAGCGTGCCGACGCTCGGGCTCGATGCCGCCGGGCTCGATGCGGCGTACGACGCCGCTGTCGAGCGGGTGCTGGCGGCCGTCGCCGATCTCGCCGCCCCGCTGGCGTACACGCCCGTCGAGCCGCCATCGGCCGACGATGAACTGCCCGAACTGCACTCGTCGATGCCCGGTGGCCTGTACCAACACGCGGTCGAGGTCGCCAAGGATCACGTGGTCGCCGGCGACATCTTCCAAGTGGTGTTGGCCCAGCGGTACGACCTCGAACTCGACGCCGATCCGTTCGACGTGTACCGAGTGCTGCGGCAGGTCAATCCGTCGCCGTACATGTACTTCGTGCGCCATCGCGAACTCACGATCGTCGGGTCGTCGCCCGAGCCGATGGTGCAACTGCTCGGCCGCAAGGTGGTGTCACGCCCGATTGCCGGCACGCGCCGGCGCGGACGCACCGACGAACACGACCGCCTCATGGCCGCTGAGTTGATCGAGCATCCGAAAGAGCGCGCCGAGCACGTGATGCTCGTCGACCTCGCTCGCAACGACGTTGGTCGAGTTGCGGAGTTCGGATCGGTCAACGTCGACGAGTTGATGACCCTCGAGCGCTACAGCCATGTGATGCACCTCACCTCGCAGGTGTCGGGCCAGTTGCGTGAGGGACTCGGACCGATCGACGTATTGCGGGCGACCCTGCCGGCCGGCACGGTGTCGGGTGCACCGAAAGTGCGGGCGATGGAGATCATCGACGAACTCGAACCGGTGAAGCGCGGCCCCTACGCAGGGGTCGTGGGGTACGTCGACTGGTCGGGCAATCTCGACACGGCGATTGCCATCCGCACGATGTTCGTCACAGGTGATGGCCGCACGGCGAGCCTGCAGGCTGGAGCCGGCATCGTCGCCGATTCGATCCCGGACGACGAGGATCTGGAGTGTCGCAACAAGGCCGCCGCCCTCCTCGCCGCGATCCCCGCCGCCCGTCGCATGACCGCCGCTCGCCGCGCCGCCAACACCCAAGCCTGAACCGTCACACGGAACGTCACACGGTGCCGGGTCAAACGTGACGTTTCGGCGGGATCAGAAGATGAGGCCGAGCAGGAAGAGCACGCTGAGGCCGGCGAATCCAACGGTGATCGCCGTGGCCAGCGCGATCAGCAGCGGGAACGACGTCACCGACTTGAGGGCGAGCGTCAGCGCGACGAACTGCCCGGCGCGGCCGCCGACCGAATCGCTCATTGCGAAGAACTGGCGCGACATGACCACCGCGCTCTGGTCTTGCACGTCGTCGCTCGACTCGACGGTTTCGATGACGACCCGTTCGGATCCGGGATCGCTGGAGATGAGCGCCCGAATGTCGCTGACGAGCGCCACGCTGAGAGTGGTGATCGCCCAGAGTCGGAACATCGCCAGCACCAGGCATCCAATGGCGACAACCGCGCCGATGCCGCCGAGCAGAATCCACGCTGTCCGCACGCCACCGGTCAGTGCGGCAAGGCCGAGGAAGAGTCCGCCGACGCAGATCAGCACCACGACCGCCAGCGTTCCGGCGGCAAGTCGGGTGCCTCGATGCACCAGTGTCAGGAAGCTGTCGACGGCGCGTTGGGCGAGATCTGGTTGCTGCGACATAGAGATGGAAGTGTGCCACGGCAGACTGCACACGTGACTCCTGACTTGACTCCCGATCCGGCCGCCATCGACGCCGACGCCCGCGACCATGTGATCGTCGAGGGCCCCGATGCGTTGACGTACCTCCACTCGCAGATCGCCCAGGACATCCGCGATCTGGCGGTCGGCGATTCGTGCTGGACGCTCGTGTTGGAGCCGACGGGTAAGGTCGAGTCGCTCGCACGCGTGACGCGCACGAGCGCCGAGGCTTTCGACTTCGACATCGATGCCGGGTTCGGTGAGGCGTTGGCCGCTCGATTGAGTCGGTTCAAAATTCGGGTGAAGGCTGAGATCTCGGTGGTACCTGCCGGTTCGACGGAGCCCTCAGCGGTTCACGAACAGGCTCGAGTAGCCGCTGGATGGCCACGGATGGGCTTCGAGATCGTGCCCGGCGTGACGATTCCGGCTGTCACGGGCGTCGTTGCGGTTGCCGTGAGCTTCACGAAGGGCTGTTACCCGGGCCAGGAACTGGTGGAACGCATGGACTCACGCGGGGCCGACGCGCCGCGTTCGCTTCGCATTGTCGACGTCGACGCCGGCGCGAGCGTCGGTGATCCGCTCCTCGATTCGAACGGCGCCCACATCGGCACGATCACGAGCATCTCGCCGCTCGGTGATCTGGCGCTGGCATCCGTCAAGCGAGGTCACGACCTCGGTCGTTTCCCCGTCCATCTCTCGTAATCCTCCGAAAAATGCCTCCAGCTGCGCGCTCAGCGCGCACGCTGAGGCATTTTTCGGCGATTTTCAGGCGGCGGGGGCGGGGGAGAGGGTGCGACGGATCGCGACGACGTCGGGGTTCTGGCGGATGCCGATCAGCTCGGGTGACCCGTCGATGATCGACGCCAGCCCCGCAGGCGACGTGCCAGCATCAGCAGCGGTGCGCAGCCAGCCGATCGCAACCGTCTGATCGCCCAGTGCAGCAGCAGCTCGCGCGACAGTCGCCGCGGCGAGGGTGTGCGGATGACGCACGTAGCCCTCGGCCGCGTAGTGAGCAGCGTCCTCGAAACGACCCACACGCATCAGCTGGTTGGCAAGCATGTACTCGTTCCACGGGTCGCCGAAGGGAAAGGGTTCCGGCAGGAGTTCGATCAACGTGGCGACCTCGGTGGTGGGCAGCGTGACTGGTGGCGGCGGCTCGTCGGGCCGGTGATGGCTCAGTGCATTGACCAGGATGCGACGGGCCTTCTGCGGTTTGCCGGCCCGGAGCGCGTCGTCGGCGGCGTGCCAGGGCGACACCGGTTCCTTGGTCGAGCCGAGCATCTGAAGCTGGGTGATGAGGATGAACCCGACGACAACGACGAACCCCCGGAACCGCTCGTTGGTGAACGCCACGACACAGAACGCGAGCGTGAGCCCGAGTGAGACCCACAGCATGATGCGCTGCGCCCGCCCGGGCATCAGCCGATCGAGCGCAGTCGTCACGATGTTGCCGCCGTCGAGCGGAAGAATCGGGACGAGGTTGAACAACCCGATCACGGGACCTGCCCAGAAGATCGCCCACGTCGCCGGGTTGCCGTCGAGCGATGACGGCGTTGTCACATCGGCGCCCATCGCAAGGAGAATGGCCACGCTCGTGACGATCTGGATTCCGGGTCCGGCAAATGAGATGCCGATGTGTTCGAGCCTCGAGATGGGCCGTGTCGGCACGTATGACGCATAGCCGGCGAGGAAGTTGAGTGAGATCTCGGCCTGCGCGCCGGCCCGTCGGGCGGCGACGGCATGTCCAAGCTCGTGCAAGAGCGTGAACGCGGCGAGTGCACCGGCAAGCCAGAGGCCGAACTCATCGCCGTACAGCACCACGATGAGCACCATCATCATGACGAATCCAGGTCGTACATGAACGGGGAATCCGAGCAACCGGAACATTGCTGTCGAGGCTACGACGGAATCGTCGAGCCGTGACAGCACAAGCCCGCAATCGGCAGGCGGTTGGCCACCTAGACTCGGCCATCGTGCCCTACGTCTACGCCTTCGATCACAAGCACCGTCGCCCTCCAATGGAGTACAAGGACCTGCTGGGAGGGAAGGGTGCCAACCTCGCCGAAATGACGAGCGTGCTGAAGCTCCCGGTGCCTCCGGGCTTCACGATCTCCACCGATGCGTGCCGTGCCTACATGCACGGCGGTTGGCCGGAGGGGCTGGACGAGGAGATCGCCAAGCAGGTCTTCAAGCTGGAGAAGGCGATGGGACGAAAGCTCGGCGACCCGTTCGACCCGCTGCTCGTGAGCGTGCGTTCGGGTGCCAAGTTCTCCATGCCGGGAATGATGGACACCGTGCTCAACCTCGGTTTGAACGACCTGAGCGTCGAGGGGCTCGCCCACGTGACGTCCGATGCACGGTTCGCGTACGATTCGTACCGTCGCTTCATCGCCATGTACGGGCGAATTGTGTTGGACGTCGACGGTGAGCCGTTCGAGCACGCGCTCGAGGCCGCCAAGGCCAAGGCCGGTGTCAAGCTCGACAATCTGATTCCAGAAGCCGCGCTCAAGGCGCTGTGCCGGGACTACCTGGCGATCGTCGAGAAGTCGACCGGATCGCCGTTCCCGCAGAAGCCGCGCGATCAGCTCGACGGCGCCGTCGAGGCGGTGTTCAAGAGCTGGAACGGGGCTCGGGCGATTGCGTACCGCGTTCGCGAGAAGATCGATCACGAGCTCGGCACCGCAGTGAACGTTCAGACGATGGTGTTCGGCAACCGTGACGACAACTCGGGCACTGGCGTCGGGTTCACTCGTAACGCGGCGACCGGCGACAACAAGCCGTACGGCGACTTCCTGATCAACGCCCAGGGTGAGGACGTGGTGGCGGGTATCCGCAACACCGAAGACCTCGATCACATGAAGAAGCACTTCCCCGTGATCCACGGCGACCTGATGGAAATTTTCCGGCGACTCGAACGGCACTACACCGACATGTGCGACACCGAGTTCACGATCGAGCAGGGCACGCTTTGGATGCTGCAGACCCGCGTCGGCAAGCGAACGGGTGCCGCGGCGCTGCGGATGGCGGTCGAGATGACCAAGGGGACGGGCTCGGGCTCGAACCGTTGGAAGATCAGTCGCGAAGAGGCGTTGATGCGCGTGTCTGCTGAGCATCTCGACGCAGTGCTGCATCCACAATTCGCGACCAAGGGGACCGTGTTGGCCAAGGGTCTCGGTGCATCGCCGGGAGCAGCGGTTGGGTCCGTCTACTTCACGGCCGACGAAGCGGCTGCCGCCAACGACCGAGGCGAACAGGTCATCCTGGTGCGCAACGAAACAAGCCCGGACGACATCCACGGCATGATGGCATCGCAGGGCATCCTCACCGCCCGCGGTGGGCTCGTCAGTCACGCTGCTGTCGTGGCTCGGGGCTGGGGAACGCCGGCCATCGTCGGCGCCGAGGAAGTCAAGATCCAGGGCAAACAGTTCACAGTCCGCGGCACTGTGGTGAAAGAGGGCGATGTCATCTCGCTCGACGGAACCACCGGTGAAGTCGTTCTGGGCGCCATGGAACTGCGTGCGGCAGAGCCGCCGCCCGAGTTCGAGACGATCTTGAAGTGGGCCGACGTGGTCCGCAAAGGCAAGCTCGGGGTTCGGGCCAATGCTGACACCGGCGAGGACGCTACGAATGCCCGCCAACTTGGCGCGGAGGGCATCGGCCTGTGCCGTACCGAGCACATGTTCCTCGCACCTGATCGGCTCCCCGTGGTGCGCGAGATGATCCTGGCGTCGACGCGAGCACAGGAGGACGCCGCGCTCGAAAAGCTCCGGGCGGTGCAAGAAGCCGACTTCATGGAGATTCTCGATGCGATGGACGGTCTGCCTGTCACGATCCGCCTGCTCGACCCGCCGCTCCACGAGTTCCTCCCTTCCGCAGAGGAGTTGCGCATCAAGGAGGCCACCAAGGGTCTGAGCAAGAAAGAGAAGGAGATGCTCGACGCCGCTGAGCAATGGGCCGAGCACAACCCGATGATCGGCACCCGAGGCGTTCGTCTCGGCGTGATCAAGCCCGGTCTCTACGCGATGCAGGCCCGCGCGCTGCTGTCGGCAGCGGCCAAGCTGCGTGCCCTTG
Source organism: Actinomycetes bacterium (assembly GCA_031430875.1). Taxonomy (GTDB): domain Bacteria; phylum Actinomycetota; class Acidimicrobiia; order Acidimicrobiales; family Ilumatobacteraceae; genus Sva-07. The sequence continues at coordinate 10,652 of JANPCI010000155.1, read as the reverse complement.
GCAAGAATCCGATCGTCGAGATCATGATTCCGCTCACCGTCACTCGCGAAGAAATGGCACTTGCGCGCAGCTGGGTCCAGGCCGAGGTCGACGCAGCGTTGGCCGGGATGAAGAAGAAGCCGAACATCACGATCGGCACAATGATCGAGACGCCGCGGGCTGCGCTTCGCGCCGACGAGATCGCCGAGGTGTCCGACTTCTTCAGCTTCGGCACCAACGACCTCACCCAGCTCACGTTCGGTTTCAGCCGCGACGATGTCGAGAGCCGGATGATGCCGCAGTACCTCGAGCAGGGTCTGTTGAAGGCCAATCCGTTCGACACCATCGACCAGACTGGCGTGGGCGAACTCGTGCGAATGGGTGCTGAGCGTGGCCGCGCCACCAAGCCGGGCTTGAAGCTCGGCGTGTGCGGCGAGCATGGCGGCGACCCTGAGTCGATCGACCTCTTTTACAACGCCGGGCTCGACTACGTGTCGTGCTCGCCGTTCCGCGTGCCCATCGCTCGGCTCTCGGCCGCACAGGCGATTCTCGCTGCCGGTAACTGAGGGCCGCCGAACTCGTGCGCTTCGCGTCGCTGCTCGCTGACACCTCGAGCGAAGGAAACTTCGTCGACATCGATGTTCACCTCTGGCAGTGGGCGGCGCTGCTGGCGGTGATCATCGCCATGCTCCTGATCGACCTGCTCGTGGTCCATCGTGAAGCGCACGAGATCAACACGAAGGAAGCTGCGATCGAGTCTGCCGTCTGGATCTCGTTCGGTGTGGCGTTCACGGGTGTGATCTGGTGGTGGTTCGGCTCGCAGGCGAGCGGGGAGTACATCTCGGGCTACCTCATCGAAAAGTCGCTGAGCGTCGACAACGTCTTCGTCTGGGCGTTGATCATGGGGTACTTCGCCGTGCCCAGGATGTACCAGCACCGCGTGTTGTTCTGGGGAATTTTCGGAGCGTTGGTGTTGCGTGCCGTCTTCATCTTCGCCGGAGTTGCGCTCATCGAGAAGTTCGACTGGATCCTGTACATCTTCGGTGCGTTCCTGCTGTACACCGCCGCCAAGCTGGTGTTCGGCAAGGAGACCAGCATCGATCCGGGTAACTCCAAGTTCTTGAAGCTGGTGCACCGGTTCGTGCCGTCGACGACCGAGTACGACGGCCAGAAGCTGTTCACCAGGCAGAACGGCAAGCGGCTGGCGACACCACTTTTCGCCGTGCTGGTGCTGATCGAAGCCACCGACGTGATCTTCGCAGTCGACTCGGTTCCCGCTGTTCTTGCGGTGAGCCACGAGCAGTTCATCGTCTTCGCATCGAATGCGTTCGCAATTCTCGGCTTGCGAGCGCTGTTCTTCCTGCTCGCTGACATGCACGCCCGGTTCAGCTATCTCCAAGAGGGCCTGGCGATCATCCTGGCGTTCGTCGGCGTGAAGATGCTGATCTCCAAGTGGTACCACATCCCGACTGGATTGTCGTTGGGTGTGATCGCGCTTGTTCTGATCGTGTCGATCGGCATCTCCTTGAAGGTCGATCGAACCGAGCGGGAGCGCGAACTCGTCGCTCAGACGTTCGATGAGTCCGACGGCGACACGACGGCGCGGCCCCCCGAGGAGCATTCGTCGTCCGACGTCTAGTCTGGATCCCTCATGGGGATCGTCGACGAAGACATCGAGCGGCTTCGGTCGACGGTGTCGATCGTCGACACGATCCAGCAGTACGTCGCGCTGAAGCGCGTCGGGCGGAACTGGGTGGGTTTGTGTCCCTTCCACGCGGAGAAGAGCGGGTCGTTCAACGTCCGTGAGGAGACCGGCCGGTACAAGTGCTTCGGCTGCGACAAGGGTGGCGACGTGTTCACCTTCATCCAGGAGATCGAGCACGTCGATTTCCCGGGAGCGGTGGAGCACCTCGCCGCGAAGGCCGGCATCCAGCTCAACTACACCACCACCGGCCAGTCCAAGGAACGCGCCCGTCGAAAGCAGCTCGTCGAGGCGATGGATGCCGCGGTTGAGTGGTACCACCAGCGCCTCCTGACCGATCCGGACGCGCGAGATGCCCGCGACTATCTGCGACGACGGGGGTTGGCGGGCGACGTGGCCCGCGAGTTCAAGCTCGGCTGGGCGCCCGACGATTGGGACGCGCTGTCGCGGGGGCTCGGCGCGTCGGCCGACGACCTGCAGTCGATCGGACTCGCGTTCCGCAACAAGCGCAACAAGATGCAGGACTCGTTCCGAGCTCGGGTGATGTTCCCGATCTTCTCGGAGTCGGGGGAGGCGCTGGCGTTCGGCGGTCGGATCCTTCCGGGCTCCGACGATCCGGCGAAGTACAAGAACTCGTCCGAAACTCCGATCTACACGAAGTCCAAGGTGCTGTACGGCCTCAACTGGGCCAAGGCCGACATCGCCCGAAATGACCAGGTGGTGGTGTGCGAGGGTTACACCGACGTGATCGGCTTCCACCGTGCCGGGGTGACTCGAGCAGTCGCCACCTGTGGCACGGCCTTGACCGAGGAGCACGTACGCCTCCTCAAGCGCTACGCCAGCAAGGTGGTGTTGGCGTTTGACGCTGACGCCGCCGGGCAGGGCGCGGCGGCGCGCTTTTACGAGTGGGAACAGACGCACGCCGTGGAAGTGTCGGTTGCGAAGTTGCCCGCAGGAAAGGATCCGGGCGACCTTGCGCAGTCCGACCCGGCCGCGCTGGCGCAGGCGGTCGACTCGGCCATGCCGTTTCTCGGGTTCCGGCTCCAACGCACGCTGAACTCGCGTCCGATGGATTCTCCCGAACACAGGGCACGGCTCGCCGAGGAGGCAATGGCGGTCGTCAACGAGCACCCCAACGCCAACGTCCGCAAGCTGTACGCCGGCGAGGTGGCAGCCAAGGTCGGCCTACCGGTGGGCGATCTCGTGCAGATCGCCGAGCGCGGCGCGCGTCGACCGGCGATCCAGGTGGCACCGAAGCGATCTCGGGGCCCGATGGAGAACGCCGAGTTCGCAGCACTCGTGCTGCTCGTGCAGGACTGGGATTCGATCGCACCGTGGTTGATCGAGCCGCTCTTCGACGACGACGCCAATCGGATGGCCTTCGCGGCACTGGCCGAAGCCGAGGGGGACCTGCAGCATGCGTTGGAAGCAGCGACGCCTGACGCCCGAGAGGTGCTCGAGCGGGCAGCCGTCGCCGATCTGAATCTCGTTGCCGACGTCGAGGCGCGCACGCTGATTGGTGCGTCCGTTCGTCGAGAGCTACGGGTTCGGTCGCGATTGACCGACTCCGACTCGATCCAGGAAGACCGCGTTGCACGTCTCGATCTCGACGCCTTGAATGACACCGACCGGGAAACTGGTCTTGCGGCCGCCGATGCATTGCTAAGTTGGCTGGATCGAAGAGCGCAGGAACGCAACAGTGGGGGCTGATTCGAATCCTGCCGGGAGCTCGGAGAGTTCGGGTGCCCCGTTCGAGGGGGTCGACTTCGAAGAGTGGGACGAGTTGCTCGGGAGAGGGCGTGCCGACGGTGCTGTCCACGCCGAGGATGTCGCACACGTCCTTCGTAACGTCGAGCTGACGAGTGAAGTGCTCGTCGAGGTCCACTCAGCGATGGAGGGCCACGGGATCGCCATCGACGTCGACGTCGACCAGGTCGATGAAACGCCGTCGACACTGCGGCGCCCAGTCGTGGTGGAGGGGCGCAACGAATCAGCGGCCGACGAGGCCGTCGAGCAATTACTCGAACGTGGCCGCACCCGTCGGACGCGAAAGGCCGCTCCTCGCGGCGACGGCGGCACAGCGGATCCGGTGAGGATGTACCTGCGGGAGATTGGCCAGGTCGACCTTCTCACAACGGAGGACGAACGCCGGCTGGCTCAGCTGATCGAGGAGGGCAAGCTCGCGGCGCAGCGGATCGACGACGGTGGCGACTCGTTGTCGACTGTTGAGGAGCGCATGCTGCTACGCGCCGTGAGTCGAGGCGAGAGGGCCAAGAGTGAGCTGACCCAGGCGAACCTGCGGCTCGTGGTGAGCATCGCCAAGCGATACTCGGGTCGGGGTATGCAGCTGCTCGACCTGATCCAGGAGGGCAACCTCGGCCTCATGCGGGCGGTCGACAAGTTCGACCACACCAAGGGGTTCAAGTTCTCCACCTACGCAACGTGGTGGATCCGTCAGGCGATCACCCGATCGATAGCCGATCAGGCCCGCACGATCCGCATCCCGGTGCACATGGTCGAACACATGAATCGGGTGACCCGTGCAAAGCGGCAGATGCATCAGGAACTCGAACGTGAGCCGACGGTCGAGGAGTTGGCGGAGCGGGTTCAACTCGATCCCGACCGCGTGAGCGAACTGCTGCGGTACTCGCAGGATCCGCTGTCGCTCGACTCGCCCGTCGGTGAGGAAGACGAGTCGAATCTCGGCGACTTCATCGAGGACGTCTCCGTCGACAGTCCGGCTGATGCGGCGACCCGGACGATGTTGCACGAGGCGGTGTCCGAGGTGCTCGAGGAGTTGTCGGAACGCGAGCAGGAGATCGTGCGGTTGCGTTTCGGTCTCGATGGAGGCCGGGCAAAGACGCTCGAAGAGGTCGGCCAGGAGTTCGGCGTGACCCGCGAGCGGATCCGCCAGATCGAAGCCAAGACGCTCGCCAAGCTGCGTCACCCCCAGCGCTCCGAACGCCTCCGGGAGTTCCTCGAAGTCGAGTGATGTGCGATTGGGGACAGATCCCAATCGCGACATGATCCAGGTGAGGTCGAGCTCCGAACCAGGGGCGTGCCGACGCCTCTCACGCCATCCAGCCAGCTTTCGACACGATCGATCACTGCGCTCGGGGCGCTTGCCGGGGTCGTTGCCGCCGTGGTGGCCCTCGGAGTAGCGGAACTGATCGCCGGGCTGTCGCGATCGTGGCGATCGCCGGTCATCGATGTTGGCGATCGAGTGATCGACAACGTGCCGCCGTTCGTGAAGGACTTCGCGATCGAGACGTTCGGCACGAACGACAAGCCGGCGCTGCTGATTGGGATCGGGGTGGCCCTGCTGCTGTACGCCGCTGTCATTGGAGCGGTGTCGTTCCGGTGGCGGATCGAAGTCGGGCTTGCCGGCATCGGGCTGTTCGGGCTGATCGGCGCCGCCGCCGCGGTGACGAATCGAGCGGGAGGATCATTCGACGACGCGCTTCCTGCCGTCGTGGGGTCGATTGCAGGTGCGGCTGCCTTGTGGATCGCTCACCGTGTCGCTCGACCGTTGATCACGCAGATGCCCAATTCGGCGGTCGCCGAGGCCGCCGGCGTCGAGCAGCGCGTCGGGTCGGGCGTCGAGTCGCCGACCGATCCTGCACGGGCGACTCGCCGGGAGTTGCTGGTTCGCACCGGCGGTCTGGTCGCGGTGCTCGCGCTGGTGGGCACCGGGGCAGGCGCAGTCGGCCGAACGATTCGCAGCCGGTTCAGTGCGGCGGAGTCACGGATGAATGTTGCGCTCCCCAAAGCGTCGAATGCGGCTGCGCCGGTTCCCGCCGGTGTGTCGGTCGGCGTCGACGGAGTGGCTCCGTTCGTCACACAGAACCGCGACTTCTACCGGATCGACACCGCACTCACGGTGCCGCAGGTGCCGACCGACGGCTACGAGTTGCGGGTGTCTGGAATGGTCGACCGGGAGCTCAGCTTCACGTTTGACGATCTGCTGCGTCGTGATGTCGTGGAGCACGACATCACGCTCACCTGCGTGTCGAACACGATTGGCGGCGAGTTGATCGGGAACGCACGGTGGCTCGGTGTGCGCCTCGACGAGATCCTCGCCGAGGCCGGCGTGCGCCCCGGAGCGAACCAGGTCGTGGGTCGTTCGATCGACGGGTATACGTGCGGTTTCCCACTCGAAGCAGCCACCGATGGACGCAATGCGCTCGTGGCGTTCGGGATGAACGGCGAACCGCTGCCTCTGGAGCACGGGTTCCCGGTCCGCCTGATCGTTCCGGGGCTCTACGGGTACATCTCGGCCACGAAGTGGTTGACGGAGATCGAGGTCACAACGTTCGAGGACTTCCAGCAGTACTGGGTGCCACGCGGCTATGCCGACCGAGCGCCGATCAAGCTGATGAGTCGGATCGACTCGGTCGATGGGCTCGGCACGTTGCGTCGAAACGCCGATGGCAGTGCGGCGATCGGAGGTGTTGCATGGGCCCAGACCCGTGGAATCAGTGGCGTTGAGGTCCAGATCGACGACGGCACCTGGGAGGCCTGCGAGATGGGCGACGCATTGAACGATGACACCTGGCGTCAATGGGCCTACCGCTGGACGCCGGGAGGCGCCGGCCGGGTCTCGATCCGTTGTCGGGCCATCGACGGATCCGGAGTGATCCAAACCGAGGAACGATCCGAACCACTCCCCGACGGTGCCTACGGGCACCACCAGATCGTGGTCTTCATCGAGTGATCCACCCCCCGGATCACACGACGAGGACCCACCCCTCGCTGCGACGCAGCGTGAACACCAACCCCCAACCCGAACACAAGGAGCAAGACATGAACTACCGCACCCGAACCGCCAAGCTGCTGATCGCAGTCGCCTCACTGTCGCTCGTTGCCGCGGCCTGCGGAAGCGACGACAGCAACTCGGCCACGACCGATGCCCCCGCAGCCGCGCCGGCAGCCACCGATGCGATGGAGGAGACCCCGACCACCGAAGCGATGGACGAGGAGATGACCGAGACCACCGATGCGATGGACGAGGACATGGCCGAGGCCGAGCCGACAGGCCCACTGTGTTCGGCGGTTCCGGCCGACGGCGAAGGCTCGTTCGCCGGGATGACCGACGACACCGCGGCGACAGCAGCGTCGAACAACCCGGTGCTGTCCACGCTGGTCCAGGCGGTCGTGGCTGCCGGCCTGGTCGACACGCTCAACAGCGACGGCCCGTTCACGATCTTCGCGCCGGCCAACCCGGCCTTCGAGGCACTCCCAGCGGGAACGCTCGATGCAGTGCTGGCCGACCAGGATCTGCTCACATCGATCCTGACCCTCCACGTCGTGGCCGGTGAGCGCCTGTCGAGCGCCGACCTCGCCGAACTCGATTCGGTGACGACCGTGAACGGAGCGGACATCACCCTCGAGGTGGCGGACGACGGTTCGCTGATGGTCAATGGCCAGGCGACGGTCGGCTGCGCCGACATCCAGACGTCGAACGCCACCGTTCATGTGATCGATGCGGTGCTGATGCCCTGATCGGCGGGACCTGACAGTGGGGCGGGGTGGCGACGGGCCACTCCGCCCCTTTGTCGCGTCCGGATTCAGTTTTCACTGATGTGATCCAATTGCATTCGACGCCCGAACCATCATCATGACGCTCGTCTCGATGATCGATGTGCTGGCAGTGATGCGACCCGACGTCGACGCCGACATCCTGCTCGTGCGACTGCAGGGTGGGTCCACGCATGCGGTGTCGATCCGCCAGATTCTTGCTGACGGCGATCTCTCGGTGCGGCTCGAATGTGGTGCCGACGGTTCGACCCGGGCGACGTTGCACTCCAGTGCAAGCCTGGTGCCGTCCGCAACCATCACGTCGTTACAGGCGGTGACGTTCGCAGCGTTCGTCGCGGCTCCTTCGATGGGGGCGACGTGAGTGGGGCGAGATTGCTGTTGGATGCGAGCCATCCCTGGCATCATGAACCGATCGTGGTGCCCGCTCCGGATCTGCAGTCGATGATGGGCCAGGTGGTGCTCGGAGACGAACGGGCCTTTGCCGAGCTGTACGACGCGCTGGCGGGAATCGTGTACGGGACGGTCAAGCGGGTGCTGCGCGATCCGGCGATGTCCGAAGAGGTCTCCCAGGAGGTGTTCGTCGAGTTGTGGCGAACTGCTGCCCGGTTCGACCCGGCCCGGGCGAGCGTGTCGACGTGGGCGGTCACGATTGCTCGCCGGCGAGCCGTTGATCGCGTGCGTGCGGAACAATCCCATCGCAATCGAATCGAGCGTGCGGGTCAGCGGCGATCTGACGACGTCGAACCGACTGACGCAACGGTCATTGCCTCGCTCGATGCCGAGCGTGTGGCTCGGGCGCTCACCGAATTGCCGGAGGACCAACGGGTTGTCATCGAGATGGCGTTTCTCGGCGGTCAAAGTCATTCCGAGATCGCCGACCGGCTCGACATTCCCCTCGGCACGGTGAAATCTCGAGTACGCAGTGGCCTGAAGAAGCTCAGTGGCAGACTGGGAGCGGGCCATGACATCTGACCGGATCGACGAACTGATCGCCCTCGCAGCGCTGGGGGAGCTGAGTGCGGCTGACGAACGTGAACTCGACGAGGCCACCCGCGCTGACGAGGTCGTGGCCGAAGAGTTGGCTGACGCGCTCGCTGCAGCCGCGGCCATACAGCGCAGCGCGGTCGAAGACCCGTCCCCGGGGCTGCGTGACAGCGTGCTGGCGGCGATCAGCGAGACCCCGCAGGAGGGGAGCGACGCGGGTCGCGGCGAAGATGGACGTAGAGACACCTCACCCGTGGTCGTACCGATCACGAGCGCCCGAAGTCGTCGGTGGCTTCCCGTGCTGGCAGGTGTTGCGGCTGCAGCAGTGCTCCTCGTGGGTGGCATCGTCGTGGTGTCGCAGAACGACGCCGACACCGACGATCTCGTCGCCGTGACCGAGGCGCCCGATGCCGTGACCCAGGTGCTGACCGGCGACCTCGGCGCCGACCTCCTCGTGACGTATTCCGAGTCGGAGGACGCCGTCGTGGTCAAAGGTCAGGGCGTGCCGACGGTCGGCGACACCAAGACCTATCAGCTTTGGCTCATCGACGGCGATGGCGCGACGTCTGCGGGCCTCTTTCGTCCCGCCGAGGATGGCTCGGTGCTGGAGCGCCTCGACGGTGTCGATCCGACCGGGTTCGTGCTCGGTCTCACCGAGGAACCCGTCGGCGGCAGCGATTCCCCCACCCTGCCGATCCTCGCGTCAACCTGAACATCTCTGCCACACCCCGTCGTCATGATCAGAAGATGGGCAACGGCGGCAAGTACGTCGAACGGCAACGAGCACTCGAGTTGCGCGCCGAGGCATGGACTCTTCAGGAGATCGCCGACGAACTCGGCGTGTCGAAGGGCTCGGTCTCGGTGTGGGTCCGTGACGTCGAGTTCATCCCAAAGCCCCGGAACCGAGGGCATGAAGGTCACAAGCCGCATCCGCTGCACGTCCGCAAGCTCGCCGAAATCGAGCGATGCCGGGTCGAGGCAGATGCATTGATCGGTGAATTGTCGCCGCGCGACCTCGACATGTTCTGTCTCGCTCTGTACGCAGGCGAGGGCGCCAAGACCGAAGGGGCCCTGAAGTTCGCCAACACGAATCCGACGCTGTCGAGGGTGTTCCTCGCGTGGCTTCGAGGCGCTTTCGACATCGATGAGACAAGACTTCGCGTGACGCTGTATCTGCATCGCGATCTCGACCTGCAACAAGCGAACGAGTTCTGGAGTGCCGCGCTCGCGGTGCCGCTCGCGCAGTTCCCGAAGCCGTACCGCGCTGAGGCTGACAACACGATCCGAACGAATCGCCACATCTATGGTTGCGCAACGATCGGATACAGCTGCCGCCTGACCCATCGGCGTGTGATGGCGATGATCGAGGCGGTAACCTCTCCGTTCGCCCTTCCGGGATAGCTCAGCTGGCAGAGCGTCCGACTGTTAATCGGATTGTCGCAGGTTCGAGCCCTGCTCCCGGAGCACCGTACGGCGGGCCCTCGAGTGATCGGGGGCCCGTTGTCGTTCTTCGAACCGTCTGCCCATAGGTCGGCGACGGTTCGCGTGCCACAGTGGTGTCTTCGTTCGATTCAGGGGGTTGATGATGACGGTCTCACTTGATGGTGTTGTTGCAATCGTGACCGGTGCCGCGCGGGGCATGGGGGAGTCCCACGTGCGAGGGCTCGTCGCCGCTGGTGCGAGAGTGGTCGCGACCGACGTGCTCGACGACCTCGGTACGGTGCTGGCAGAAGAGCTCGGCGACTCGGTGATGTACCGGCATCTCGACGTGACCGACGACGTGGCCTGGAGCGAGGTCGTCACGTCGACCGAGGCGGCGTGGGGTCCGATCGGAGTGTTGGTCAACAATGCCGGCATCGTGATGTTCGGGTCGATCGAAGACCTGACCCGGGATCAGTGGCAGCGAACGATCGACATCAACCTGACGGGGGTGTTCCTCGGCATGCATTCCGTGGTGCCCTCGATGAAGCGCGGTGGCGGCGGCTCGATTGTGAACATTTCGTCCACGGCCGGCCTGCAGGGCTATGCCAATCTGGGCGCCTACGTGGCGAGCAAGTGGGGCGTTCGCGGGCTCACGAAGACGGCAGCGCTCGAGCTGGGCGCATTCGGGATCCGGGTGAACTCGATCCATCCCGGACCGATCCGCACCCCGATGATCCGAGGCCTCCGTGACGACCTCGGGACTCGTCAGCCGATCGCCCGCGTCGGCGAACCGAGCGAGGTGACCGCCATGCTGCTCTTCATCGTGCAGGAGGCGACCTATTCGACCGGCCACGAGTTCATCATCGACGGTGGAGCCACCGTCGGCTCGTCGGTCCAGCCTCCATCGGAGTAGTCGGCATGCTGGCTAGGTTGAAGCCGTACCCGGATCCGGGGCGGTAGCTCAGTTGGTTAGAGCAGCGGACTCATAATCCGTGGGTCGTGGGTTCGAGCCCCACCCGCCCCACCA
>JANPCI010000154.1:0-9537 GCA_031430875.1 Actinomycetes bacterium | reverse complement strand
TTCCCGTTTCGTTCTGTGTGGTCCGTGTCTTGCGTTGTTCAAGACATCGGTAACAACGTCGATCGACTTGAGGAATTCCCGAGCCGCGACGTGTCACACGTCACCGACCGGGCTCAACGAGTGCCCGGCTCAGTGGAATTGGGGATCGACGTAGTCGGGGAAGATGTCCGGGAGGCCGTTGCTGACCTTGACCGGATAGACCGGCTGGCGCTTCTCGAGGAAGCTCTCGACGCCTTCCTTGGCGTCGGCGCTCGCACCGCGGGCCAAGATCCCGCGCGAGTCGACCCGGTGAGCTTCCATTGGATGATCGGCTCCCAGCATCCGCCACAGCATCTGGCGGGTGAGTGCCACAGAGACCGGAGCCGTGTTGTCGGCGATCTCCCGAGCGATTTCCCGGGCGGCGGGGAGCAAGTCGTCCGGTGCGTGCACGCTGCGAACGAGACCTCGATCGAGCGCCTCAGCGGCGGGGAAGACCCGGCCGGTGTAGCACCACTCGGCGGCGGTACTGATCCCCACCAGGCGCGGGAGGAACCACGAGGAGCAGGCTTCGGGCACGATGCCGCGCCGAGCGAATACGAACCCGAATCGGGCCGTGTCGGATGCGAGCCGGATGTCCATCGGGAGGGTCATCGTGACCCCGACGCCGACGGCCGCGCCGTTGATCGCCCCGATGACCGGCTTGGTGCAGTCGAAGATCCGCAGCGACACCATGCCGCCGCCGTCGCGTGGAACGCCGACCGCCGTTTGAATGTCGCTGCCGCCCTTGGCGAACGTGTCGCCGCCGGTACCGAGATCGGCGCCCGCACAGAACGCCCGCTCTCCCGACCCGGTGACGATCACCGCTCGCACATCATCATCGGCGTCGACCTGGTCGAACGCCGAGATGACCTCGTGCATCATCTGCCCCGTGAACGCGTTCATCCGCTCCGGGCGATGCAAGGTGATCGTCGCAACCGAATCCGTCACGTCATAAAGAATCTCCGAATACTCCATGCATCGAACGTACCCAGCAACTGGCACCCGCAGAGAAGCGGCCGCGCCCTTCGGCTCTGAGCGAGCGGTTACTCGACCAGCGAGCGGGTGGCGCCGGGGCAGTGCCGAGGACCGGCCGCAGGCCGCATGCCTCGGCGCTGTGCCGGTGACAGGACCCGTGAGCGGGACGACGGGACATGTGAGCGACCACACAGGACCCGTGAGCGGGACCCTCAGATGTCGAGGAACCGGGATGCCGCGATTCCAGAGCCGATGGCGCCGGCCAGCGCACCGATCGCGAGCATGATCAACATCACCGTCTGGTCGTACCCATCGACCACCACGAGCGCGGAGAACCCACTGTTGTCAGGGAAATTCTGAACGCCGGTTGTCCACTGGCTGTTCCATGCCCACAGGCCCAGGCTCGCCAGCACCGCTCCGATGACGCCGTGAAGCAGGCCTTCCAGCATGAACGGCACACGGATGAACCAGTCCGTCGCGCCAACGAGTTTCATCACTTCGATCTCGCGTCTTCGTGCGAAAATTGCGGTTCGAATCGTATTCCAAATCAACAAAACCGCGGCAAGCAGCAGGAAGATCGACAGCAGCAAGAGGCGGAATCCGAAGAAGCTCTGTAGCTGAGTGATCAGGCTGATCTGATCCTCGGCGAAGCTCACGTCGTACACGCCGGGGAGTTCGGCGAACGCGTCCGACACCGTCCGCAGCAGCTCCACGTCGGTCTCCTCGGTCGGGATCGCCTTGAACTGGGTCAGAATCGTCTCCTCGGTGAGGAGGTCTCTCACGCCGGGTTCGCCGGCGAAGATCCGGTCGGCCTCGAGGAGCGAACACTGCTCGTCGCAGTAGGTGTACGACTCGATGAACTGGTCTTGTGCGGTGAGGGCGTCGCTGACGAGGGTGAGCTGATCGGGTGTCGCCGCCGGGTTCATGAAGACGATCATCTCGACACCGCCTTCCCATCGGGCGAGGAGGTTGTCGAAGGCGTGCTGGCTGAGCAGGGTCAGGCCCACGCCGAGCAGCGAAATCGCCGCAGTGATGATGGACGCGACGGTAAGTGTCGCGTTGCGGCGGAAACTGTCGGTGGTTTCGCGAAGGATGTAGCGGAGGCGTGACAGCACGGATCAGTTCAGTTCACTCGTAGACGCCACGGGCCTGGTCGCGCACGATGACGCCCCGGTCGAGCTGAATCACGCGCTTGCGCATGGTGTTCACGATGCGCTGGTCGTGGGTGGCCATGACAACGGTGGTGCCGGTCTTGTTGATCCGGTCGAGCAGGCGCATGATGCCTTCACCGGTGGCCGGGTCGAGGTTGCCGGTCGGCTCGTCGGCGAGCAGGATCAGCGGCCGGTTGACGAAGGCTCGTGCCACCGACACGCGCTGTTGCTCACCACCGGAGAGCTGGTGCGGAAGGCGATCTTCCTTGCCGGCGAGGCCGACGAGATCGAGGACCGCCGGGACCTGCTGCTTGATCACGTGCGTCGGTCGGCCGATCACCTCCTGGGCAAAGGCCACATTCTCGAACACGCTCTTCTCGAGCAGCAGCTTGTAGTCCTGGAAGATGTTGCCGATGTTGCGGCGCAGGTGCGGCACGCGGCCTGCGGGCATGTCGACAATGTTGCGCCCGGCGACCCACACGGCGCCACGTTCGGGGCGGTCCTGGCGGTTGAGCATGCGCAGCAGCGTGCTCTTGCCGGAACCCGACGGGCCCACGAGGAACACGAACTCGCCCTTGGCAACGTCGAAGCTGGCGTCGCGCACGGCGACGACCTCTGACGAATAGCTCTTCGTAACGTTCTCGAGTCGGATCATGTTGGGCTTCCTGACGGACTGAGAGAGGGTACCGCTCGTTCGGCGTCGTATGCGGTCACCGGTGTTACATCCGGGGTCAGACCCCAGATGTAACGGGAGCGAGCAGGCGAGACGGCCACCGAAAGCTCATGCTGTTACATCTGGGGTCTGACCCCGGATGTAACAATCACTCGACCGCGTCGCCTTGGGCGCGGCGCATGCGGAGGTAGCCCTCGACGAACTCGTCGATGTTGCCGTCGAGCACGCCGGTGACGTCGCTCGTCTCGATCTCGGTGCGTAGGTCCTTCACCATCTGATACGGCTGCAGGACATAGCTACGGATCTGGCTTCCCCAGCCGACCTGCGCCTGCTTACCGGCAATGGCATCGAGTTCAGCGGCACGGTCCTCTTCGGCCTTGGCCGCGATCATCGCCGTGAGGCGACCCATGGCGCGCTCACGGTTCTGGAGCTGGCTGCGTTCCTCCTGCGAACTCGCCACCAGGCCCGTGGGCTCGTGGATCAGGCGGACCGCCGACGACGTCTTGTTGATGTGCTGGCCACCGGCGCCGGACGCCCGGAAGACCTCCATACGAATGTCGGAGTCGTCGATGTCGACGTCGACATCGTCCATCAGCGGCCAGATCTGCACTGCCGCGAACGAGGTTTGGCGGCGCCCCTGGTTGTCGAACGGGCTGATGCGAACGAGGCGGTGCGTGCCGCGCTCGGCGGTCATCAACCCGTACGCGTAGCGACCCGTGATCGTGACCTCGGCCGACATGATCCCAGCCTCGGCTCCTTCGGACACGTAGTTCAGCGACATCGTGAAGCCGCGACGCTCGCACCAGCGCTCGTACATACGCAACAGCATCTCGGCAAAGTCCTGGGCGTCGACGCCGCCGTCCTTCGCGTTGATCTGCATGATGCAGTCGCTGTCGTCGTGCTCGCCAGTGAACAGGCTGCGCAGCTCCAATTGATCGATCGTGGTGTTGATCGCACCGATCGATGACTCGATCTCGGGCTCCTGGCTCTCGTCGTCCGCGTCGCGCGCGAGTTCGTGGAGCACCTCGACATCGCCGAACTGTTCGGTGAGCTGGTCGAACACTGCGAGGTCGTCGCGAATGTTTGCGTACTCGGTGTTCAGCTTCTTGGCTCGCTCCTGATCATCCCAGAGCGCCGGATCGGAGATCTCGGCTTCGAGGACGGCGAAACGCTCGCGATTGTCGGCAACGGCCAGATACGTCTCGGCCTCACCGAGACGACGTTCGACGTCGCGAAGATCCGAGGTGAAGTCGCGCATGGGAATGGGTCAGGCAGCGCCGTGGCACTGCTTGAACTTCTTGCCGGAACCGCATGGGCACGGCGCGTTGCGCGGGGTCTTGTCGAAGGCGTCCTTCACCACGGTCTGCTGCTTGGCCGGCGCGGCCGGCTCGACGGCGTCGGGCGAAAGCTCACCTTCGGCGACGGCCGCGCGGGCGGCCTGGTCGAACCCGCTGACCTCGACATCGTCGGAGGACGAGGTCTGCAAGTTCTGAACGGCGGGCGCATCGTCGGGCGCCGGCGCCTGGTTCTGGACCACTTGGACGTGCATGACGTACTTCACGAAGTCTTGCGCGATGCCCGTCATCATCCCGCCGAACAGCTCGAAGCCCTCACGCTGCCACTCGGTGAGGGGATCCTTCTGGCCCATGGCCCGCAGGTTGATGCCACCCTGGAGGTAGTCCATCTCCTCGAGATGCTCCCGCCAGCGCTGGTCGATGATGCGCAACATCACCTGGCGTTCGACCTGGCGCAGCACCTCCTCGCCGAGCTCCAGCTCGCGACGCTCGTAGTGCGCAGTTGCGTCGGCCATGACCATGTCGTAGATCTCGTCGGTGGTGCCGCAGTTGCGCAGCTGTTCCTCGGTGATCGAGTTGGGCCAGTACGTGGTCAATTCCTTGGCGAGGCCTTCGAGATCCCACTCGTCGTCGGATGCAGAGGCACAATGCGTCGAGATCAGCGAATCGACGGCATCGGCCAGGTACTCCATCGCCGCCGAACGCAGGTCCTCGCCATCGAGGATCTGATCGCGACGCTTGTAGATCACCTTGCGCTGCTCGTTCATCACCTCGTCGTACTTGAGGACGTTCTTGCGGATCTCGGCGTTCTTGGTCTCGACGGTGGTCTGGGCCCGTTCGATGGCCTTGGTGACCATCTTCGCCTCGATCGCCTCGTCGTCGGGCAGTGCCCGACCCATGACGTAACTCAGTGCGCCGGTAGCGAACAGGCGCATCAGTTCGTCATCGAGGGAGAGGAAGAACCGACTCGCGCCAGGATCGCCCTGGCGGCCGGAGCGCCCGCGCAACTGGTTGTCGATGCGGCGGCTGTCGTGTCGCTCGGAGCCGATCACGTAGAGACCGCCGAGCTCACGTACCAATTCGCCCTCTGCCTTGCACTGGACGGAGTACTCGGCGAGCAACTCCCGATAGCGCGTCAACGCCTTCGTGCGTGCCTCGCGGAAGTCGTCGGGCATTTGGTCGAACGGCACAGGGAGCTCGTACTCGTCGACGAGCAGGTCGGCGCCGTAGCCCTCCTTGAGCACGTCATGACGTGCCAGCCCTTCGGGATTGCCACCGAGCAGGATGTCGACGCCACGGCCCGCCATGTTGGTGGCCACGGTGACCGCAGCGAGGCGACCGGCCTGGGTGACGATCTCGGCCTCACGGGTGTGCTGTTTGGCGTTGAGCACCTCATGGGGGATGCCTCGCTGTCCGAGCAGACGCCCGAGGATCTCGCTGCGAGCCACGCTGGCGGTGCCGACCAGGATCGGTTGGCCCTTCTCGTGGCGGGGTTCGATGTCATCGATGATCGCGTCGAACTTCGCCTCTTCTGACTTGTAGATCAGGTCGGCGCCGTCGATACGAGCCGTTGGGCGGTTGGTGGGGATCGGCACCACGCCGAGGCCATAGGTGTTCATCAGCTCGGCCGCTTCCGTTTGGGCGGTGCCGGTCATGCCGGCGAGCTTGTCGTACATCCGGAAGTAGTTCTGCAGGGTGATCGTGGCGAGGGTTTGGTTCTCCTCCTTGATCTTCACCCCTTCCTTGGCTTCGACGGCCTGGTGGATGCCCTCCGACCAGCGACGGCCCTCGAGGATTCGACCGGTGAACTCGTCGACGATCTTCACCTCACCGCCCTGCACGATGTAGTCCTTGTCGCGCTTGTACAGCTCCTTGGCCTTGAGCGACACCGTGAACTGGTGGACGAAGTTGGCCTGGACGTTGTCGTACAGGTTGTCGATCTCGAGCGCTCGCTCGACCTTCTCGATGCCTTCCTCGAGCGGCACGACGACGCGCTTGTCCTCCTCGACCTCGTAGTCGATGTCACGCTGCAGCGAGCGGGCGATCGACGCAAACCGGTAGTACAGCTTCGCGGCGTCGCCGACTCGACCGGAGATGATGAGCGGCGTTCGGGCCTCGTCGATGAGAATCGAGTCGACTTCGTCGACGATGCAGTAGTTGTGGCCGCGCTGTTGGACCTTGTCGTCCTTGCGTTGTGCCATGTTGTCGCGCAGGTAGTCGAAGCCCATCTCGTTGTTGGTGGCGTAGGTGATGTCGGCGCTGTAGCTCCGCCGCTTCTCGTCGGGGCTGTTGCGGTAGCCGGGGATGATCAAGCCCACGTCGAGGCCGAGCCACCGGTGGATCTGGCCCATCCATTCGGCGTCGCGACGCGCCAGGTAGTCGTTGACCGTGACGAGGTGAACCCCCTTGCCGGTGAGGCCGTTGAGGTACGCCGGCAGTGTGGAAACCAGCGTCTTGCCCTCGCCGGTCTTCATCTCTGCGACCCAGCCGAAGTGCAGCGCCGCACCGCCCATCAACTGGACGTCGTAGTGACGCTGGCCGATCGTACGTTTGGCAGCCTCCCGACATACCGCGAATGCTTCGAGGAGGAGATCGTCGACTTCGGCACCGTTGTCGAACCGCTGACGGAACTCGGCCGTCTTGGCCTTCAGCGCGTCGTCGGAAAGCGCCGAGATCTCGGACTCAAACGCGTTGATCTCCGGCACCATCCCTTCGAGGGCCTTGAGTTTCTTGCCTTCACCGGCCCTGAGGATGCGATCGAGAATTCCCATGCAGCGACCGATGCTACCCGCGCCCGCACCTGCGACGGGTCAGGCAGCAACGTCGTTGGTGACGGCCTGCCCCTGTCGTTGGGCGGGTCGCACCGCCGAATTCACGCCCGTGGGCGTCGAGGCAACGGCGTACAGCCTCACGTCGGCGGCGCCGCCACCCACGAGAGCAGCCCGCGCCGACTGGAGGGTGGCACCAGTCGTCACGACGTCATCGACAACGAGCACGGTTGCGCCCTCCAGGCCGGGGCGGGCCCGGAACGACACCCCTTCGAGGCGTTCCCGACGGGAGCGGCCCGTCTGGGTGTGGTCGTCGCCCCGCCGCTCGAGCAGCCGCCGTGATGGCACCCCCAGTTGTCGTGCGACGTACCCGGCAATGAGCTCACCCTGATCGAAGCCCCGCGCCCGCCGACGGGTGGAACTCGTCGGCGCCCACGTGATCACGTCGAGGCCACGGTGGTCGCCGTTGGCAACGATCGCGTTGACCACCAAGCCGGCGAGATGCCGTGCGACCTGACGGCGATTCCGGTACTTGAGGCCGAGCACCACGTCGCGAGCACGACCGGTGAAGGGCACGGCCGCGTGCACACCGTGGCGAGCTGCTCGTGGCCGAGGGCCCACGAGGGCGAATCGGCAGGTGAGACATACGGCAACGCCAGGGGCGTCGCATCCGGCACAACGGGTCTGGAACATCATGAGGTCAGTGTGACGAGGGGGTGTGTCAGAGTTCCGTGCGATCACGGTAGGAGCCGACCAAACGTCACGTTTGACCCGGCACCGTGTGACGGCCGTAGCGTGCTGGGGTGGCTCGATTCATTCCTGCTGATCGACCGGTCGAGCGCATCGTGCGGTGCGTTGGTGGGCTGGCGCTGTTCGGGGTCGGGATCGCGCTGCTGTTGGCTGCTGATCTCGGCGCGGCGCCGTGGGACGTGTTCCATACGGGGGTCAGTGACATCACGGGGATACCGGTGGGCACCGTCATCATCATCACCGGGGTACTGATCCTGTTGCTCTGGATTCCGCTTCGCGAATCACCGGGGCTCGGAACGCTGCTCAACGCCATCGAGATCGGCGTCGTCGTCGACCTCGTCCTGCCCGTCCTGCCCGAACCCGATCAGCTGGCGATCAGGGTCGCCATGATGCTCGCCGGCGTCGGCATCATCGGCGTCGGCTCCGGGCTGTACATCGGTGCCGGGCTGGGGCCGGGCCCCCGCGACGGCCTGATGACCGGCCTTGCCCGGCGTGGCGTCTCCATTCGCATCGCTCGCACCGGCATCGAGCTCACCATCCTGGCGGTAGGCGTGGCGCTCGGCGGGGCGATCGGCATCGGGACCGCCGTGTTCGCGCTCGGCATCGGACCGCTGGTCCACCACGTGCTCCCCCGACTCACGATGCACGATCCGGTGGCTGCCACAGCGTCTGCGGACGCTGCGTAACGGCTCAGCTCAGAGCGACGAGGCGCGGTGGGCGCTGCGACGCTGGAGGAAGTCGCCGACCTGGTTGAGCGCCAACACCGTGAACGTGAGGATGAGGGCGGGATACAGCACCTGACCGAAATCAGATTTGATGTCGCGTCGGCCCTGGTTGATCATGTTGCCCCACGTCGATGTGGGCAGCTGGACGCTCAGCCCGAGGAACGACAGCGCTCCCTCGACCACGATGACGCCGGCGGCGGCAACCATAGCGTACGCGACCAGCGTCGGCATCACGTTGGGGATGATCTCGCGCCACAGGATCGTTCGCTTCTTGGTACCGATCGCCTGGGCCGCCATCACGAATTCACGATTCGAAATGGCCAGGCTGTTGGCCCGGGAGACACGCATGTAGGCCGGGATCGACAGCACGCCGATCACGAAGCTGATCACGAACAGGGAACGAACCTCGAAGATCGAGATCAACGCCAGCAGCAGCACCAGCGCGGGGAACGCGAGCAGTACGTCGATCATCGCCATGAAGGCCGTTTCGGTCTTGCCCCGAACGAAACCCACGAGAGAACCCAGCACCCCGCCGATAATGACACCACACATGACAGAGACGACAGCAACGGTCACACTGACCCACGCGCCATGCACCGCCCGGGAGAACGTGTCACGAGCCAATGCATCGGTGCCGAGCAAGTGCGCCCACGATGGGCTCTCGTTCACTTCGGCGGTGCCGAACTGGCCCGTGGCGGGATTGAAGTTGTTGAGCTGCAGGTTCGGGTCGGCGAGCGGCAACGAACCGTTGAAGAACCGGACGTCGAGCTGCGCATAGATCGCGCCGAAGAAAACGAGGAAGAGCCAAATCACACCGATCTTGGCCAGGATCGGCATCTGCTTGAAGACGCCGAACACCGACGTACGTGGCTGCTTGACACCGGGCGGCACCACGAAGTCGTCGTCCGAGGTCGGACCACTCCCGCCGCTCAGCTGGACGATCTGGTCGTCCAGCGCCTTGTCGATGCTGTCTTCGGTGGTCGCCATGATCAACTCCTCCGGATGCGCGGGTCGAGCACCGCATAGAGCAGGTCGACCACCGTGTTGATGATGATGAACATCACGGCGATGAACACCGTGATGCCCTGAATCAAGAGGATGTCGCGTCCGTTGATGGCATTGATGAGCGAGAAGCCGAGACCCGGGATGGCGAAGAGGGTCTCGATGACCACCGTGCCACCG
>JANPCI010000153.1:0-2411 GCA_031430875.1 Actinomycetes bacterium | reverse complement strand
TGGTCGACGACGGCGATCTCATCGTCCACTTCGGACCCTGGACGCTGACGACCACCCTCGACAACATCGTCGACGCAACGATCACCGGCCCATACCGTCTGTGGCGTGTGGCCGGCCCAGCGAGGCTGTCACTCACCGATCGCGGGTTGACCTTCGCCACGACCACCCGCACGGGTCTTTGCCTGACGTTCCGATCGCCGGTCCCAGGCATTGACCCATTGGGCATCGTCCGCCACCCCGAACTCACCGTCACCGTGAAAGACCCGCGGGCACTGGCCAAAGCACTCGGCTTCACGGACAGTTCTACGACGACGGTCGAACACAACCCTCCGAGCGTTCAACGTGGCGCGATCGGAACGTCTCGACGATGACGTCAGATCCAGATCGACGCGATGTGGCCACCGACGCCACCAAATCGAAGGGGATGCGCACCGCAGACGTCGTCAACGGTGAGACGCCCGACGCCCGACGCCCGACGCCCGACCTCGCAGTTGCCGTCCGACCACACCGCCCGGTTCACGCGGCTGTGGGTTTGCTGTCCGGCGCCACCGGGTATGCCGCTTCGTCGAAGGAGAGTTCAGATGTCCAGAGCGCAATCGTTGCCCTACAACCCGGTCGGTCGTCTCGCGAGCGACCATCCCGGGTTCGTGAAGTTCGGTCGTGCCGGCTGGTTCGCGAAGGGTGTCATCTATCTGGTGGCAGGTGTGTTGGCGCTGTTCGTCGCGGCCAAGGCGTCGGCTTGGTCCAGCGCGGTCACGACCCCGGACGCGGAGGCGAGTCCTACCGGTGCATTGAAGACGATCGCTCAGATGTCCGGCGGAGCGCTGCTCATGTGGGCCTTGGCGGGGGGCATGCTGGTCTACGCCGCATGGCGCGTGGTTTCTGCGCTGCTTCCTGGCGGAACTGACGCCAAGGCCTGGGTCATGCGCATCGGTTACCTCGTCAGTGCTGTGATCTACACCACGTTCGCCGTGACGGCGATCTCGCTCGCCCGCAGCGCACGCGCCAGCGCTGATGGCAATGCCACGGCGACCTCGCTGTCCGGCAGTGTCATGGAACACGCCGGCGGCCGTTTCGTCATCGGCGTCGTGGGGGTGATCACGATCGCAGCCGGTCTCTACCGGCTCGTCAAGGGTGTCCGTGGCGATGTCACTGACGAACTCGATCTGTCAACGCTCTCGCCCGAGCGACGTCGTTGGACGGAACGTCTCGGTGTGGTCGGCGAGATTGGGCGGGGCCTCGGCATCGGGTTGATCGGCTTCTTCCTGCTTCGTGCGGCCGTCACCTATGACGCCGCGCAGGCCACCGGTCTGGATGGTGCCCTTCGCCGCTTGGCCACCGAGACCTGGGGGCTCCTGATCGTGGTCGTCATCGGTGTCGGATTCGCCGCCTATGGGCTGTTCTGCCTGGCCACATTCACCCATCGCGAACTGCAGGCCCCGTGACCTCTCCCAGCGGTGACCTTCGAGCCACATGGCCGGTGCACCGGCGCCAGAGCGTGGAACTGCTGTGTGGGTGGGTGGTCTTGACGGTCGTGTGGATCGGCCTCGGAACACTCCTCACGGGCCCTCTTGCAGGCGGGATGATCGTGCGCGCTGATGAGCGCATCGCGAATTGGATGATCACCCAGCGAACTCCGACGTGGGACCATGTCACCACTTGGGGGTCGCTCCTCGCTGAGACGACCACGAAGGTCGTGGTGACGGCGGTGCTCGCCGTCGTGTTCCTGTGGCTCTGGCGACGCTGGTTCGAACCGGTCTTCCTCGTCGTCTCACTTGTGATCGAGGCCGCCGCATTCATCGTGGTCACCACGGTCGTCGGACGGGATCGGCCCGACGTCCCCCGGCTGGATGCCTCGCCGGTGGGTTCCAGCTTCCCGAGTGGGCACGTCGCCGCGGCCGCCGCGTACGCGGCGATTGCCGTGGTGGTGTTCTGGCACACGCGAAAGCGTTGGGCGCGGATCCTGGTTGTGCTCGTCAGCGTGCTCGTCCCGGTCATCGTCGCCCTGTCGCGGATGTACCGCGGCATGCATTTCCTCTCCGACACCGTCGCCGGTGCCGTCCTGGGCTGCGCCGCTGTAGCACTCACCGCGGTCGTGCTGGGCCGGTCGCCCGAAGGCGCCTTGATTGTCAATCCGAACGCGGACGCCGACCACCCGACCGCAGACGCCCTGGAGTCGGCCGAGCGCGATCGGATCGTGGCGTGATGCCGCACCGCCTCGTTGGAGGCCGCCGTTGCCGATCCTGATCGCCCTCGCCGTCGCAACGGTTGTGGTGACGGTCGTCCTCGCACTCGTGGCAGTTCAAGGCCGTCGGGCCGACCCCGCCGATGTGCGCACAGGTGCGGACGGGCTCGTCGTCGAGGCGCATCGTCACCCGATGTTGCGACGGTTCATCCTCGACCGTCGTGAC
>JANPCI010000152.1:0-6060 GCA_031430875.1 Actinomycetes bacterium | reverse complement strand
ACCAGGCGTCGTGAGATCGCGGTCGATGCGGTCGAGTACCTCCTGGGTCGTGGCGAGGTTCCCGGCCGCCTGGATGACGAACGCCCGATCGCTCGACGGCTGGATCACGTGCAGCTTGCGGTAGGTACTGATGTTGTCGACACCGGCATTCGTACGGGTGTCGGACAGAAAGACGAGGCCGTCGTCGAGTCGGAGTGCGAGGCAATAGGTCATCGTGTCTCTCCGGTCAGATGCGGTTGGCGGCGCGGGCGGCGTCTTCGGCGGCGGCGAGTTGGCCCTCGACGATCTTCAAGCCGTTGCGCCAGAAGTTCGGATCGGTGAGATCGCAGTCGACGATGCGGGCGAGATCCTCGGGCGACTTCGAGCCGCCCGCGCGCAGTAGGTCGAGGTAGGCGGGCACGAAGGCGTCGCCCTCCTCCTGGTAGCGGGCGTACACCGACAGCGCGAGCAACTGGCCGTACGCGTAGGCGTAGACGTAGCCGGGTGAGCCCATGAAGTGCGGCACGTAGCTCCACCAGCTCCGATAGCCCTCGGTGACCTCGACGGAGTTGCCGAGCATCGCTTCTTGGCTCTGCGCCCACAGGTCGCCGAAACGTTCGACGCTCAGCTCGCCCTCTTCACGGCGAGCGGTGTGGCAGGCGTGCTCGAACCGGTTCATCGCGATCTGCCGGAAGACGGTGGCGATCGAGTCCTCGAGCGTTGTGGCGAGCAGTGCGAATCGTTCGTTGGGATCCTCGATCATCGACAGGAGCCGGTTACTGGTGACCGTCTCGCCGAACACCGACGCGGTCTCGGCGACGGTCAACGGTACGTCCTGGTGGAAGATGCCCTGCTCGCGGGCCAGGTAGAAGTGCACGCCGTGGCCGAGTTCGTGGGCGAGGGTGGCAACGTCGCGAGACTTCGACGTCCAGTTGAGCAGCACGTACGGATGGTGGGTGGGTGATACGCCGGCAGCGAATGCGCCGCCGCGCTTGCCGGGCCGCAGGGGTGCGTCGATCCACGATTCGTCGATGAAGCGGTCGACGATGCTCGCCAGCTCAGGTGAGAACGATGCATAGGCGTCGCGGACGATCTGTGTGCCTTCGCTCCAACCGATCTCACGGTCGGCGCTCGCCACGGATGCCATCCGGTCGTAGTCCGCGAGCCGGTCGACGCCGAGCACCTTGGCCTTCAGGGTGTACCAGCGTTGGGCGATCGAGTAGTTGTCGACGACCGCGTCGACGAGTGCCTGGACCGACTCGTCGGAGGCTTCGTTGGCGAGATTGCGTGACGAGACCCACGAGTCGTAGTGCCGCAGCCGGTCGTCGACCGACTTGTCGAGCAGGAGGGTGTTGAACACATAGGCGCGGGTTCGCAGGCCCGGCTCGAGACCGGCCGTGATGCCCGACGCCACCTGTTGGCGCACTGATCGGTCCGGGTGCTGGAGCATCGACGCTGCCTGCATCAGCGGGAGTCCGGATCCGCCGAGTTCGGCGGGCAGGTCGACGGTGATGGCCGACGACAGCTCATCGAACAGTCGGACCCACGCTGAGAATCCGGTCTGGCTCTTCTCGGCGACGATGGTCTCTTCGGCCTCGGTCAGCAGGTGTGGTCGGGCGAGTCGAAGGTTCTCGAGATGATGGCGACAGAAGTCCAGCCCGGGGTCGGCGAGCACTGCGGCGGCGTGGTCGTCGTCGGCGGCTGCCCACTCGAGATCGAAGAAGATCAGCTTGGTGCCGATCGCCGTCGAGCGTTCCTGCGCGGCCGCCATCGCTGCGCCCCTGGCCGGATCGTCGGTGGCGGTCGTGAACGCGAGCATCGCGTGGTAGCTGGCCCGTGACATGAGGTCTTGGAGGTCAGCAATCGAGTGCATCGCCGCCGCGAGTTCGGCCGCATCGAGCTTGCCGACTCGTCCCCGGAGTGCCATGAGGCCGCCGGCGAGTGAATCGGCCTGATCGAAGAGATCCGACGGCGAGGTGCCCTCCGGCAGGATCGTGTCGATGTCCCACGCCACGTCGGCGGCAGTGAGATCAGCGGTCGTGTCGGCGTCGATCGTGCTCATTCGCAGAGTCTGCCGTGGAACACAGCCGACACGACAGCTCTGTCACCGAGCGACGTTTGAATGAGCGCTCATCTCGAAGGTGGCGATGATCGCTCACACAAACCCGATGGGCTCGATTTGCGTGAGCGATGACAACGATGTTGGCCATGATCGCTCACACAAATTCACGGGCTGTGGGGCCGGTTGCGGAGCCGTCAGCGGAGCCGGAGGCCGGGGTCGCCGTCGGTGATGGCGACGGTGCCGATGTGGGCTGCGGTGTGGCCGGTGGCGGCGAGTTCGGCGAGCACGCCGGCGGTTTCCGACGGGTCCACCCCGAAAACGAGCCCGCCCGATGTTTGGGCGTCGGCGACCAGCAGCTGCTGGACCTCGTCGAAGCCGCCGACGTCGAGGAACTCGAGCGCCCACGCCAGGTTCCGGTGGCTCCCGCCGGGCATCACGCCGTCGGCCGCGAGCTCGACGGCACCGGGCAGGAACGGGATCTCACCGAACTCGATGGTCACCGACACGTGTGATTCGAGCGACATCCGTCCGAGATGGCCCACCAGGCCGAATCCGGTCACGTCGGTACAGCCGGTTGCCCCGGCAGCGAGCGCAACCCGGGAGGCAACATCGTTCAGTCGGATCATCGATGCCACCGCGGGGTCGGCCTGATCGGGCGTGGCACGGCCCGCCTTGATGGCGGTGGTGAGCACGCCGACGCCGAGTGGCTTGGTGAGCACGATGTCCTGGCCGACCCGCAGCCCGGCGTTGGTGAGGATCCGATCGGGGTGCACTTCGCCCGTGACGGCCATGCCGTACTTCGGCTCCGGGTCGTCGATCGTGTGGCCGCCGACGATCACGAAGCCGGCCAGCGTTGCGATGTCCTGTCCGCCGGCGAGCACATCGCCGAGGAGGTCGGTCGAGAGTTTGTCGGTGTTCCAGCCCACGAGGTTGAGCGCGAAGAGGGGCCGGCCGCCCATCGCATACACGTCGGACACGCTGTTGGCAGCTGCGACACGGCCCCAGGTGCGCGCGTCGTCGACCACCGGGGTGATGAAGTCAGCGGTGGACACGAGGGCCCGATCGTCGTCGATGCGCCACACGGCGGCGTCGTCGCCGGTATCGGGGCCGACGAGGAGGGCGGCGGGATGGTCGGAGTTGAGGTGGCTCACCACGTGGGCCAGCTCGCCGGGGGCGAGCTTGCAGCCTCAACCGGCGCCGTGGCTGAACTGGGTCAGCCGGATCTGCTCGCGGGCATTCTGCGGGTCGTCGCTCATCGTCACCCCCTCTCAGGCGGTGTGATCGGCTCGGGTGGCGTCGTCGGTGGCGCGGTCACGTCGAGGTCGACCATCAGTTCCTCGGCGATGTCTTCCAGGGCGACTTGCAGGGCGTCGAGGTCGACGTCGGCGGGCAGACGCAGCGAGGCCTGAGCCTCGAAGAGTTGCTCGGCCGACATGGGTGCGGAGATCGTCGACGTCTCGAGCTCCTCGATACTGACGCCACGCTGGGCGAGCGCGCTGGCGACGTCGCGGATGATGCCCGGCCGGTCCTGTCCGATCAGGTGGAGGTGCATGAGCGGCGGGGTGTCGACCGGCGCGTCGGAGGCAGCGATGGCAATTCGCACATCGAGGAGACCCTGCGCCTGAACACCTGCAAGGCTGGCCCGCAGCGAATCGACGTGCTCGTCGGGGAGCGTGACCACCACGATCCCGGCGAATTTGCCGGCGAGTCGGGCCATGTTGCTGCGGTCCCAGTTGCCGCCGTGGTCGGCGATCGGGCCCGCCAACGCGTCGACCAATCCGGCGCGATCGTCGCCGATCACCGTGAGCACGAGTGTGGCCATGGGGGGAGTTTGGCACGTGACCGGCGCGCGGGGATCACAGCGTGTCGGGAGTCATCCTTGTCGATCAACTTGCACCGGGCGGCCGAGGAAGTCGTCGCTGATGCTGATGCGCACCCGCTCGCCGTCGAAGTCGCTGCCCGCCTGGTCGAACTCGCCGACTTTGTCGGCGTAGTACCGCTCACGATGGTCGCCGAGGGACGCCGCGTTGTAGGTGAGATAGGCCGCGCGTCGCGGGCGGTTCGTTGTGTTCGTCTCGCTGTAGTGCGGTGTGTACGAATCGAAGAACAGCAGGTCGCCGGGTTCGACCGGGACGGGCCGCCAGTTCAGTGCGGTAGCCGCCGACGGTTCGATGCGACCACGGTCGTCGGTCGGAAGTTGGCCCTGTTCGTAGCCCATCGCAACCCAGAGACACCCGCTTGCCTCGGTTGCCGGGTCGAGCGGCACCATGCAGGAGAGGTGATGGTCGACGAATCGGTAGGCAACAGCGTCCTGGTGTGGGGCGAAGCCCCCGCCGCCAGGCTGCTTGTAGTTGATCTTCTCCTTGAACAGCACGGCCGGCTCGCCGAAGAGTTCTGCCAATACGTCCATCACGATGCCGCTGCAGATGAACTCCCGGAGGACGTCGCTGTCGTTCACGAAATCTTCGCTGCGGGCGATCACCGCTCCCGCATCGGTCTGCTCGAAGTGGTGCAGTCCGGGGCCGCCATCGTGCGCCCATCGTTCGAGTTCGCCGACCGCGGCGTCGAGCGTGTCGAGTTCGCCCCGGTCGAGGGCTCCGGGCACGAGGAGCCACCCGTCGCGTCGGAAGCCGGCGACATCGATCGTGGTCATGAGGCGTCAGCCCGACGCTGACCCGAGGCGTTCGAGCATCGCCCGCATCTGGGCGTGGACGGCATTGATTGCCTGCAGTGGGCGCATCATCACCTTGAACTCGGTGATCATGCCGTCGTCGTCGCACGTGATGATGTCGACGCCGTTCGCGTACTTGCCCTCGACCGTGGTCTCGAACTCGAGCATCGCATGGCTGCCCTGGAGGATCTCCTTCACGTACCGGAAGCCGCCGGCGCTCGGTGCGCTGTTGACAGCGTCGGTCACCGAACCGGTGTCGCCGCCGAGTGTTCCGCCGGCCGCCGTGAGGTACATCTTGGTCACTTCGCGCCCATGTTGCGGGGTGAACACGATGGGTGACAGAAAGACACAGTCTTCGTGGAGGATCGCATCGAGGCCACCCGGGAGGTCGCTACGGAGGTGGCGATGCCAGTTGGCGATGCAACGTTCGATCGGTGATGCGGAATCGGTCATCGGACCGGACCGACCTCGGAGATCGTGTACTTCTTGATGTCGGCGCCGACCACGGGAAGGCCTTGGCTGGCCTGTTGCCACTGCGCCATGTGGTCGCTTGCGAAGTGTCCGTCGAGCGCGTCCTGGTCGTCCCACAGTTCGTACAGCAAGATGCGGTTGGCATCGTTCGGATCGGGCGTAAAAGCGTACTCGTGGCAGCCGGGCTCGTCGAGCGTGGCAGCGACCATCGGCTTCACGGCGTCGAGGAACACATCCCGCCCGTCATCGCTGGTCAGGATGGATCCGGCAACGATCAGCATGCAGCGACAGTACCGGTTTTTGGGCGGGTGCCTCCAGCCTGTCTTTCCGGACCCGACCCCAACAGACCGGATCCCAAACAGACCTGATCCGGAGTCGGATCCTTCCGAACTCTGTGAGACCCCTTCGTCATGATGGGGGTATGGAGATCGCAGCAGTTCATGAGCGGGTGGCGCGCATCGGCGCGGTGCGCGCCAATGGTGCTGCGGGTCGTTGTGATCGGGAGTCAGCGTTGGGGGAGGTGCGTCGCGTGCGGTCGTGGCTGGATGCTTGCGAGGCCGACCTGGCTCGCGGGTTGGCCACCCAGGTGTCGTTCCCGGAGGCCGTGATCGCGGGGCAGTCCACCGGATCGATCGGCCAAGCATCAGCGGTGATGGACCGGGCAGCAACGTTGGAGTCGGTGCCGGCGTTCGCGTCAGCGTTGGATGCTGGTGCGATCACTGCCGGTCATGTCGATGTGATCACCCGCGCCGGCAAAGGTATGGACCCCGCGCAACGTCACGAACTGTTGGGCCGGGTGGATGCGTTGGTGACGGTGGCAGCACATGCAACCCAGGCCGAGTTCGCCCGTCGGGTACGCGACGAAGCACGCCGAGTC
>JANPCI010000151.1:0-16820 GCA_031430875.1 Actinomycetes bacterium | reverse complement strand
TGCCCCGAGTGCGATGACGGCGTCGACATGGCTGCGATCGGCCGCCATGGGTGACAGATCGACGTGCTTGTCGTACCCGCCCGCGATGAGCACGATGTGGTCGAACGATCGAATCGCTGCACTGGCGGCATGCGGCGTGGTGGCCTTCGAGTCGTTGAACCACGCCACGTCATTCCACGTCCCGACGTGCTCGAGGCGATGGGGAGGCCCGGTGAACGTTGCGAGTGCAGTGGCAACGGCCGATGCATCGGCGAGCCCCGTCTCCAACACCAGTGCCGATGCAGCGAGTGCGTTGGTGATGTCGTGAGGCAGGCTCCGGCGCATCGCCTCGACCGCAACGATGTCGCCGCGGGGCCCGCGCAGCGATCCGCCGGCCATGTGGTAATCGGCGCCGGTCGCCCCGAACGTCACGTGTCGGCCAGGGGCAGCATCGAGGTGTCGCATGACCGCCTCATCGTCGGCGAAGCCGATGGCGACGTCATTCGGTCGCTGGTTTGCGTACACCTGCGCCTTGGCGAGCTCGTAGGACGACATCGAACGATGCCAGTTCAAGTGATCGGGAGCGAGATTCAACCAGGCCGCGCCCTCGGCACGGAACGACGGTGTCCAAGCAAGACGGAAGCTCGTCGCCTCCACGACGAAGGCATCGAGATCCATCGCAATGGCGTCGACCAGCGGCGTGTCGGTATTCCCGGCGTCGATCGTTCGCAGGCCGCCGGCGCGCAGCATCTCGACGGCGAGCAGCGTCGTAGTTGTCTTGCCGTCGGTGCCGGTGATCGCCAGCATCGGACGCGGTCCCCCGCTGCGTAGCTGTTCCCATCGGTAGGCCAGTTCGATCTCCGACACGAGCTCCACGCCCATCGTCTGGGCCATCGTGACGACATCGTGGGTCTCGGCCACGCCGGGTGCCGGACTCACCAGATCACACGATCGGATCAGCGCCTCCAGTTCCGAACCGACTGGCCGCTCGATGATCTCCACGTCGAGTTCCTGCGCCAGTTGACGACGCTCGGCGGTGACATCATCGTCGGCGACGACCACCTCGACATCGTGGCGCTGAAGTGCTCGCACCGTGGCAGCCCCGGCGACTGCGAGGCCGTACACGAGCGCGCGCTTCACGTTCCACCCGATGTGATATCGGTGAAGTCACCGATGAAGATGGCCAGCGCGGTGGCGACGCAGATCGCCGAGATCAGCCAGAATCGGATGATCACCGTGGTTTCGGGCCAGCCGATGAGTTCGAAATGGTGGTGGATCGGCGACATGCGAAACAGCCGCTTCTTGCGACCCGATGCCTTGAACACACCCATCTGGATGGCAACGGAGCCGGCCTCCATGACGTTGATGCCACAGATCAGCACGAGCAGCAGGGTCGTATTCAGCGTCAGGGCACAGAAGGCGAGCGCCGCCCCGAGGGCCAGAGCCCCGACGTCACCCATGATGATCCGCGCGGGAGCTGCGTTCCACCACAGGAAGCCGAGACACCCGCCGGCGAAGGCTGCGGCGAACACCCCGATGTCGAGCGGGTTGACGACCGTTCCGTAGATGTCGGGGTTGCGGAACGCCCAGTACGCAATGATCGTGAAGGCTCCGAAGCCCATGAGCGCCGAGCCCGAGGCGAGCCCGTCGAGCCCATCGGTCACGTTGACCGCATTCGTCGTCGCCCAGATGATCATGCCCGCCCAGATCACCCACACTGCAGTGGGGACCTCGAGGCCGACGGCCCCGCGAGTGACGTTGATCGTCTCGGAGATGCCGGTCGCGACGACGAGCCACCAGGCCATGAGGACACTGGCGATCATCGTGATGTAGTTCTTCTGCTTCCAGAAGATGCCACGGTTGTGCCGCTTGCGTACCTTGATGAAGTCGTCGAGGAAGCCCATCAGCGCCATGAACAGCACGCCGACCCACACGATCAACGTCTGATCGGAGAAGGCGAGCCCTCGGCGTGCGTGAGCGATCAGCCATCCGATGAATGCCGCAACGACGATGGCGATGCCACCCATTGTCGGGGTGCCCTGCTTGTGCATGTGATGCTCGGGACCGTGATCCTCCTTGCCGAGGATCGGTTGCCCCTGTCCGTGCGTGCGGAAGAAGACGATCAGCCAACGGGTGCCGAACAGCGACACCAGCATCGCGCTCGCGCCGGCGAGCATGATGGCGATCATGCCAACGCCTCCAGGATGTCGGCGGCCACTCGGACATCGTCGAAGTCGACCATTCGGTCGGCGTACTCCTGGGTGCTCTCGTGGCCCTTTCCGGCAATCACGACCACATCACCCGCTCGGGCAGACTCGAGGGCGGTACGGATGGCCGATCGGCGGTCGGGGTCAGTCACGACTCGTCGACGGTACTCGGCCGCCACTCCCTCGACGATGTCACCGATGATCGCGGTCGGCTCCTCGCTTCGCGGATTGTCCGACGTCACGACGACCAGATCGGCGAGCCCGGCAGCGACACGCCCCATCTCCGGTCGCTTGGGCCGGTCGCGCTCGCCGCCACATCCGAACACGACGATGACCGAGTTCCCGGCGGCCACAGCGCGGGCCGATGTCAGCACTTCGCCGAGGCCATCGGGTGTGTGCGCGTAGTCGACCACGATCAGCACCCCGAGGCGGTCGGCAGCCGGAGTCTTTACCAGCTGGAATCGGCCGGGGACCACGGCCACCGATCGCAGCGCAGCCACGGCGGCGGCGGGCTCGACACCGAGTTCGACTGCGGCGGTGAGGGCGATCAGCGAGTTGGACACGTTGAAGTGACCCCCGATGGGCACCTCGACCACGAGGCCCTTCCAGCGGTACCGATGCGACGCGGCGTCGACATGCACCTCGTCGATGTCGTCGGTCGACACCGCGACGACCCGGAAGTCGCGATCTTCCACCGTGTCGGCGAGCAGGCGGCCGTGGGGATCATCGACGTTGATGATCCCGAGCGGCGAGAAGTCGGGCGAGAACAACCGGGCCTTCGCTCGGAAGTACTCCTCCTGCGAACCATGAAGATCGAGATGATCGTGGCCGAGGTTTGTGAACAAGACGGCATCGAACTCGGTGCCGTCGACCCGGTGGAGCGCGAGCGCATGTGACGACACCTCGAGCACTGCGGCATCACAGCCGTCATCGAGAAAGCCTCGCAGTGTTCGTTGCAACTCCGCTGCTTCGGGGGTGGTCCGGGGACCATGGAGTGTGCCGACGACTCCGGTCGACCGCCCGCTCCCGTTGAAGATCGCCTCCAGGAACTGTGCCGTCGTCGTCTTCCCATTCGTCCCGGTGATCCCGACCGTCGTCAGTGAACGACTCGGATGACCGGCCACCAACGCAGCGATCGGCCCCACCCGAACGCGAGTGTCGTCAACCAGAATCTGGGCAACCGGGATCTGGGCAACCGGGATCTGGGCAACGGGCACATCGACGAGATGATCGACCAACAGCGCCACGGCGCCCTCGACGACGGCCTGGCCCGCGAAGTCGTGCCCATCGAACGACTGTCCGCGCAGGCAGACGTACAACGAGCCGGGCGTGACCCGCCGCGAGTCGTCGACGACGTCGGTGACCACGATCCCCGCCAGGAGCAGGTCTTCCACCTGTGCAACGCCAGACGGATCACCAACCACGTCAGGCGGCCTCGCAGGTGGGAGCGGCGGGGTTTGGCGCAATGCCCAACTCGTGGATCAATGTCGGCACGAGTTCGGCGAACACCGGTGCCGCCGCCGTTCCGCCGAAGCGATCATCCGTGCCGGCAGGGGGCTCGTCGACCGACACCAGCACCGTCACCTGCGGATCATCGGCCGGGAAGAACCCGACGAAGCTCGCGTAGTAGATGCGATCGCCGTTGTCGTCGAAGTAGGTGCCGTTGTCGGCCACCTTGAAAGCCGTACCGGTCTTGCCGGCGACCGACAGCCCGTCGACCTGGGCACGCGTGGCGGTGCCGGAGCACACCACGTTGCGCATCATCTCGGCCGTTTGCATGGCCGCCTGCTCGGACACGACGCGACGTTCCAGTGACGGTGCGGTGTCGGTGACCGATCCATCGGGCCCGACAGTTGCCTTGACCAGTTTGGGCGCGACGTAGACGCCGTCGTTGGCGATCGCATTGATCGCTGCCACGAGCTGCAACGACGTACTGGCAACTCCTTGGCCGTAGGCAACGGTCACTCGTTCGGATCCCCACAGATCGTCGGCCTGCTTGAGGATGCCCGTCGATTCGCCGGGGAAGTCGAGTTCGGTCTTCTCCCCGAGGCCGAATGCCGCCATGTAGTCGCGGTGACGCCAGCGACCCATCTCCTGTTGCACCATGATCGTGCCGATGTTCGACGACTCCGTGAGAATCTGCGAGACCGACAACCACTCATCGGGATGTTCGTGGGAGTCCGTCAGCAGGTCGTCGTAGTACTGCTTGCGCCACGGCACGAGATACGACGACTCGGGCGTCACGAGCCCATCGCTGAGTGCGCTGGCGATCGTGATGACCTTGGCCACCGATCCCGGCTCGTAGGCATCGACAGCGGCGTAGTTGCCGGATGTGACCTCGTAGGCGCCGCTTTCATCGTTCTGGCGGACCGATGCCATCGAGTAGATCTCGCCGGAATCGGTGTCGACCACGATTGCCGTGGCGCCGCGCGCACCGACCTCGGTGACCTTCTCGAGCAGCACCTGTTCGGTCGAGTACTGGATCGATCGGTCGAGCGTGAGGACGAGATCGTTTCCTGACACGGGCTGCTTCGTGACCGTTTCCGAGCCGGGGATGGAGCGCCCGTTCGGTGCCACCTCGCGGCGCAACTGACCACCGGTTCCGGTCAGGATGCCGTCGTATTGCAGCTCGAGACCGGAGATCCCGACGCCGTCGATGTTGGTGCTGCCGATGATGCTTCGGCCGGTGTCGCCACCGGGCATCTCGCGGCGGCTCTCGCGGTCGACGTTGACCCCGGCGAGACGCATCGTCGAGATCTGATCGCCCAAGTCGGCGTCGGCCTGGCGTTGGACGAACATGAACCCGCGATCCTTCGTGGCGATCTCGGCGAGCAGCTCGTTGACCTTGTCGTCGGACAATCCGAGGAGATCGTCGAGCATCTGCACGGTGGCGGGGCCGTTCTCGATGAGCTTGGGGTTGATCGACACGGTGACCGCCGGGACCGACATCGCCAGTTCGTTGCCGTACCGGTCGAAGACCGTTCCACGCTGGCCGGGCAGATCGACCGAACGGGTCCACTGATCGGTCGCCGCCGACCGCAGCGTCTCGGCCTCGGTGGTCTGGAGAAACGCCACGCGTACGACGATGCCGACCATGATCGCCGTCAGGACGACGAGCGCCAGGATCAGCCGACGACGCGGAGATCCGACACGGAATCGGGAGCGCCGACGTGGCTGCGGTGCACGCACCCGCCTCCGGTTGGGTGTCTGCGTCCGCGACAGCGGGGCGCGGTGATGGCCGGTCGCGCGACCTCGTTGTGGTGCACGCGCCGCTCGCTTCGTGGCCGGTGGCTGACGAGCTGGTGCCACCGCGGTCGCCCGTGCACCTCTGGTCGACGCCGACCGCTCCGACGAGCTTCGAGTCGACGAGCCTCGACCCGACGAGCTTCCAGCCGACAAGCTTCCGGCCGACGTGGCAACACCGTGGCGACGTTGTCCGGCAGTTGCGTGCGTGCGTGTCGTCGTTGGCTTCATGGCAGACGCTCGGTGACTGACTTCACGGCACGGAACTGGTCGAGCGGGTCGGTGTCGATGGTGATCTGCACGGCCCGATCGCTGATGACGCCTGCTGCAGCAATCTGTGCTGCAAGCAACTGCGGGCTCACATCGATGAACTCGGTGGCATCACCGCGCTGCATCCCGAGTGTCCCGGCGGCGCTTGCAAGTCGAACCGGCGAGCGCAACTCAGCGCGTTCGTAGCGGAGTTCGTCGAAGCGTTCGCGCTCGGCAGCGACCGAACGCTCGAGTCGATCGATGTGCAGTTGGCGCCCGGCGAGCTGGGTGTGGAACACCGCTGCTCCGAGGAGCCCGAGGAACACCATCGTCCAGGCCATCACGGCGAGAAATGCGGGCCAACGCCGCCGACGAAGTTCGACCACCGCGAGTGCGGGGCGAGTCGCGGCCCGACCCGCACTCTGATCGAGGGTCCGACCCCGACGGTGCGCCGAGACCCGGCGCTTGCCAATGGGTTCGACATCACGCAACAGTGGGATTGCAGCCATCAGTCGCCTCCGTCGCCAGTGCCGGCGCCGGTGTCGACGGCGGGCATGCCGTCGCTCTTGCGGGTGGCGATGATGCGCTCGACAACCCGCAGGCGCGCCGACGCCGCCCGGCGGTTGTCGGCCTGTTCGGCGGCACTCGGCTTCTTCGGAATGCCGCGAACGATGCGGACGGTCTGGATTGCGCCGCAGACGCACGGCAGATCATCGGGACAGTCGCATGCGCCGGATGCCGTGGCGAAGCGCTCCTTGACGATGCGATCCTCGCCCGAGTGATACGACAGCACCGCGATCCGCCCACCGGGACGGGTCGCTTCGACGGCTGCGTCGAGTGCATCGGGGAGCACGCCGAGTTCGTCGTTGACTTCGATACGGATGGCCTGAAAGGTTCGCTTGGCGGGGTGTCCGCCCGTGCGCCGTGCGGCGGCGGGGATCGCAGTGGTGACAACTGCGGCGAGCTCGGTCGTGGTTTGGATTGGACGGGCGGCACAGATCGCACGGGCGATCCGATCGGCGAATCGTTCATCTCCGTAGCGGCGGATCACTCGGGCGAGTTCACGTTCGGAGTAGCCGTTCACGACATCGTCGGCCGACCACGTCTGGTCGGCGTCCATCCGCATGTCGAGCGGACCATCGTGTCGGTACGAGAACCCGCGGTCGCCCCGGTCGAGCTGAGGCGATGACACCCCAAGGTCGAACAGTGCGCCACTGATGGCGTCGATGTGGTGCTCGTCGAGTGCCGCATCGAGCTGGTCGAATCGACGACGACTCGTGCGAACCCGGTCACCGTAGGGTGCGAGCGCCTCGGTTGCTGCAAGCAGAGCGTCGGCGTCCTGATCGATGCCGAGGATGTCGAGGTCGGCACGCGAGTCAAGCAACGCTGCGCTGTGGCCGCCGCCGCCGAGCGTGGCGTCAACGACCGTTCCGGCGGGAACCGTGGAGAACAGCGCCGTGATCTCGTTGCGCATCACGGGATCGTGGTCGAAGGCTTCGCTCATCATCCGCGGGCGATCTCGTGCTGGCCGGCGGCTTCGTTCGCGCGGTAGGTCTGCGGATCCCAGATCTCGATCTGGTCGAGGTATCCCAACACCACGACCGCAGCGTGTGGCTCGATGCCCGCATGCTGACGCAACCGTGTATCGAGCGTGATGCGACCCTGCTTGTCGATCGTGGCCTGCGTTGCCGACGACGCGAAGGCCCTCAATCGGTTGCGGCTGATCTCGCCGCGCTTGGCCCTGTCGACGAGTTCGGCGGCCTGTTCGTCGAACGATTCGACGCTGCGAACGCTGACGCAACCGTCGTCACCGAAGAAGAGGTAGCACTGCTCGCCGAGTTCTCCCCGGAACGACGAGGGCAGTGCCACTCGTCCCCGTTCGTCGAGCTGTCGCTCGTGGACCCCAACAAACACGCGCCGCGTCCCTCTCGCTTCCTGCCTCGTTCCCCCGCGGCGGACCTGCCGTGCCGGGAACGCGGGAGACCTCCCCAGCAATCCCCATTCTTCCCCCTATTGCCCCCAATGTCAACCATCTTCCCCCATTTCCCTCCGCTTCCCTCCGCTTCCCTCCGCGACGCGCCCAATCGCTCCCACGACCCACCCGAAATTCGGTGCGATTGTTGCGCTCATCGCAACAATCACTCCGAATTTCGGAAGGTGGAAGTGGGAAGGTGGAAGTGGGAAGGTGGAAGTGGGAAGGTGGGAAGGTGGGCACGGGCCGACGCTGCGTGTCAGGCGAGGCGGAGGGCGAGCGCGGCGGGGAGCGCGGCGGAGACCGAGTGCGGCAGCGTGGCGACCGGTTGGAGGTCGGCGACCGGTGGACGACGGGCCGGATCGAGCAGATCGACGAGTGCAGCCGGGTCGTACTCGCTGTACCAGCAGCACTGCAGTCGTGCAGCGTGTCGCGTACGACGCTGGCTGATGCCGACCAGCTTGCTGCCATCGAGCAGGACCTCGCCGGCACCGAGACCGTCGAAGCACACTGCCGACGACCACGCTGACGACACCATCGGCCCCTCGTGAACCGAGATGATCCGCTCACCGACCAGCTCGCCGAGCACGTCGGCAATGTGCCGACCGAGCCACACCATCGGCGCATGAATGTCGTCGGCCCAGCCTGGCGATCCGGCCGGCACGATCACGTCGAGCCAGGTCACCGATCCGGGAAGGAGCAGTACCGCTCCCCCGCCGCTGCGACGCCGGACCACCTCGATGCCGCCACGACGGCAGGCCTGTTGGTCGACGACGTCAGCGGACTGCGTCGATCCCAGTACGAGCGCCGGCGATGTGATGTCGTGCCACCAGATCTCCATCGGTGCGGGATCGGGGACGAGACGCGCCTGAAAGTCCGCGGCAGTCGAGAGCGATCTCACCAACCGGTACGAGCGACCCACGACGTCAGGATGCGAGCGGAAGGTAGGCACGCCAGGTTTCGGGAACACCGCTCACCGAGACGACGACCCACGCCGTGGCGCGCGGCGCCCGACATGGTCTGGCGAGATGCATGCCCGCCTCGTCGGGGGTCCGATCGCGCTTGCCGAGATTGCACGGGCGGCACGCTGCGGCCACGTTCTCCCAACTGTGGGGTCCGCCCTTCGACCGCGGCACGACATGGTCGATCGAATCGGCGCGGTCACCGCAGTACTGACAACGGTCGTCGTCGCGGGCGAAGATCGCTCGCCTCGACAAAGCTGCCCGCCGGACGTAGGGAACTCTCACCATGTACCGCAGGCGGATCACCGAAGGACACCGCAGGCTGATGTGCTCCGAGTGCAGGACCGTGCCGGTGTCTTCGAGGACATCGGCCTTGTCAGCCAGCACCAGGCACGTGGCGCGATGCGACGACACAATGCTGAGCGGCTCGAAACTCGCGTTGAGTACGAGCGCACTCAACATGGACTCACGGTCCGAATCGTTGCCAGTCGCGGCACCATCGCAGATAGTTCAGCACATCATCCGGTTCGGGGCGATGCGGGGTTTCGCCATACTGCGTGAGCAGACGGAACCGGAGATACGAGCGCGACGGCACCGGGAGGTACGGCGCCCGTGTCCACCATCGGTTCGGAACAAGCCGCCAGCCCTGACTGATGGCAGTCGGCCACAGCCGCGGGTGCACCACCACGACTGCGATCACCCGAATCATGATCAGGCCGGCTTGGGTTCTTTCGGGAGTTGCAGGATCATCTCGCCGATGATGTTGCGCTGGATCTGCGACGACCCTGCATAGATGGTGCCGGCTCGGGCATTGAGAAACGTGCCGACCCACGACGCCGACGAGTTCGCTGCGCCCGGGTCGTCGGTCTGGAACGCCGACGACGGCGGACGACCC
The DNA here is from genome assembly GCA_031430875.1 of Actinomycetes bacterium. GTDB lineage: Bacteria > Actinomycetota > Acidimicrobiia > Acidimicrobiales > Ilumatobacteraceae > Sva-07. The sequence goes on along the minus strand of JANPCI010000151.1, from coordinate 7,313 downwards.
TCGGTGTACAACGCGTCGGCGCCGAGGATGTCGACGGCGAGTTCGGTCACCTTCACGTGGTACTCGCTCCAGTACAGCTTCGAGATCGCCCCGTCGGGGCCAGGATGATGACCGGCGAGGAACTGCGTCAGCGTGCGCTGGCCCAGGAACTTCATGATCTGCACCTTCGAGTAACACCATGCCAACCGCTGGCGGATGACCGGATCATCGGCGACACCGCGTTCGCGAGCGAGTTCGAACAATCGCTCGATCTCGGCCTGGTAGCGGATTGGACCGGTGGCGGCGGCCTCACCCCGCTCGAATCCGAGCAGCGACATCGCAACGGCCCAGCCGTTGTTGACGCCCCCGACCACGTTCTGCTTCGGGCACCGTGCATCGGTGTAGAAGACCTCGTTGAACTCGCTGTCGCCGGAGATCATCTTGATGGGGCGGACCTCGATACCGGGTTGATCCATCGGCACGAGCAGGAACGAGATGCCTTTGTGCTTGGGCGAATCGGGATCGGTTCGAGCGAGCGTGAAGATGTGGTCGGCGAGATGGCCCGCCGAGGTCCAGATCTTCTGGCCATTGAGCACCCACTCGTCGCCGTCGAGTTCGGCCCGCAGACCGACATTGCCCAGATCGGAGCCCGCATTCGGTTCGGAGTACCCCTGGCACCACGTGTCGTCGCCCGACAAGATGCGCGGAAGATAGTGCGCCTTCTGTTCGTCGGAGCCCCACATGAGCAGCGTGTTGCCGAGCATCTGGATGCCGAACACGTCGTTGGGTCCGCCACTCGGAACACCAGCCTTGGTGAATTCCTCGGCGAGGATGACCTGCTCGGTTGCGCTCAGCCCGGCGCCGCCGTACTGCTGCGGCCAGCCAGGAGCCAGATAGTTGGCCTCGTACAGCGTCTTGCGCCACTCGGTGACGAAGTTGAGAAGTTCGTCATTCTCGAGCGCTCCCACGCCTTGCCAGTTGGATGGAAGCTTCTCCGCGAGGAACGCCTGGACTTTCTCGCGGTAGGCCTCGGCCTCGCCGCTGTAGGTCGGTTGCATGGCCAAATCCTACTCGGGATCGATTCGGTGGCCTATGTCCGCCGCAGCCCGCAGGGCCACCGAGGCGGCGGCAACGAGTGGCTGGCCGAAGCCCGAGAGCTCGACGATCTGGAGGTCGGCGAGGTGGGTCAGGCGGGACCGCAGGGCGAGTTCGCGCCGAAGTGAGTTGAGAACGGGGTCGCCGAAGGTGTCGATCACCGCACCCCCGACGAACACAGTGGTCACATCGAACGCGGCGGCGGCGGATGCAATGGCCCGTCCCATCATGATCCCGGTGCGGTCGATCATCGACGGCGTCGCTCTGCGCATCGGGCGATTCATCTCCGCCTCGAGTGCCGTCGTCGATGCGTACGCGCTGAGGCACCCCGAGGCCCCACACGGGCAAAGGGCACCGCCCGGCTCGACTGCGACGTGCGCCAGCGACCCGGCGTTGCCGTGGGCTCCACGCAATCGAACTCCGTCGATGATTACCGCTGACTCGATCGTCTGGTCGAACAGCACCAGGAGGAAGCTCGCAACCTCAGCGGCGTCGCCATTCCATTGCTCGGCCGTGGCCGCGGCGCCGGCGAGCGTGTCGAGATGCACCGGGAGACCGGTCAGTTCCTCCAACTGCTCACGAAGCGGGAATGCGCGCCACGCGTGAATTGATGTAGGGGACACCGAACCGGCTTCGACGTCGATCGGGCCCACACAGCTGACGCCCACCAGCGACGGGAGCGCCACGTCGTCGGGACGAGCGGCAAGAATCCGCCGCACGATCGCCTCCAGGGAGCGCCACACTTCTCGACCCGACGTCCCGACCCGATCTCGCACGAGTACGTCTCCGTCGGCACTGACGATGCCGGCGGAGAGTCGACCGGGGTCGATGACCACCGCCAGAACCGTCTCCCGGTCGACACGCACGATCAACGAACCTACCGCGCGTCGATCGGCAGAAGCGAGTGGCCGGCCCCGAGCCGCTCGTCAGCGGGGACGTTCACGCTCGGGCAGTGCGCTTGCGGAACGCATCAGCAGAATGAGGACCGTCAGGGTCACGAACCCGACGACCGTCAGCGCGGCGCTACCGGGGGCCCGACGTTGATCCATGACGAACACGATGGCCCACACCCCGATGGTGGCGGCCACGACGTAGCCGCTCCGTCGAAACCACCGCCGCAGCAGCGCGCCATGAACGTGTGCGGTAATGGGCGTGACTGCCATGAGCGCGACGACGCAGTGGAACACGAACAGCAAGACGGCGAAGGGAATCACCCAGGGCGTCGTGGCATCGTCGGTAGCTGCAAGCCACTGCCACACGACGGCGATTTCGACGACGAAGGCGGCATGAGAGTCGGGCATGATCACGGCGATGACGGCGAGTCCGACCATCAGCGCGATGGCAACGTTGGGCTGCGATCCGGCGACGAGCGTCGTGATCGTCGACGCGCCGGCGACACAGCCCAGTGACACCGCGATGAACAACCATCGTTGTCCCGAGACGGTCCAGAGCCGGTCGATCCACAGCTGCAATTGGCTGACGGTCATCGTTGCAGCATCCTGGGGCCGGTCGATCGATGGGCGATGTCGCGGATCACCTGGTCGAGGCTGCCGGGGCCGTGCCATTCGATGATGGGAATCCCTGCCGCCAGGACCATCCGAACTTCGCGACGCCGTTCGAGGAGACGGATGCGCCACGCCAGCTCGACGTACCGATCCTCGTCCTGAGCAGCGTGATCGGGAAGTGTGTCGACGACGATGACCGACATGCCCTGCCGGCCCAACGCAACGGCCAGATCGAGCGCCTCCGGAGCGATGAGCGGCGACAGCAGCACCGTGATCTGACCGCCGATGACGCCGCGTTGTCGTGATGCCGGCGTGGCGTACCCAGTGCGGTTGAGGGTGCTCGGGCTCACACGGGCGAGTGTGTCGAGGATCCGGCGCAGCTGCGCTCGCCCGGTTCCCGGCAAGACCGTGTAGGGAGTTGTCGTTCCGAAGACACGCAGCGACACCCGCTCACCTCGCGGCGCGTAGTGCTCGGCGATGGCACCCGCCGCCCGCACGGCACCGTCGAGACTCGAGGCGAGTCCATCGATTCCCTCGCTGACCCCGAAGTCGTCGGTGGCATCGATGACCAGGGCGATATGAGTGTCGAGGTCGGCCCAGGTCGAGTTGACCTGCAACTCGTTCGATCGAGCCGACCGCGTCCAGTTGATACGACGCAACCGGTCGCCGGCCTGAAACGGTCGGATCCCGGCGAACTCGTTGCCCTCACCAGACCGGCTCGAGCGATGCAGCCCGATCAGACCATCGCTGGGGCAGGTGGACGCATTGACATCGAACAGGGCGGGAAGCGGCAGCGTCGTCAACGGGTGTCTCACCGTGACGGTCGACCAGCGGAATGAGGCCCACGGAGTGGTCGCCAGGACGTGCACGGGCTCGACCGGTCTACTGCCCCACCGTGTCGACCGTACGCGGATCTCGAGGTTCGCCGAGCCGTCGACGGCGCACCCGGTGACGACGCCGCGGGCCGGGACGGTCTCGATCCACGGTGCATCGTCGAGCGCGGCGACAACCAGATCCAACTCGGCACCACCGGAGATCGCTGCGTGCCAGTTGGTCGCGTCACCCTCGCGGATCGTCGGATGCCCCAAACCATCGGTGAAGTTCGGCGAAGCACCCGGTCGGGACAGGAGCGACCAGGCAGTCACGACTGCCAGCGGCGTGGCGATCACGAGAAGGTCGGGCCGCCGCCAGATGAGCGCGAACGCGATCATGGCCATCGCACCGACAGCCGCACGGAAGTAGGCAACGGTCGGCCGCCACGGGTTCGCGATGCCAGACGAGTGCAGTGACGACTCGTCCCCGGTTGTCGTCACGTCTGGCCCGGGGTTGGCTCCAGCGGGGCAGGTGCGGGAATCGATGACAGGACGGCCTCCACCACGGTTCGACCAGTTACCTGGCTCATCCACATCTCCGGCTTGACGGTGATGCGGTGGGCGAGCACCGGTTCGGCAACGCCCTTCACATCCTCGGGCGTTACGTAATCGCGGCCACCGATGACCGCGTAGGCCCGTGCTGCGAGCATCAGCCCCAACGCCCCTCGCGGCGATGCCCCCATCAGGACATGGGGATGCGATCGTGTGGCCGTCGCCAACCCCACGCAGTAGCGGCCCACGCTCTCGTCGACGGTGACCCGCTCGACCATCTGTTGCATCGCGATCAGGGTGGCGGCGTCGGTGATCTGGCGGAGCGACTGGTCCTCGCTACGCCGCTGGATGCGCCGTTGCAGCACGTCCCACTCGTCGTCGACGGACGGATACCCGAAGCTCGTGCGCATCATGAACCGATCGAGTTGCGCCTCCGGGAGCGGATACGTGCCCTCGTACTCGATCGGGTTGGCCGTGGCGAGCACGTGGAACGGCGGCTCGAGCACGAACGTCTGGCCCTCGACGGTGATCTGGTGTTCCTGCATTGCCTCGAGCAGTGCCGATTGTGTCCGCGGTGGGGTGCGGTTGATCTCGTCGGCGAGCAGGAGCCCGGTGAACAGCGGTCCGCGACGGAACGAGAACTCGCCCGAGCGTTGGTCGTACACGAATGACCCGGTCAAGTCCGCCGGGAGCAGATCCGGTGTGAACTGGGCGCGAGCGAAGTTCAGCCCCAGTGTCTGCGCGAACGACCGGGCTGCCAACGTCTTGCCCAGTCCGGGAAAGTCCTCGAACAGAACGTGGCCACCCGCCAGGATCGCTGCCAGTACAAGCGTCAGCGCGTGCCGTTTGCCGACGACGGCAACTTCCACCTCATCGAGCACTTCCCGGGCAAGACGGGTGACGTCGTGCAGTTCGAGTCGTTCCATGGGACCTCCGGGTCAGATCGCTTCGATGAGGGTCAGAATTCGGTCGACGTTGCGGGGCTGCGTCAGGATGGTGGCGGAGTCGGGATCATCGACGAATGCAGAGAGGTCATCACCGATCACTGCTCGGGCACCGTCTGGATCATCCGCGAGGTCGACCTGATGGACCGCTCGGAGCTGATCGTCGACGAGTTCGATGAGCGACGCCCGGAGACTGACGAGCGAGGCGCGGTCGGGTCGTCCGTAGGCGAGGCCCGTGCGGAGTTGCATGACGCGTCGATCAGCTCGCGCTGTCGGCGCCGACGCGGGTCCGGCCGAGACTCCGGACGCACCGACCGCCACGTCGGCGAGGTCGGAGAGAAACCACACCCCGACGCCGACGAGCCCGCCGAGCGCCGCGACGAGGGCCACATGCGGGCCCATGCCGGTGACGATCATGAAGACGTCGACCGCGATCGCCACGCCGACGATCTTGACGACCGGATGCCTCCACCTTTTCATGGGCTCGTCACGATGTTGCGGCGGCCTGACCGGAGCCCCTCGTGTACCGCATCGAGTGCTTCGATTGCAGCTCGACGCGACTCCTCGTTCATCGGATGATCCGAGAACCGGGCCTCGCGGTAGAGCGCCGCCAGATCGGCGATCGCAGCTGGATCGACAGAAACGGTGGCGAGGACGCGCTGCGTGAACTCGGCCGCTGTGTCGGATGGGAGCCGCTGTACCCCGACATCGACAACGGCGGCCTCGAGCCGCAGCCAGCACTCGACGATCGCGTTGCGCGGCGCGCCACGCTGCAGCGCGGATCGCTGGGCCACGGCGTCGGCGTTGATGGCCGTCGCCACGTCGGCGAGGGCATCGAACTCGACCGGTGACGGTCGGCGGGGTCGTCGCAATCGGAGGTTCGGACGGCGGCGCCACGCGAACGTGAGCACGATGATCGCCAAGACTGCCAGGCATCCGTAGAAGAACACCTGCGCGATCACCTCGACGAACTGTGGGAATTCGAGCGGCCCGGGCGTGGTCTGGTCCGCAGCCACGGTCGGCGCTGGGGCGATCGTCGGGACGGGGGTATTGGGCGTCGGGTCCCGAGCGAACGACGGCGCCCGCTCCGCAAGCTCCACTTCTCCCCCCGTGGCGATGGCGGCAAACAGCACGGCAACGACGACACCCGTCAGCACGGCGATCGGTGCTCTGCGATCCACCACCGAAGGCTACTTCGCCGTCAACAGAGGGAGTGCGCCGTGCTCAGCCCGCTGTCGTAGACCGCAGGGGCGACTGTGATTACGGCTCGCACTCAACGAACCAGGCGAACCAGACCATCGACGATCAGTGCCGCGCCGACGCCGAGGCCAAGCCAGAGGCGAAGTGTGGTCGAGTGTCCCCTGAACCAGGACTCGCATCGTTGCAGGGTGGCTGCGCCGCGGCTCCCGGTGGCGATCAGGATTCCGATCGGCACCGAGACCAACACCGTGGAAACGGCGATGTACAGCACCACCAAGGTGAGGTCCCTGACGACGCTTACCGCGGCCTCACTCACCGTCGCCATCGCGAGAAAGGTCAATGCCAGCCGCTTGGGTCCACCAAACCCGAGGAGTCCAGCCATCGACAGCGCAGCAGCCGGCCCGACATTCGCAAGGCCCGCAAGGATCGCGGCTCCACGACCCGACTCCGCTTCGGCTCGAGGTGGCATTCGACGCTCCCGCAATGCAGCGAACACGATCGCAACTCCGACGAGGATCACCAACACCCCCTCGACGGCGTTGCGAGAGCCGAGCTGCTCGAGGAGCCTCTGCCCCACAATGAGGCCGGCAAGGCACGCCAGTGCTGTCCCGACCAGGAAGCCGGAAAGGAACGCGATGCCGTTCGTACGTGGGCGGTCGCTTTCGATGATGGCAATGGTCGCAGTGAGCACGAGCGGACTCGCGGCCGCGATGATCCCGTAGAAGAGAACGTAGGCGAAGGCCTGAGTCATCGGCGATCAAGCGCAGTGTGGGGGTGCATGGCGAGTTGGTTGTGTTCGATCAGCTGATCTTGGTGGCGATCTCGGTGGCGATCTTGGTGGTGATCCCGGTGGCGATCTCGGTGACGATCCTGGCACAGCAGAGTTGATCGGCATCGGACCGGCATACCTCCGATGATCCCCGTTCCAGCGGTGTCCACCCCTCGCGAGTCGAGCCCGACTCTCGCCTTGTGGCCACTCCGTCTACCCTTGCCCTGGTGAGCATTGAAACTGCCGACGGCAGCGCGCCGACGTTGACCGAACCTGATGGTTCCGAGCCGGCAGCGATGCGAGGATTCGCCGACCTCTTCGATGCAATCACCGCCAACGTCGCCCAGGTACTGCGCGGCAAGAACGACACGATCGAACTCGCCGTGATGTGCCTGCTCGCCGAAGGGCACCTGCTGGTGGAGGACGTACCCGGCGTCGGCAAGACGAGCCTCGCCAA
>JANPCI010000150.1:0-19107 GCA_031430875.1 Actinomycetes bacterium | reverse complement strand
TCAGCGGAAATCAAACTCATGTCGTCATGGTACCCTGACACTCGGTCGTCCGCCACTTCTCACACCCGAGCGGATCCGGGAAACTGTGGTGCTCGGCTTGGGTCGCAGATCGTGCGCAACACATCCATCCGATTCCACGTCGACTGCTTCGACGCCAACACCTCGACCACCTCCGACACCACCAACGGCCCCGCCTCGACCGGCTGTTGCCCGGCGGTGTCGGTGATCGCAGCGGTCAGCGTGGCGGCGTCGATGCCAAGGGTGGCGGCCTCTCGATGCCACCGTGTCCGCAGATCCGACACGCCAACCCCGGACTTCTTCGAACGAGTATCCACGGCGGCTTCGCGCTCCATCGCCGCATACTCAGACCCCGACGGATCACGACCTTCACGGGCGAAGAAGTCGGCGAGCTTGGCGTCCATCGCGACCTCGATCTCCTCGGACCGCTTCGAGAACTGCCCCAACAGCTCGGTCGGGACGCCGACGATTTCGGCTTGGCCCTTGACGATCGGAGCGAACACCACCCCGAACCGGGCCGTCACCTCTGCGCGTAGCACCGACTGATACAGATAGCCGAAGGCTTGCTGATACCTCTTCAACGTCAACGCATTCAACGCCAACCAGCGACCATCAGCCGTTTGGACTTTGGCTGAGATCACAACATGGGTATGCAACTGCGGGTCATCGGCACGACTCGTCGACTGACGAAACACCCCCACCGTCAACCCCTGCGTCTCCGGGTGCAACCGGGCGCCGTTCGAGCGGATCCGAGTCGTCGAGCCGAACTTCTCCACCATCGCCACCACCGCGTTCACCGCGATGTCATGACATTCGGCGAACCCGTCGTCACCCGTCAAACCCCACAGCACCGACAATGACTTCGGTGCCGACAACGTCGCGTCGAACCCCGCCACCGCTTTGATCGTGTGGCCGTGCTTGTCGACCCGATCGGCCAACACACACCCGAGCTGCCCACCGGTCGTCGGATGATGACCCGACAGGAGCGCTTCGAGCGCCTCGGTCGTCACCTCACCCGACACACCCAGCCCCGCAGCTTGCGACACCGCCCACACCCCCGGTCGCTCACCATCGGCCTGCGTCAGATAGCCCGTGTAATAGGCGGCCGACACACCCGCCCCCGACGCATACAACGTCGTCACCCTGATCACGACCACTCCCACCGATACGCGGGCACCTGTCTGAACTTTGAAGAACGAGCGAAGCGACAAGCACACACGGAAGGGGCTCTCAGACCTCGAGGGAGAGGGAGAGCTGGCCGCACGAACGGCGCACGGACGGCGGGCGACCGGCGGACGGGGCGACGGGAGGCTGCGACGGGCAGGCGACCGACAAGCAGACGGCGGGAACAACGAGGCGATACGAGCCGGCCTCGAACGTGCCCGACGAAGCCCGAGCCTGGATCGCTTCGATCGCACCGACATCACGAAGGCGACGAACAGCCCGCGCGACCGTGTCCTTGGCCAACCCCAACGACACCGCGAGTGAGCGGATCGAGACGGTGGCGGCGACCTGGTCGCCCTCGCCGGTCGAGCGCTGCAGCAGCTCCTCGAGCACCGCCCACGTTGTCGGGCCGACATGTCGGCGCAGGTCGTGTGCAGCGGGCCCGAGCACGATCGTACGGCGAGTCGCCTCAGCGGGCATCGGCAGCTCCACCGACGGGCGCCTCAACGTCACACAGGCGCACCACCCGCCCAGTCGCCACCAGCTCCATGAGCGCCCAACGAGGAACCCGAAAGCACTTCTCACCCAACAGCACGACCGGCAGCCCGGATGTGCCGCCCGAATTCAGATACTCGTGAGCGAGCTGGTAGCCGAGCGAACGGCCGATCCGAAGAACCTCAGCCGCCTCGCGCAGGGTGAGTAGCTCGTGGTCCTGCGACGCAGCGAGATCCCCCAACGACGACATGAACCATCAGAAATACACCGATGTCATTCACCCCGCAACCCCCCGTGTTTTCGGGCTCTCCGGCGAGCGGACACCAGCGAACACCAGCGAACACGAGCGGACATCAGCGGACATCAACCGGAGCCGGAGCTGTGATCAACGTCACAGAGATGCTCCTGTGCCCTCGAATGGGACACGGCCAGATGAGGCCAGGCGTTCCTTCGGGGCGGTCAGCGGCTGAGGATCGTCAGGGCCGCTCGCGCGCGATCCCGCTCGTCGGAGCCGAGTTCGTTCCACACCCGGTGCTCGCCGTCGAACAACTCCTTACGTTGGCGAATGCGTCGACGATCCTTGGCCGTGAGCTGAGCCGCAAGGGTGAACGGTTCATCGATGAGTGACAGGAGAAACACGAAGTCGAGGCGTTGAGCATCGGGCGCATCATCGACGCCCACCGCCAGCGCTTTGGCCACGACGGCGCCGAGTAGCGACGGTCGGGGAACGAATCCAGATCGCGTTGACGACTTGACCGGCACCAACTCGGTCCGATCGAGTGCCTGGGTGCCGCCGGGGACCTGAAGCGTTCGGCCGGGTGGTGTCGTGGTCAAATCGGTGCGCTCGCCGAGGCCTTCTGGGGCGAGCACGTCGATCGTGACCCGATTGCGTCGGTAGCGGTGTGCGATTCCGTCGGGGCTGATGCCGTCCTGGACGAAGCCGAGGCCTTCGAGGCCGGACGCGAACGCAGCGAGCGGTCGACCGGTGATCCGCGCGTTGACGAGCACATCGAGGTCGGTCGACACGCGCGGTGGAACCGCTCCGTGTTCGATGGCATGGAGGAACACCATCTGTCCGCCGATCAGTGTCCACTCGCCCGGACGCACCTCGCTCAACTCGATCAGCGCATCCCACAACTCGTCGTCGTGACCGACGAGTGTCGGCAGCTGTACCGGTTCTCGCTCGACGACCGGGTACGTCACTGATGTCGCGCAATCAATTCGAGGCCGGCACGTCGCGAACGCTCGTCATCTGCGTCGAGAAGATCGACAGCGACAACCGGCCACGGGGCGACCTGCACATCTTCGCCGAACGGCCAGGCCTCGTCGGCGACAACGTGGAGGATCACATTGGGACGATCCGCGTCTTCGTCGAGGGCGTAGCTGTCGACGATGGCGGCCACATCGCCGGCGCGTACGTAGACCTCGGCAGAGTCCTGCACGATCAAGTCAGCGTTGTACTCGTGCGCCGCGCTGACCCCTCCTTGAACCGCACGATCATCGAGCACGACCCGGCCGAGCACCGACGGGTGCGCGTACACCTCACGCCGTTCTGCTCGCGCGCGTAGTTGCTCGACGAGCCCACCGAGGCCGTGATCGGCAAGCCGCCTGCGGGCGCGTGACCGCTCGACCGGCGATAGCTCGAGCTCGTGTCCCGCTGCGAGTTCCAACACCGCCCACGCCGACGATGCACTCCAGGGCCGACCGGCACCATTGCGACGGAGTCGGTCGATGTCGCCCCGATCGATCACCCAGCTTCGCCCGAGCTGCTGTCCCGCCAGCTGTCCCGACTCCAGAAGCTGACGGACGCGACGCGGACTGACATCCAGCACATCGGCGGCGCGAGCCACGTTCACGACATTCATACCTAAATACTACCGATGACGGTACCTTTATGCAATGGGCGCGAGCTCCGTCTCCAACCGAGAAATTCAAAATCCGCTGTCGAGACGTGCTCCGAGTTCAGCAGCCGCGGCACGGTCACTGCGGTGTCCTCGATGTGCGTAGACCTTGGCCAAGGTCTCGACGTGATCGCCGATCCGCGCGGCAACCGCAGGAAGCGACTCGCCTGCGTCGAGCTGCGTCGTGGCGTACCAGTGACGCAGATCATGGAGACGAACGTCAGCCCCGCCCGGCACACGATCGGTGATCCGCTTGAACGCCTGCGTCAACCGGTCGGGACGAACCGGCACGCCGCCGGTCGGGTCGACGACCAAGTCCGCGATCACGAACGCGTCGGCGCGCAGAGCGCATCCAACCTGCGACGCAATCGACAGCTGGTAGTCGAGATGATCTCGCAAGATCTGACACGTCGTCGGGTCGATCGACACCTGCCGGGTCTGATGCGACTTCGGATCCTTCTGGATCAGTTCGCCCGACACCAAGCGGGCGACCGCGTGTCGGATCCAGATCGTCCGCTCGTCGAGATCGACCGACGACCAACGCAAACCGCACACCTCGCCTCGGCGAGCGCCCGTCGCTGCCAGTAGGCGGAACGCAACATGATTCTCGGGGTTCCTACTCTCGACCGCAGCGCGAAGGATTGACGCGACCACCTCGGGTGTCGGCACGGTTCGCGATTGACGTGGGACTGCTGGTGGTGTCGCGAGGCGCACGACGTTGCGCGATGCCCAACCCCATTTCATTGCCTGCTGGAACGCGCCACCGAGCAGCGCGTGGTAGCGCTGGACGGTCGCGGCAGCCAAGCCTCTCGACCGGAGACGATCGTAGAAGTCGTCGAAATCCTTCGGACCGACCTCGCTGAGTTGCCGACGACCAAGGCGGTCCGCCGCCACACCGCGAGCGATGCCGCGGTAGCCCTCGATCGTTCGCGCCCCGCGACCGCGTTGCTCGAGGTGATCGATGTGCGAGCCGAGCAACCCGTTGACGGACAGGTCTGCTTGCGTGCCCTTCACGTCGATCTCGGCAACGAGTTGGGTCAGTGCTTTGCCGGCGTCGCGCTTTCCACCACGGAACGAGCGGCTCACGTACCTCGCTCGGGCGGTGATCGGATCGCGCCCTGCGTACGCCCGCAGCTCCCAGTAGTCGGGTTCTCGCTTGAGGCGCATGCTCCCTCGTGCCACGTTCGACGCGCTATCCGATATGGGACACGTATGGGACAAACGCCAGAACCCGCAGGGAGCGAATCGGCCAAATGGCCTTCTAGCTGGTTTTTTGTGGCGCCCCTGGCAGGAATCGGACCTGCGACACACGGTTTAGGAAACCGATGCTCTATCCACTGAGCTACAGAGGCTTGACCGCGTCGCTGTTGCGTGCGACGGATCGCACGATATCGGTCCATGCGTACAAGGACCGCAGACCGACGACCACCGTGAGCTGACGTCTCATCGGCACAAGACCCAGGCTGTGCAACGATTCTGCCAAACGAAAGCAACCGGGCCCTGAGCAGTCCGGTCCTAAGGTCGGCGAGACGAGTAGTCAGCGATCGATCGCGGCTCGTCGGCCATAACACCAAGCACCAACCGCACACCGACACCCCACAGGCGGAGAGATGCGTCGGCGTACTGCCTGATAACTCTCACCGTCCGAGCCGCCGGTTGGGCAGAGGTCAGTCTTGGTCGAGATCCGCGAGGACGAGGGGCAGATCCTGAGCGTCAGAAAGAAGGCGTACCACGTCGGCGTGGTCCGGCCGCACAAAGTAGAACCAGCCGACCGGGAAGCCTGAAACTCTGCGGACCCGAAGCCCCGGAATGTCACACAGCTCGCCGACACGTGGGGATCCGGCGTAGGGCATCTTCTCGATTGCTCGCAGCGACGCAACAGCAGCATCGAAGAAGCGCACGCCGAGGTCGGTTCCGCCCTCACCGCTGTAGTACCGCGAGCGTTCAACGAGATCGTCCTCGGCAAGCGGTCGCAGCCGGGCGACGGTCACACGTCAGCAGCGAACGCGCGTTGGCGGATCCCGTCGATGACGTCGGCGGTCGCAGGTCGCGAGTCGCCGGAGTCGAGCCCGTCAGCAATGAGTTCTCGCAGCCGCCGCTCGGCCACGTGTTGCTGGTCGCGCCGGATCAGTTCTCGCAGGTACTCACTGGTGTTGCCGTACTCACCGGATTGGACGCGGTCAGCGATGTAGCGCCGCAACTCGTCGGGCAGAGCGAAGCTCATGGTCGTCTTGCTCACACCGCGAGCCTGCCTGAAGTATCAACTGTTGTCAACACGCCTCTCGGGACGGTTCGAGTCAGGCGACAATCCCGGCCGGCGACACGTAGTTCGTCGCCCACTCCCAGTGCGACACACGGTGTGGGAAACGATGCTCCATCCGCTGAGCCACAGAGGCGTAGCCGACCGGCAAGTTCAGCGTGATGGACCGAGCACTATGTTCTCAGCATGTCAGCAGCGGTTGACGAATCGGACCAGTTCGCAACGAACGTCACGACGGCCAATTGGCTTCGCCCCGAACTGTTGCACCGGTCGTTCCGCCATGTCGAGCAGATCGTGCCAACGTCAACGGTCGACCGTGGGCCAGGCCCTGTCAGCGACTTGCCAGTCGCTCTTGCAGACCTGAGCGGTTTCGCGTTCAGCGACCACCTGGGCGCGGAGCGAACCCTGGAGGGGTATCTGGTCGATGAGCACGTCGACGCGTTGCTCCTCTGGAACAACGGCAATGTACGTCAGGAGATCTACCGCAACGGCCAGACGCGTCGCGATCGACACATCGTGTTCTCAGTGACGAAGTCGTTCACCGGTCTGCTCGCCGAGATGCTCATCGAAGATGGCCTGCTCGACGACACGCAGCTCGTCAGCGACTACCTACCCGAGCTCGGCGAAGGCGCATACGGGGATGCCACCCTGCGCAACGTCCTCGACATGGAGGTCGGCATCGACTTCAACGAGGACTACGACGATCCCGACGCCGACATTCGAAGGTTCGCCTACGCCTCGGGCATGCGTGCAATCCCACCGGGCATCGCCGCCGAGGGCACTCTGTACGAGTACTTGCCGACGCTGCGCAAACAGGGCGAGCACGGGCTGGACTTCCACTACGTCACCGCCAACTCCGAAGTGCTCGGATGGGTGATCGAAAGTGTGACGCACATGTCGATCGCCCGGCTGTTCGACGAACGGATCTACGGACAGATCGGCGCCGAACGCGACGCGTTCTACATCACCGACCCGGGCGGAAAGGCCATCGCCGGGGGTGGCCTCTGTGCCACCGCACCTGACGTGTTGCGACTGGGGCTGGTCGTGGCAAACGACGGACTGTGGAACGGCACGCGCATCGTGTCGCAACCTGTCATCAAACGGTTGAAGGCCGGGGGCACACCCCGCCCGAGCTTGTGGGGCAACGAAGGCGGTGGGCGCGATTGCTCCTACCGATCACAGTGGTACCACTTCCATCCGGGCCGGACGCTCTACGCAATGGGCATCCACGGACAAAGCATCTTCATCTCGACCGAACACGATTCGGTGATGGTCGTGCAGTCGTCGACACCCATTGCCGATGGCGACTTCTTCAACGTGGCAGCCACCTACTTCGCCGCGGTCACCAATCACCTCGCCATGAGTTGAACGGAGTCGCGATCGGGGTCTGACCCAGAACGCGATGCGCACGTCGGGACATGGAGGTTTCAGGTGCGCCGTTCAAGTTCATGGGTTACCATTCCGATAACAGAGGGTCCATTGCAACCGAACGGAGCGACGGAATCATGTCGATCTCAGCCGAAATCCAGCGAACCACGCTGATCATCACGCCGGGCCAACTGCTCGCGGGCTCTTTGCGCGTTCCGTTTCGTGACGGTGACGACGAGTCACTCCTGCGGAGTTACCTGGTATTCGTCCGAGAGATGCGTGGCCAGCGACATGCCCGATCGGTGACCCTGCGAAGCGCCGACATCGCCACCATCGCCGATCATCTCGACACCAGCGATGATGTGGTGCTCGGCAAGTTGCTCGATCTCATGGGAGTCACCCGCGCCCAGCGCAAACTCCTGCTCGCAATGCTCGCTGCCGGCGCTCTCACCCTTGTCGCAACGGGATCAATCCCGGTCGCTGCGATTTCTGACCTCGGTTCCGTTGATCCGCTGCCGCCGGTCGAGCGGGCCGCACCCGTGGTCGATGCTCCCCGTGTAGAGCCACTCGTCCCGTCCGAGGCCAACACGGTGACGATCGAGGTGGAGGCGCCGATCAGCAATGCCCCCACCGGACCCGACACTGCCCGCGAATTCGATGTGGCGATCGGCATCGCCGCCGACGGATCCACCGTCGGGGTCATCGCGCCGCCACTCCCCCCGAACGACATCGCGATCGGCACCGCCGATGACGGTTCCACGGTTGCCGTCATCGCACCGCCGCTGCCCCCCAGTGACGCGGCCTTCGGTGTCGACGACGAGGGATTCGACGTCGGCGTGGGTTCGGCGCTTCCGCCGCCGATCGAACCCGCGGGCTGATCGCGCGAAGCGTCGCTACGCGGTCGCAGCCAGGGCGATGCGGTCGAGGGTCTGTTGCATCCCCTGCCGATTGTGCTCGCCACGGTCTGAGACACCACTCGCTTTGCCCCCGGCTTTCTTCGCCAGCCAGTTGCGCTGATCCGTCCACGTCTCGGTGACCCGACACCCGTCGGCAGTCTCCTCGAAGTCGTACTCCCACTTTGCGACCTTGATCGGGCCGACCGTGACGAGAAAGGAGAACCGCCGACCCGGATCGGCATCGACCACTTTGGCATCGGTCGACCACGACTTGTCACCGTTGGCGTTCTCACCCTTGAACCGGGCGCCGGGCGCCGGCCCAGTTGCTCCTCTCACCCACTGGCCACCGCAGTTCTCGGGTGACCACTCACCCATCCGTGGCAGGTCGGATACGAGCGCCCACACTTTGGCCGCAGGTGCAGCAATGTCCTTTGTGACGACGACGTGATCTCCCATGATTCCCCTCTCGGACGGCGGGCAGCGCCATCAGGGTCAGAGTAACCGCTGGGGTGCCGGCCGCGAGTCGGTCCATCTGCGAAACACCTGGGAACGGAGCCGAACCTTGTGCACGATTGGTCGACGAAACGCTGATGGATGAGCCGGGCGACCGGTTGCCCCGCTCGTCCACCCCGGGCGATTCGGTGGCTGCACTGGATCAACTTCCCGTTGCTGTTCATCATGATGTGGTCTGGCCTGCGGATCTATTGGGCCGACGACGTCTACGCATTCGGCATCGGAAGTTGACAGTGGTTCGCCTTCTTCCTGGACTCCATCTACGAGACACTCCAACTCGTACGCAAACTGGCAAGGGCCTCGCCGTTCACTTCGCGCTCGGTTGGCTCTTCGTCATCAACCGGTGCCCTGGCGATCGGACGCCACGACGAACTGGTCGTCCACCTCACTCGCGATCCGGAATACGACGGCCGACACCCCGGTTGCGCGAACTATGGCAACGATCCCGTCCGAATCCGTCTCGTGTTTGTCAACTCTCACGCGTCGAGGGTTCAGCGCGCTCAACTCGGTGGTGCGTCCAGCCGTTCGTGCCGGCGTCGGCAATCCGCTTCCGCTCGGCGCAGGGGCGGTCACCATCGAGACCACCGGTCGCCGTTCCGGCCTTCCCCGCACCGTACCGGTGCTCGCCACCCGTACTGGCGACAGCCTCACCGTGAGCACGGTGCGCAGCGATTCCCAGTGGCTTCGCAACATCGAGGCCGACAACAGCGTCGGCGTGTGGCTCTTCGGACAGCGCCGCTCGGCGACCGCAACGGTGTCGCGCGGAGCTCTCAATACCGTCCGCCTCGTACTTGCACCGACTGGCTGATTGCCGGTCGGTCCGTCAGCCCCCCGGCGGACCGACCGGCTCGCAGTCGTTTCCGCACCCCGTCGACGATCCGCCGAATCCGGCTGGCGCCGGCCGATGCAACACCGCACCGCTGGGCGCGAACATGACCGTCGACTCGCCGGCGAGAGTCGCTTCACCGTCGATGATGAGGCTGTATCCACCCTCCTCGACCGGTGGATAACACAGTGAGATCGACGGTCGTTCGGTTGCGTTGTGCGCCGTTCCACGACCCACATCCATCACCAGGCGCTCGCCATCCCAGGTCGGGGTGACCGCCACGATTTGAGCTCGAAGGTCGTCTCGCACCGTCAGGAGGTAGGCGAACCCGTACCCGGAGGTGGCTGCTGCGAGGTCGGGCAAGGCGACCGGAATGCTCATGGCCCAAGCGTAGGCAGGCGTTGCGCGCATCGTTCACCAATCCAACACCACGGCACGAGCGGTCTCCGTCTCGCTGATTGTCAATTCGGATATTCCCGACCCGTTTTGTCGGGAATTCGGATATCTTGCCCGCTGACGACACCGTTCGGCGTCGTCCACGTCCACCGACTGGAGATCCACCATGACTGTTCGTCTCGGCGACATCGCACCTGACTTCACCGCCCCGACCACGCAGGGCGAGATCAGCTTCCACGAGTGGCTCGGCGACTCGTGGGGAGTGCTGTTCAGCCACCCGAAAGACTTCACGCCGGTGTGCACCACCGAACTCGGCTACGTCGCCAAGATCAAGCCCGAGTTCGACAAGCGCAACGTCAAGGTCATCGGCCTGTCGGTCGATCCGGTCGAGAGCCACGTCAGGTGGGAGAGCGACATCGAGGAGACCCAGGGCACCGCGGTCAACTTCCCGATGATCGGTGACCCGGACCGCACGGTCGCCGACCTCTACGACATGATCCACGAGAACGCCAGCGACACCCTCACGGTTCGCTCGGTCTTCGTGATCGGCCCCGACAAGAAGGTGAAGTTGACGCTCACCTATCCGGCCTCGACCGGACGCAACTTCGACGAGATCCTGCGAGTGATCGACAGCCTCCAGTTGACCGCCGACTACAAGGTTGCAACGCCGGCCAACTGGAAAGACGGCGAGGACGTCATCATCGTGCCGGCAGTGTCCGACGACGACGCCAAGGCACTCTTCCCCGCCGGCTGGAACCCCATCAAGCCCTACCTCCGCGTCACCAAGCAACCCAACCGCTGACCTTCACCCGACTCACCTCGCACCCCCGCCCAAATTCTCCTCCCAGTGCGCGCTGAGCGCGCACTGGGAGGAGAATTTCAGAGAGAGGGGGCTGGATCAGAGCCAGGCGGCTTCGACCCAGGCGCGGACGGGAGGCGCGAGGCGGTCGAGATGCGCAGCCGGGTTCTCTCGGATCTGGGTGGCCGAGATGGGGACTGTCGTTCGATCAGCATCGACAACGACGTGGCTCGCTTCGAATCGCTGCGCCAACTCAACGACGTACACGTCGGATGAGAACACCGCATCGGGGCCGGCATCATGCGGCCAGTGTTCACGGAACAACGCCATCCACTTGTCCCAGAGTTCCTCGTCGTCGAAGTCAGTACCCAGGCGGTGCGCCACTTCGAGCACGACCACATCGGGATGCAGCTCGGAGAGCCATGCGGCTCGGAGCTCACCGGGTGCGGCATCACGCTCGGTCGAACTGTTGACGAACACCACCAATCGATCGACGCGCGCCGCCGCCCACTCGATCATGTAGGAGTGCCCGAGATGGGGCGGATCGAAACGACCGACGATCAGCCCGGTCGAGAAACGATCGGGCTCGACGCTCACGACGCGTTGGCCAACTCTCCGAGCGTCTGGACCACCAGCCGCCAGCCGGGCCCGAGATGGTCGATGTCGAACGTCGCAACACCCTCCGACAACACCTGCTCCATCGCTCGGACCAAAGCCCGAGCGACGACATCACCAGCTTCGGACGCCGTCGCCCCGGCCGCATCAATCCGCTTGGCCGCGGCGTCGTGGTCGCCGAGCGACACCTCAGCCGCAGCGGCCGCCACTGCTGCGATCACCCGATCGAGGTAGGTGGAGGCCCCGGCGTCACCCACCACTGCGGCGCTCTCCAACGCGGAGGATGCGTCGCCGATCATCGCTGACGCGAGAGCCTGGATCGCTGCGGCGTACGGATGTGCCCGGTCCACCTGGTCCAGCAAGATCAGCGCCTCGTCGGCGCGTCCGGCCTGGCAGAGCGCAAGCGCCAACGTCACCCGTGTCTCTGACCCCTCGGCGCCCATCGCCATCGTGCGTTCCACGGCCAGTTCGGCGATGGCGACCGACCGCACGCCCAGACCCATGTGCACCGCCGCACCCGATGCGGCCATCGCCGGGAACGAGAGGTCGCCGAACGATTCACTGATCGCAAGAGCCTCCTCGATTCCGCGCTCGGCCTCCTGCGATCTGCCGAGGGCGACCAATGCCCGCATCCGTGGGCCCATCGCAAGCACGGCACCGAACCGATCGCCGAGCTGACGGAAGGCGTGCAACGCTTTGCGTGACAGTTCCTCGGACTCGCCGAAACGTGTCGTCCAGAGCCTGATCGAGGAGACCAGCGAATCCATCATCGCCGGAGCCCAGACATCGCCGAGTGCCATCGACTCGTGGCGCACCGTGTTGGCCAAGGCCTCGGCTTCCTCGAACCGTCCTTGATAGAAACGCACGTAGGCGAGCAATCCCCCCGCCCAGCCACGGCCGGCACGATCACCCAGCAGATCGAACTCCTGCGCCGACGTGAGGAGCCGCGATTCTGCGAGCACCGTGTCGCCCGACAGGAACGCCACCCACGCCTGGTGCTGGCGCACCCATGCCTGCCCGCGGAGGTCTCCCAATCGCTCCGACAGGCCTTCGGCCTCACCGAGCAACCACTCGGCGTCCCCGAGCGAGCCCCCGAACACTTCGGCGAATCCGCGTTCACGCAGCGATGCCGCCAACTCGATGTCGTCGCCGAGCTCACGGAAGATGTTGACGCTGGCACCCAGTTCGGCCCGAGCCGCAGGCAAGTCGCCATCGCGTTGGTGCAGAATTCCGAGCAGGCGGCGCGACATCGCCTCGTGTCGACGATCACCGGCTGCGAGCGACGCCTCGAGCGCGTCGAGCGCGTCCGCGCGAGCGTTCTCCGTCGAGCGGCGTTCGGTTTCCGCCTGTGCCCGAAGCAGCAACAGCTCGCGGGCGAGCGTGTCGTCGTGTACCCCGAGGTCGAGGGCTCTGGTCGCGTGGCGTCGAGCCTGGTTGAAGGCGCCGACATCGATCGAACGGCGCGCGGCGTCGCGCAGCAGCAGCACCGCCTGCTCGGTGATGTTCGGGGCCACGCCTGGCACCGGGCCGATCTCGGCCACCAACTCCGCCGCGCTCGCCGCATGATGGGCGACCTGGTCGAACGGGGCCGTCGGTGCGTGGGCCATGACCGATGCCGTCCCAGCATGACGCTGCGCCCTGACCAGCTTCGTCAGGGTCTGATATGCGACCTCGCGGACCACGTCGCTGCGGAACCTCCAGCTGTCGCCGTCGAGCTCGATCAGCCCGTCGTCGGCAAGCACCTCGATGTCGTCGGCATCGAAGTCCTGTCGCATCTCAACGGCAAACTTCTCGAGCGACTCGACTCGGCCACTGGCGCCGAGCACCGACGCATTGTCGATGATCGAACGCTGGGTGGGCGGAAGCCGATCGAGGCGCGCGGCAATCAGCGCCCGCAACGAGCCCGGGAGGGCCGTGCTTTCAGGATTGGCCTTGGCCAGTTCGGCCAGTTCGGTCAGAAAGAGCGGGTTGCCGCCACTGCGTTCGTACAGCTGATCAACCAAGGTGTCGGTCACCGAACCGCCGACTACTGCCTCCACAAGCCGGGCCGCCTCGCCGCGCTCCAATGGATCCAGCGGCATACGGACCGTGATCGGATGGTCGATCGCCGGCGGCCATTCCAGGTCGGCGTCATCGCGCTGGGCGGTGATCACGAGCACGGGCCTGTCGGCGAGCGACCGGGCAATGCGTTGCAGCAGTTCGACGATCAACACGTCGGCCCACTGCAGGTCGTCGATCCACAGCACCACCGGGCCCGCCTCAGTGCGTCGGCGCAACCCTTCGATGATGTGCGCAAACAACGACTCGCGTGCCTGGGCCGGCGGGATGCGGTCGAGCTCGGACGGATAGCCCAAGAGGTGCAACGTGGCCGCGACGAACCGGTCGAGCATCGGATCATCCGGCTCGAACCCGTAGAGCTCGACACCGCGTTCGCGCAGCACGTCGCTCAAACGGTCAACTGGAATCGCCGAGCTGCGATCGAGTCGCCGATACAGCGCCGTGGCGATCGGTGACCAGACGTTGTTCTCGCCGTACGGTGCACACACGCCGGAATAGATCGTGACGCTGCGACTCGGGAAGTCCTCGAGGGCTTCGTTGACCAGCCGGGTCTTGCCAGAGCCTGCCTCACCACTGACGGCCACGACCGCGCTTCGCCCGCCCGCCACCATGGTCATGATCGAGGCGAGCAGCTCGCGTTGCGTCGACCGGCCGACGAACGGCATATCGGTGCGCGTGCCGATCGAGAGGATCCGCCGCTGGCGACCCAGGACGCGCCACACCCGCTCGGTCTGCTCACGGCCCTTCACATCGATGTCGTCAATCAGCTCGCGGACGATCTCGTCCGACGCCAGCACCGAGGTCGCGTCGCCGATCAGCACGGCACCCGGCTCGGCCATGTTCTGGAGTCGCGCGGCCACGTTCACCACATCGCCCATCGCGGTGTAGTCGGCGGTCCCCGACACCATGCCGACGACCACCTCACCGGTATTGACGCCGATGCGGAGTTGGAGGGGCCCTTCCAGATCGATCTGATCGTGTGTGAACCGGCTCATGGTCTCGTGCATCTGAATCGCCGCTCGGATGGCTCGATCGGCGTCGTCCTCATGCGCCACCGGCGCCCCGAACAGCGCAATGATTCCATCACCGAGGACCTTGTCGACTCGGCCGCCGAATGAGGTGATGTCGGAGATCAACCGTTCGAACGCGGCGTCGATCAGTCGCTTGACACGTTCGGGGTCGAGATGCTCGGACAGTGCCGAGTAACCGACCAGGTCGGCGAACACCACCGTGACCACGCGGCGCTCTTCGGAGGCGACCGTCACCACCTCTTGCCCACACGACGGGCAGAAGCGAGCGCCGTCGGGCAGCGGAAGGAGGCACGAGGCGCACGAGGCCATCAACCGGTGATCGTACGGCACATCAACCTCCAGACGGACCACCGCAGCACCGCGAGTCGCTAGCGTCGCGAGAGCATGCACCACCCGCACCCGATCGCCTGGCTGCGCGCTCACCCACGGGCAGCGGACGCTTTGCTGACGATGGCGGTCGTCGTCGCTGCGGTGGCCGCCCACCTGTGGGACGACTCGTCGGTCGCGGCGAGCCGGGGGCCCGATCCCGCCTGGTGGACCGTGCTGATCGTCCTCTGTGGCACCGTGCCGATCTACTGGCGGCGAACCCACACGCTCGTCGCCGGCCTCGTCGTCGTGTCGGCCGAGGTCATCGGGCAGTTGATCGGGCTCGAAGGCGCCGCATTCCTTGGCGCCGTCATCGCCGTGTACTCCATCGGCGCGCACACCCAAGGCGTCCGGCGCACGCGTGTGATGACGGTGGTCACCCTCATGGTCATCGCGTTGTTCATCGCAGGGTGGATCGACGGTCTGTCTCTCCTCGACGAGTTCATCTCCACGGGGATCATCCTCATCACGTCGTTCGTCGTCGGCGACAACCTCCGCCGGCGACGCGAGCATGTGGCCGACCTCGCCGAGCGGGCCGAACGGGCCGAACGAGAACAGGGATTGCTCGCTGAGCGCCGGGTGGCCGCCGAACGCACCCGCATCGCCCGCGACTTGCACGACGGGGTAGCGCACTCGGTGAGCGTCATGGTGATCCAGGCTGCGGCCGCCCGGCGCAACCTGATCAGTTCGCCCACCGCCGCCGCGGAAGCGCTCGAGGCCATCGAGTCGACCGGCCGCCAGACGATGACCGAGTTGCGTTCCATCCTCGGCGTCCTTCGGGCCGACTCGACGATCCCGGCGCTCGATCCGCAACCCACGCTCGCAGCGTTGGCCATACTCGCCGACGCCGACGAACTGCCGGTCGCCGTCACCGTCGACGGCGACGTGCGCAGCCTTCCCGAGAGCGTGTCCGTGACTGGCTTTCGACTCGTGCAGGAGGCACTGACGAACGTTCGGCGCCACGCCGGACCCGTGGAAACCGTCGATGTTCGCCTCTCGATCGGTCCCGACAACGTCACCATCGAGGTCAGCGACAACGGCCGAGGTGCCGGCGTTGCTGTATCTCCCGACGGCTTCGGAATCATCGGAATGCGCGAACGGGTTGCTGCAGTGGGAGGCACTGTTGAGACAGGAGCCCGACCCGGAGGCGGCTGGCGAGTGCGCGCGGTGCTTCCTCTCGGCGCCGGCGACGTCCGCCGGATCGAAGCCGGCCTCACCCTGTGATCCGCGTGATGTTGGTCGACGACCAGGAGATGGTTCGGGTCGGATTCCGCATGATCCTGCAGGCGGAGGCCGACCTGTCGATCGTCGGAGAGGCAGCCGACGGCCATGCTGCCGTCGAACTCGCCGAACGTGCACAGGCAGACGTGGTGCTGATGGATGTGCGGATGCCGAGAATGGACGGCATCGAGGCGTGCGCCATCATCCGCGACCGGTACCCCGACACGCGGATCATGATGCTGACCACGTTCGACCTCCACGATTACGTGCACGCAGCGCTGCGGGCAGGCGCGAGTGGCTTCATGCTCAAGGACGCGCCGGCCGAGCAGTTGGTGGATGCAATCCGGATCATCGCCAACGGCGACGCCCTGTTGGCACCGTCGGTGACCCAGGCACTGATCGACGAGATCGCCCGACGACCGGCAAGCGACCCTTCATCGTTTCCGGGCGTCGAGATGCTGACCGATCGGGAACTCGACGTGATCCGTTTGATGGCGAAGGGCCGATCGAACACCGAGATCGCGAGCGAGCTGTACCTCGGTGAAGCGACGATCAAGACCCACGTCGGTCGCATCCTGTCGAAGCTCGGCGCCCGAGATCGCGTGCAAGCCGTCGTCATCGCGTACGAGTCCGGCTTGGTCACCCCTGGCGACGTTTGAAGACGTCCGTCGCCAGGCTGAGCCGATTCAACCTGTCGGTGGATGCCGAGCCGGGAATGCAGCGCTAGACCTGGTGTCATGTCCATGCCTGTTCCCTCCGCCCCCCCCGCACCCCCCGCAACCGGCGCTGCTGCCGGTGCGATCGACGCTCGCAAGACCTACGGGATGGGCGACGCCCAGGTCCATGCCCTCGACGGCGTCACCGTGTCGTTCGAGACCGGCAAGTTCAGCGCCATCATGGGCCCGTCCGGTTCAGGCAAGTCGACGCTGCTGCATTGCCTCGCCGGGCTCGACACGCTCACCTCGGGCGCCACGTTCATCGGCGACACGTACCTCGCATCACTCGACGACAAGGCCCTCACCGAACTTCGCCGCACCAAGGTGGGCTTCATCTTCCAGGCGTTCAACCTGATCCCCACCCTCACCGCCGACGAGAACATCCGGCTGCCGATGATGCTCGGAGGCGAAACGGGTGACCTCGAGTGGATCGACCATGTGGTCACGACAGTCGGCCTCCGCGACCGGTTGAAGCACCGCCCGAGCGAGCTCTCGGGCGGACAGCAGCAACGCGTTGCCGTAGCTCGTGCACTGGCCTCACGTCCACAGATCATCTTTGCCGACGAACCGACCGGCAACCTCGACTCGGTGACCGGCACCGAGATCCTGTCGTTCATGCGCAACGCGGTGCGCGAGTTCGGCCAGACGATCGTGATGGTCACTCACGATCCCGTCGCCGCTTCATATGCCGACCGGGTGGTGTTCGTCGGCGACGGCAAGCTCGTCGGCGAGCTGCTCAATCCAACGACCGATCAGGTCATCGATCACCTCCGGCACGCGGTCTGACATGAGCGCCGGAACCCTGATCGCTCGAAAGAGCATCCGCGCCCGTTGGGGCCGAACCCTGGCGATCGCGTTCGCGATCACCGCGAGCGTGTCGTTCGTCGTCGGATCGTTCGTGCTTGCCGACAGCCTGCGCGCAACGTTCGACAACCTGTTCCAGGAACTCAACGACAACGTCGATCTCGAGGTGCGTGCAACACAGGAGTTCTCCACCGACGATGCGCGTGATCCGATCGATGCCGAAATTGCCGACGTGATTCGGCAGGTCGACGGCGTCGCGGTCGTCGAACCGATCCTCCAGCGATTCGCCCAACTCCTCGATGCCGACGGCAAAGCCATCGCCCCTCCGGGAGGGCCCACGTTCGGCGTGTCGTGGGAAGGAGACAACGGACTCCAGGGAGTGACCGTCAAGGATGGCCTGGCTCCGATCGGGCCGGATGAGGTCGCCATCGACAAAGCGACGGCGGATGCGGAGGGATTCGAGATCGGTGACACGGTGTCATATCTCACCGATGTCGGCACGTTCCAGGGCACCATCACCGCGACGGTCGGTCTCGGCAGTGCCGACAGCTTTGGCGGCGCCCAACTCACTGCGCTCGATCTCAATACCGCGTTGGTCCACTTCGGCACGGACGGCAAGGTGGATGCGATCGACATCAAGGTCGCTGACGGCGTCGACGTGGCGACGGTTCAGCGAGCGATTGCTGATGTCCTCCCACCACAGACCGAGGTGATCACCGGGGAGCAGTCAGCGCAGGAGACCGCCGACGCAGTCAACGGGTTTGTCGGCATCTTCGGAACCGGACTGCTCGTGTTCGCCTTCATCACGGCGTTCGTGAGCGCGTTCATCATCAACAACGTCTTCCAGATCAGCATCGGTCAGCGCCTGCGTGAGCTGGCCCTGCTCCGAGCCGTCGGAGCCTCCGGTCGCCAGGTCCGCCGAATGATCACACTGGAGGCGCTCACACTCGGGGTCGTCGGCACGGTGCTCGGTCTCGTCGGCGGTCTGCTCGTTGCCCGAGGTCTCATCTTGCTGTTCGATGCAGCCGGCGCCGGGTTCCCGGACGCCGAAACCGTCCTGCTGCCACGGACCGTCCTCGTGGCCGCCCTCGTTGGCGTCGGGATCACGATGCTTTCGGTCATCGTGCCGGCACGCCGGGCGGCGAAGATTCCCCCAGTAGCGGCCATGCGCCCCGAACTCGGGTTCGCCGCAATGGGAACTCGCCGGCTCGTCATCGGGGTCGTCATCACCATCGTCGGGATCTCGATGTTCCTGATCGGGCTGTTCGTCCGCCCTGGTGGCACCGTGGGCCTCGTCGGGCTCGCAGGTTCGGGCGCGCTCTTGCTGTTCCTCGGCGTTGCCAGTCTGTCGTCCACCATCGCGACCCCGGTGACGAGGATGATCGGATGGCCGGTCGCGAAGCTGTTCAAGGTGCCCGGCGTGCTCGCTCGGGACAACGTCGCGCGATCTCCTCGCCGGACCTCTTCGAGCGCCTCTGCTCTGATGATCGGCGTGGCGCTCGTGAGTAGCACGGCCGTGTTCGCGTCGTCGCTGCGCGCCACCCTCACCGACACGCTCGAGAGTGCGGTCTCGGCCGACTACATCATCACCGACCAGAGCTTCCAAGGGCTCTCACCCGTGGTGAGCGAGACGCTGGCTGCAGTTCCCGAACTCGATGCG
>JANPCI010000149.1:0-7556 GCA_031430875.1 Actinomycetes bacterium | reverse complement strand
CCGTCGAACGACAAGATGCGCTCGAAGGTGCCCGAGATCGCACCGACGGTCGACATTCTGCTCGCCAACCTCGAAGATGGCGTGCCCGCCGATCAGAAGGAAGCCGCCAGGGCCGGGCTGATCGAGGTGGCCAACACGGTCGACTTCGGTGACACGCAGTTCTGGACCCGGGTGAACAGCCTCGACTCGCCGTGGGGCCTCGATGACCTCACTGCCGCGGTGCTCGAGGCGGGCGAGGCGCTCGACGTGATCATGATCCCGAAGGTCGAGGGGCCAGAGGACATCCACTACGTCGACCGGCTACTCGCCCAGCTCGAAGCGAAGGCCGGGCTGACCGAACCGTTGCTCGTGCACGCCATCTTGGAGACTGCCAGGGGAGTGGCGAATGTGGAGGAGATCTGTGCCGCGTCGCCCCGCATGCAGGGCCTGTCACTCGGGCCGGCTGATCTCGCCGCCAACCGGCGGATGAAGACGACCAGGGTCGGCGGTGGGCATCCCGGCTATCTGGTGCGCGCCGACCCTCCCAAGAACGCCGAGGGGGCCGACGACATCGAGGCGCCTCGTACGACGTATCAGCAGGATCTGTGGCACTACACGATCGCCCGCATGGTCGATGCCTGCGTCACCAACGGGATCCTGCCGTTCTACGGGCCCTTTGGCGACATCAAGGACACCGTCGCCTGCGAGGACCAGTTCCGCAACGCCTACCTGCTCGGCTGTGTTGGTGCGTGGAGCCTGCATCCGGTGCAGATCGCCATCGCCAAGAAGGTGTTCAGCCCTGACCCCGCCGACGTGGCCCACGCCCAGCGGGTCATCGATGCCATGGGCGATGGCACCGGAGCGATCATGCTCGACGGCAAGATGGAGGACGACGCCTCGGTGAAGCAGTGCCGTGTCGTCGTCGAACTTGCCCACGCACTGTCCGAGCGTGACCCCGAACTCGCCGCCCGCTACGGCTTCTGAGGAGGACCAATGACTGACGCTCTCCGTCCCCGCCGCTCGGTGCTCTACATGCCGGCAGCCAACGAACGTGCGCTCGAAAAGGCGCAGACGATCCCGGCCGACGCGATCATCTTCGACCTCGAAGATGCCGTGGCCCCCGACGCCAAACCGGATGCCCGCGCCAAGGCCGTGGCCGCCGTGCAGTCGGGTCTGTATGGGAGCCGCGAACTGACAATCCGCTGCAACGGCCTCGACACACAATGGGGACGCGACGACGTGCTCGCAGCCGGGACCGCGTCACCGGCGGCGGTGGTGATCCCGAAGGTCGACTCGGTCGAGTACGTCGACCAGGTGTCGGCGCTACTCGATGAGGCCGGTGCAGCAGCGAGCGTCATGATCTGGCCGATGATCGAGACACCGACGGCGATGTTCAACGTCCGCTCGATCGCCGCTCACCCTCGAGTTGCTGTGCTCGTCATGGGCACCAACGACCTGGCGAAGGAACTCCGCTCACCGCTTGTTCCGAGTCGCCATCCGCTCGTGGCGCACCTGGCAACCGCGCTGCTCGCGGCTCGTGAGGCCGGCAAAGCGATCCTCGATGGGGTCTACAACGACGTCAAGAACCCCGAGGGGTTCGAGGCCGAGTGTCGACAGGGCATGGAGATGGGCTTCGACGGCAAGACGCTCATCCACCCGAGTCAGGTCGAGCCGGCCAACGACATGTGGGCGCCGACGGCCGACGACATCGACTACGCCGAGCGCGTCATCGCTGCCTTCGACGAAGCGGTCGCCGATGGCAGGGGTGTCGTGACGGTCGACGGACGCATGATCGAGAACCTTCACGTCGACAACGCCCGCCGCGTGCTCGCAACGGCCGCTGCCATCGCCGCCCTCACCTGATTCCCCCATCCCGAACGATCTGAAACTCTCCTCGGGGTGCGCGCCCCGCGCGCACTGCCAGGAGAATTTCAGCTATCTCTTGAGGGTCAGGGTGGGGAGGTGATGGTGGCGAGGATGTCGTCGAAGGCGGCGTCGGCGTAGGCGATCATCTCGGCGTCGGTGCGGTCCTGGATCGGATGCGGCGTGAACACGCGGGAGACCGACGAAAATCCCAGCGCCGAGGATTGGGCGACGGCGGCGTCGACGAACTCGGCGGAGGCGATGAACATCCCCGGCACGCCTCGCAGTTCCAGATCGCTGATGTCGTGCACACTGCACGACGTACAACTGCCTCAATCGGCCAAAGCCTCGATCACGACCTGACACTCGACGGAGATCTGGTGACGGAGGTCGACGGGGGCCGGCTTGGTGAACGTCGGCTTGCGGTATCGCTTGACGTCGGCGCCAGCCGCCACGAGCCGCTCTTCGATTCGGTTCAAGAACACGTCGCCGCGCGGCTTTGAGATGTCGAGGAGCCCAACCGTCAGCCCGGACAACGAGGCCGGGCGAGCCAGTCGCTGCCGCTCGGCGACACTGCGTTCGCCGGTCGGATCGAGGATGGTACGGATGGGCGCTGCGGTGGAGGCCATGGACGACTCAGTATGTCACGGCTCGGGTAACGGGGGCCGAGCCGATCTCGCCGTTGGCCCACCCGCCGATGATCTCCGAGAACAGCCCGGCACCTCCACCCGCGTAGGCCAGCATCAACCCGCCGGGTCGGAACTTCGGCAACGACGGAGCGTCGCCGAATCCCGCCGGCAGACCCTCGGCCATCCCGTCGGCCCCTCGGACGAGTTCGGAGCCGGGCCGGTTGAGGTGGGCCGAGATGCCTGCGACGATCCGCTCGCGATCCCAACCGCCCTCGGCGAAGACCCTGGCGTGTTCGGGACCCATCACCAAGATCGCGTCGAAGCCGAGGATGAGCTTGGGGTGATGAAGTGCCTGCAGGCTCGCAGCGAGTGATCGGGCGAGTGATTCGGGGTCGCGCGACAGCTGATCGACGACGCACCGAGTGCCTTCACCGGCGAACACGGTGAGCGCATCGACGCCTGGCTCCATGCCGTGCTCGCCGGCGAGCGTGCCATAGGGCGACTCGGCGTCGTTCTCGGCGAAACAGAAGCCGATCTTGCCCGGACTTCCATGGGTGGCGCGGTCGACTTCGCCGGGACGCCCTCCGCCCACGTTGCGAACGACGAGCTGCAGCGCCCGGCCGATCGTCGAGTTCGCCCGGTTGCCCTGACCGAGCGCGTTCCCACCGGAGTTCATCCCGATCGCACGGGTACCCGGGCCGCTGCAGATGATCACCGGTCCGACGGGCATCGTCGTTGCGAGCAGGCCATGCATGTTGAACTCGTTCGTGCACGCCGCCTCGACGGCGGTCAGAACCCACGGCAGGTACTCCGGTTTGCATCCGGCCATCACCGCAGCGATGGCGACCTTCTCGACTGTCACGTCAACGAGGTCGGGCGGCACGGTCGCCACGATGTCGGACGGCGCCCGCGTCGTGCCCGTCAGCATGCGCATCACCCGCTCCTCGGTCGGCGGCACGACCGGAAGGCCGTCGGTCCAACCCCGGGCGAACATCATCTCCATCTCGTCCTCGGCCGCCGCGACGTCGATGCGACGTGATGCGAGGATGGACGCTCCGAACCTGACGTTGAGCGCGTCGACCAGATCAGGGTCGACGCTCATCGACCCGCAGCCCGGTCGCATCGCCGGGAGATCTGGCCCCAGCCCGGCGATCCCCGTGACCCGTTCCCACTCGTCGCGACGCCAGCCGATCGTCCGCTCGATCTCGACGCCGTCGACCACACGAATGACAGTGGGAACCGTTTCGATGTCGTAGTGCCAGCTGATTGCGAGGTCGGCATCGTGCACTGCGGCGATGCCACTGGGAAAGTTGGGGTCGTCCTGTGTGTACACGGTGAGGGTGATGGCCTCGTCGAGTTGCATCAGGACGGAGCCGACCGCATGGCAGGTCGCGCACTCCTCCTTGACCACAACGACGATCCCGTCGGGAAGTTCTGGTCGATCGAGCGTGTCTGCCATGGGCCGACGGTAGCAATCAGCGGGGAGGTGCGACGTAGGTCACTTCACCAAAGTTTGCGTTGAGCTGTGTCGAACGATCTATCGTGCGTTCATCGGGGGTTCACAGAGTTCAGATGCTGCCTCGGGCGGCATGAGGGTCACCTTCCACGGTGTCCGTGGTTCCACGCCGTGCCATGGCGACGAGATCGCCCGCTACGGCGGTAACACCTCATGTGTGTCGTTGGAGATCCCGGGTATGGATCCGGTGCTGTTCGACCTGGGCACGGGCCTGCGGTACTTCGGTCAGACCCAACCCGTCGACGAGCCGTTCCGCGGCACCTGCCTGCTCAGCCACCTGCACTGGGACCACATCCAGGGTCTGCCCTTCTTCAAGCCGTTCCTGAAACCAGGTGCGCACGTCTCGATCTATGCCCCGGTTCAGCCCGGTGACATCACGGTGGCCGACGTGTTCGCCGACACGATCAAGCCGCCGCTGTTCCCGATTCACTTCTCGATGTTCCCCGGGATGGTCGACATCCACGAGATCGGCGATGACGAGTTCACGATCGGCGACGCGAACGTCATGACGCGTCTGATTCCTCACGTCGGCCACACGGTTGGTTACCGCGTCGAGTGGGGCGGACGGTCCGTCGTGTACATGAGCGACCATCAGATGCCGGCCGACGGCTCGCACTCCGCATGGCCGGGTGTACTCGAGCTGTGTGCAGGCGCCGATCTCCTGATCCACGACGCGCAATACACGCCCGAGGAGTTCGAGACCAAGCGTGACTGGGGCCACTGCACGCCCGAGTACGCCGTGTGGCTCGCCGCCACCACTGGTGTGAAACGCCTCGCGTTGTTCCATCACGACCCGGGCCACGACGATGACGACCTCGACACGATCCTCGGCTCAGCGATCGAGTGCGCGGCCAAGCTCGGCGTCGACGCGTTCGCAGCGCGCGAACGCGTCACCATCGACGTCTGACGCGTTGTCGTCGCTCGCCGTTGTTGCGTCGGTTCTACTCGGCGTGACGTTTCTCGTCGCCGGCGGTTCGAAGATCGCTGCGGGCGAGGCGTGGCCGCAACAGGCTCGGGCCCTCGGAGCTCCGTCGTTCGTGATTCCGGTGCTGCCGTGGTTCGAGATCGCGCTCGGCGCGGCGCTGGTTGTGCAGGTGTCGCGCGTCGCCGCCGCGGTGATCGCGCTCGCCGTGCTGGTGGCGATGACGGCCCTCATCGTTCGACGCCTCGCTCAGGGCGAGCACCCTCCGTGTGCGTGCTTCGGCGCCTGGTCGGCCAAGCCCCTCGGCTGGGGGCACGTGGCCCGCAACGGCGTGCTCATGTTCCTCGCGGTCGTCGCCATCGCCGCCTGAACGTCACACGGTGCCGGGTCAAACGTGACGTTTCCGGCCGGCGTCAGGTGGTGGCGAGGATGAAGGCGAGGGTGCGGGCCTCGTCGCGCCAGGCGTCGTAGCGGCCGGTCGGGCCACCATGGCCGGCGCCGAGTTCGGTCCGGAGCACGATCGGCGACGAGCCTGTCGATACGTCACGAAGCCGCGCGATCCACTTCGCCGGCTCGTGCACGCTGACCCGCGGGTCGTTCAGCCCGGCGGTCGCATACACGGCCGGATAGTCGGCCGCGACCGTGTTGTCGTAGGGCGAGTACCCGAGAATGCAGGTTGCATACGGCTCCACGCGGGGGTCGCCCCATTCCTCCCACTCGGTCACCGTGAGCGGAAGTGTCGGATCGCTCATGGTGCTGACCACGTCGACGAACGGCACCTCGGCCACGACGCTGCAGAACAGATCGGGCCGCTGGGTCATGCACGCCGCAACGAGGAGTCCGCCAGCGGATCCACCACGGATCGCGAGGCGATCAGCGTTGATGATGCGCTCGGAGATCAGGTGCTCGCCGCATGCGATCGTGTCGCCGAACGTGTTCGGCTTGTCGAGCAGCCTGCCGTCGAGGTACCACTGGCGACCGAGCTCGCCGCCGCCACGTGGGTGAGCGAGCGCCCAGACGAACCCGCGATCGAGCAACGACAGGCGGGCAACGGAGAACCACGGCGGCATTGACGCCTCGTAGGCGCCATAGCCGTAGAGCGCCCCCGGTGCAGTCCCGTCGAGCGGCGTATCGACATGGTGGACGATGTCGAGCGGCACCTGCGTTCCGTCGGCAGCGGTCGCCCACAGACGCCGGGTTCGATACAGATCGAGGTCGACGGCCGGTGTGGGAATCCGGCGCAGCAACGTCCGTTCGCCCGTGGCGACGTCCTCGTCGTACAGCGTCGTCGGCATGGTGAGCGACTGCACGGTGAACCGCAACAGATTCGTCTCCCATTGCGGATTCGCCGCCGGTTCGACGTCGTGCGGGTCGTCGCCGAGGTCGATCACGCGCTCGGTTCGATCGCGGAAAAGCACTCGCAGCCGGGGCTGGGCGTCGGCCCATTCGTGGATGACGAGATGTGTCTCGAATGCCTCGGCGCCGAGAATGCGTCGGCCGGGATGGTGGGCGGTGAGTTCGGTCCAGCTGTCCGGTTGCGCCAGGTCGGCACCGACCGGAGCGGTCAACAGCCGGAAGTCGACTGCGTCGTCGTTCGTGTGCATCACGAACAGATCGCCCCAGTGATCGATGCCGTACTCCACGTCC
The DNA here is from genome assembly GCA_031430875.1 of Actinomycetes bacterium. GTDB lineage: Bacteria > Actinomycetota > Acidimicrobiia > Acidimicrobiales > Ilumatobacteraceae > Sva-07. Next base: position 1,000 of record JANPCI010000149.1, on the reverse strand, counting down.
GGGCGCCGTTCGAGCACGACGATTGGTTCGTCGGTCGGATGCTCGGTTGCCAGCAGCCGGGTCTCGCTGCTGGTGCGGCTCGCCGAATGGATCACGATCCACGAATCGGAGCGGGTGGAGCCGATGCCGACGAAGAATCGTTCGTCGGTCTCGTCGAACACGCAGACGTCGTCGGTTTGTGGGGTGCCGATGCGATGGCGCCACACCGTGGCTGGGCGTTCCTGTGCGTCGGGCGTCACGTAGAGGAGCCACTCGCCGTCGTGCGACCAGGCGACGCCGGCGCTCGATGTGTCGTCGAGTTGATCCTCGAGGTCGTCGCCGGTGTCGAGATCGCGGATCCGCAACGTGTAGTGCTCATCGCCGGCCGTGTCCATCGACCAGGCCACGAAGCGATGATCCATCGATACGTCGAACGCCCCGAGGTCGAAGTACTCGTGGCCGTCGGCTTCGATGTTCTCGTCGAGCAGGACACGGTCGGTGGCCCGCTCGGCCGTCGGGCCACGGTGGTGGACCGGGTAGCTCTTGTCTTCGGTGGTGGAGGTGACGTACCACCACGGCCCGAACTCAACCGGTGTCGAGAGGTCGGTCTCCTGCACACGGGATCGGATCTCGCCGAAGATGGTTTCGATCGTGTCGGCGTGTGGTTCGAAGAACCGGTCAGCGGCGCTGTTCTCGGCTTCGAGGTACGTGAGCAGGTCGGGGTCGTCGACTTGACGCATCCAGGCGTACGGGTCGTCGACGTCGCCGGTGGGCCGCTTCCAGGTGTGGGGTCGCTGTGGGGCGCGAGGCGCCGCGGCGGTCGGTTCGTTGCGTAGGTCAGCTTCTTCGGTCACGGTCGAGCCAATGTAGGCAGCCAGCGGTACCGTTTACGCACCATGCGTGTCTGGATCGACCAAGACTTGTGCACCGGTGACGGGCTGTGCGTCGATCACTGTCCCGACGTGTTCGTGCAACTCGAGGATGGCATCGCGTATGTCGCCGAGAGCGGCCAGGTGCTCAA
>JANPCI010000148.1:0-10555 GCA_031430875.1 Actinomycetes bacterium | reverse complement strand
CGCCCAGTTGCGCAGCGACGACGCGCAACTCTTCACCACGTCAATCGGGCTGTTCGGGAACGACCTCGCCGTCGAAGGGCTTGTCGAGCAGCGATCCGTCGAGCAGATCGAAGGGCTCCTCCCGTATCTCCAGACAACGGCGCTCACTCCCGACCAGCGACGGATGCTGAAGGCCCTCGACATCGACCTCGACAAGCTCCGCAACGACGTCGCCGAGGCCGCCGGCGTCGAGTCTCCGCCGTTGATCCAGATGCGCCGGTTCACGTTCGGGTCGGTCGTCAAGGTGGCCCTGCCGGCGCTGGCGATCGTGATGCTGCTGTCGGCCCTGGCGGGCTTCGACCTCGAGGAGTTCGTCACCACGCTCCAGGATGCTGCTTGGTGGCTGGTCGTGATCGGCTTCGTGATCGCCCAGCTCCCCCGTGTCGCCCAGGCGGTGTCGACGCTGGGCGCGGCGCCTATCCCGATGCCGCTTGGGCCCGTGTACGCCCTGCAGCTCGCCATCTCCTACATCAACCTGGCGATCCCCACGGCCGCCGCCCGGATCGCGGTCAACGTCCGATTCTTCCAGCGTCAAGGGGTCGCTCCCGGCGCGGCGGTCGCTACCGGCGCACTCGACGGCGTCAGCGGCTTCATCGTGCAGGCCATGTTGCTCAGTTCGTTGCTGCTGTTCACCGGCCTGTCGCTCGATGTGGACCTCGAGGGTCCGGCCTCGGCCGCGATCCGGATCGCCTGGATGATCGGGATCGTCCTCGCCGTGATCGTTGTCGTGATCCTCGCGATTCCGCGGCTACGACGGTACGTGCTCGGTGGGGTCCGCAGGACCGCGAGTGAAGCCTTCGGTGTCCTTCGTGGTCTGAAGTCGCCGCGCCGGCTGATCATGCTGTTCGGCGGCAACCTCATGGCCGAGTTGCTGTTTGCGACGGCACTCGGCGTGTTCGTGTTGGCGTTCGGCTATTCGCTCGACCTCCATGAGCTGCTCTTCATCAACATGAGCGTCGCGCTGTTGGCCGGCCTGCTCCCGATACCCGGTGGTGTCGGCGTGACCGAGGGCGGCCTGATCTTCGGGTTGACGTCGTTCGGTGTACCTCAGGAGATCGCCTTCACGGCCGTCCTGCTGTATCGATTCTCGACCTTCTATACGCCCCCGATCTGGGGGTTCTTCTCGCTCAAGTGGTTGGAGCGCAACCGGTACCTCTGACCGGATGGGTCGCTGTCAGAAGGCGCGAAAGCGAGCGGTGTACTCCCACGACCACCCGCGGAACTCGTCGAGTTCGAAGCCGAGTGGTTCGACCAGGTTTCGCAGCTCGGTGCGCTTGATGAAGTCACCATCTCGTCGCGTCTCGGCGAAGAAGGCAACGCCCCCGGATCGGAGCACTCGGCGACACTCGGCGACGCACGCGTTGCGGTCGGGGACTTCACCCAGCATGAGCACGATCACGACCGCATCGAACGCGGCCGATGCGAGCGGCAGGCGGGTGGCATCTGCCTGGACGAATCGGACGTTGTGGTGGGCCGCGACGCGGCCGCGAGCGAGCACGAGCATGTCTGCCTGCAGGTCCGCGAGTACCAACGTTCCCGCTGGCACCGCCGCCGCCAGCGAGGGGCTGAAGTAGCCGGGACCGCAGCCCAGCTCCAGCACCCGCGAGTCCGAGGCGACGCCGAGGCGCGCCGCCAGCCTGGTCGGCGATTGCACCATCCGGCGAGCGGGGTTCAACAGCGAGCTGGCCTTCGACGCCGGAAACACCTTGCCCCGCGTCATGCCGAACTCTGTGTCGGCCGTGGCTGCACCGGTGACCTGTTCGTCGTTGCGCATGCGACGAGTTGATCAGATCACGTGTCGGGCACTGCGGCCGAAGGGTCCCGCCCGAGATCTATGGCACGACGTCTCAAACAATCTGGTTGTTAGCTTCGGCACAAGCGCGTGCACATCACCCTCGACGATGATCTGGTCGACGAGCTCGATCAGCTCGCCGGTGCCCGTCGTCGGAGCGCGTTCATTGCGGAGATCATTCGACGAACGCTCGATGACGAGCGTCGTTGGGACGACCTCGAGAAGTCGCTCGGCTCGCTGTCCGAGGGGGCTCACGAGTGGGACGACGATCCCGCCGAGTGGGTGCGTCGCCAGCGGCAGTCCGACGTTCGTGGGGCTGGTTGAGGTGGCTGGCTCCTGCTCGACTCGACCGTGATCATCGATGCTCTGCGAGGGCGGCCCGCTGCGGATCGTCTGGCGCGACTTCGACCACGTGGAATCGAGCCATGGGTGTGTGTGATCTCGGTCGAAGAGATCTGGCGTGGCCTCCGCCGCGGTGAGGAGCCGGCCGGGCGACGGTTCTTCGGCGCCGTGCGGATCGCACCGATCGGGGTGCCCTGAGTAATCGTTCGCTCGTCGCTCAGCTGGGCAGCGCGTCGCGGGCGATGGCGGCTGCCAGCTGCGAGCGGTTCGCCAGACCGGTCTTGGTGTACACGCTGGACAGGTGGGTCTTCACCGTTTCGCGTCCCATGAGGAGGCGCTCGGCGATCTGAGGGTTGGTGAGGCCGTCGCCGGCGAGCCGGGCGACCTGGATCTCGGTTGGGGTCAGCGCGGCCCAGCCGAACTGCGGACGATGACGCTCGCCGCGTGAACGTTGCGCGTAGCCAGTCGCCTCGTCGAGGTCGAGGTTGGCGCCGGCCGCGAACTCGCGATCGAACGCCTCGTCGCCGAGTCGGGCACGAAGCGCGGCTCGGGCCGCCTCGATCGAGGAAGCCTCTGGCTCGTGGACGGCGACCACGCCGGTCGCTGTCCGTGCAGCTGCAGCCGCACCGAGCAGCCGTACGGCCTCGACGTCCCAGCCCTGGGCGGCGTCGATGGTGGCCAGTAACTCGAACACACCGATCAGCTCAACCGGCCATGGCCCATCGGCAGCGGCGACCAGGGCGCGGTGGGCGTGTTCATCGGCGCCGACAGGGTCGTGCGCACCGAACCTCAGCCAGCCGTCGCGACGTTCCACGGTGCTCATGCCGATTGAGGATCCGAGCGCCTCGGCAACCGCACGGGCACGTGCCATCACCTCAGCGGCTCCGGTGTGGTCGCCCTGCATGGACATCAACGCGGCGGCGTGGTCTGCAACGGCGGGCAGAAAGCTGTCCGGCGTCATCTCGAGCACTCGTTGGAGTTCGGTGGTGTCGCCGGCGAGTCGGGCAAGCATCGCGAAGCCTCGAACCGCGAAGACGCTGGACATGTGATCGCCGAGCTCGACCGCCCTGAACCACACCTGCCACGCCTCTCGCTCCATGGCCGGTTCCAGCGTGCCCATGGCCACGCTTGCGCTCACGATGACAAAGACTGCGAGTGCCTCCGCCGGAGGGTCCGCGAGGTGTCTGTTGGCTTCTCGGCCGGCGGTCGCACGGTCGACGGCCGACTCTGGGCGACCGCAGTCGAGATCGAAGGCCGCCCAGGCCGTGCGTCGCATGCCTGCGCACCGAGGGCACTCTTCGAGGATCTCGACGTCGGCTCTGGTGAACTCCGCCTCGCCAGCGCGGCGGTCGCCGACACCCGCGGCCCAGGCGGCCGTGCACCAGATGATGGCGTCAGCATCGTGGAGGTTGTTCGCCCGGCGACACAGCGCTTCGACCTCCGGCGCAGCGGCGAGCGCGGCACGGGGATCCCCGTAAGCGAGGTCGTACAGCTCCAGCGCTGCGGCGTGGGCTCGGATCTCGTCGCTGTCGATGATGTCGGCAACCGCGCGCGCCTCGGCCAGCAGGCTCGTCATACGTTGCGCATCGCCGCGGTACTCGCAGAGCTCTGCCCAGCGGACCAGCAGGAGTCCGTAGTCGAGGGTTGCGACGTCGGACAGCGCCGCATTGACACGCTCCATCCACTCATCGGCCTCGGCGGCATGGCGCACACCCAATGTCGGGAGCGCGCCCAGCGCGGCCCGGCCAAGGCGAGCGTGGTCGCCCGTCAGCCTGGTGAGTGCAGCAAAGATGTCACTGCGCTCGAACTCGACGAGATCGAGCAGGTCGACCATCGTCGGGACGTACAGCGGCCAGCAGCTCTCGGCCCGTCCGGCGAACCATGTCGTATGACGTTCGGTGAGTGCGGGGTCGCCGCCGCTCGTGGCGAGCGCGTGGCGACCGAACTGCCGGACAGTCTCGAGCAGTCGGAAGCGGTGGCCATCAGCTTCGTCGACCACCTGCACCAGCGACTGGTCGACGAGGCGTTCGAGAAGATCGAGCACGCCGGTGTGGGCGAGCTGATCGTCGCTGCACACCCCCTCGACCGCATCAAGGGAGAAAGGGGATTCGAAGATGCTCAGTCTGCGCAGAAGGAGCTGCTCGTCTGGGCGCAGGAGACCGTGGCTCCAGGCGATCGAGGCCTCGATGGTCTGATGACGTTGCAGGGTGCCGCGCGCCCCGCCGGTCAGCAGCCCGATCGCGTTCTCCAGGCCGTCGAGGATCTGCTGGGGGGTCAGCACCTTGCAGCGCGCCGCGGCGAGCTCGATCGGCAACGGGATGCCGTCGAGCCGCGTACAGATCGCGGCGATCAGGCTCTCGTTGGCCGGTGAGATGCGGAAGTTTTGTCGAACCCGTCGCGCGCGTTCGACGAAGAGTTCGACCGCATCCTCCGGCAGGGCCAATGGTGGGATCGCCCAAACGACCTCACCAGCAACTGTCAACGATGCCCGGCTGGTGGCGACGAGATGCACGTTCGGGCACGCGGCGACGATGGCGAACGCGAGATCTGCCACCTCGGGGATCATGTGCTCGCAGTTATCGAGAATGACGAGACACTGTTGTGCGCCGAGCCGGCCGGTGAGCGCCTGGATGGGATCGAGCCGATTGTCGGGCAGGCCGATCACCCGGGAGAGGCTCGCGGCGAGCAGTACCGGGTCCGACACGGTCACGAGGTCGAGCCACCAGACACCATCGGGATGGCGATGGGCGCGCTGCACGCCCAGCCGATGCGCGAGCCGCGTCTTGCCGCCGCCACCCGGCCCCACAATCGTAACGAGGCGCTCGACGTCGACCAGCGCATCGAGCTGCGTGAGCTCCGCGGCGCGACCGACGAAGCTGTCGGTGTAGGTCGGCAGGTTGGTCGGCGTGACGCCCCGGCTGCGGACCCGGGGACCGGTCGGTTGGGTGGCGTCCCACGCCAGGTGCCACAGCTGCTCCGACCGTTGCAGACCATCGAGTTGATGGAGGCCCGCGTCGATCAGCAACGTCGCGTCGATCTCCTCGATGGCCAGCGCTCGAACGAGATCTGACAGCAGCACCTGGCCACCCCGGGCGAGGGATCGGATCCGGGCGGCTCGGATGATGGCCGGACCCGCGTAACCGGCCTCGGTGAGTCGTGCCTCACCAGTGTGGAGGCCCATCCGGACGGCGAGGGGTGGCTCCGTCGGCCAGTTCGTTTCTGTCAGAGCTCGCTGAGCGTCGATGGCCGCACGGACGGCGTCGGAGGCGCGCGTGAACGCTCCGACGGTGCTGTCTCCTTCGCCCTGTTCGCGAGGTCGGACTCCTCCGTGCTTCGTGATCGCCTCGTCGAGCAGCCGGTCGTGCTGTTGCATCGCGGCCGCCATCGCCTCGGGTTCGGCGTCCCATCTCGGAGTCGACGACTCGACGTCGGTCAGCAAGAAGGTGACCGTGCCGGTCGGCAGATCGGTCGTCGGGGCCACGTCGTCCATGGTGCCAAGGATCGCATCGATGCGCCAGGGCAACCTCCCCCGAGTGGGGGAGGTTGTCCTCCACCGGCTGAGCGCACACTCGCCTGGCGGCCGAACGTCGACCGCATCCAGACCGGAGGAGATTCTCATGAAGAAGATCAAGGTGGTTGCAGCGGTGGCAGCACTCGGGGTGCTCGCCGGCGTCAGCGGTGTCAGCCCAGTCGGGGCATCGCAAGGTGCAGTCGTGGTACGTGGCACACAGACGCCGGTGCTCGGGGGGCCGGAGGGTACGTACACAATGAGCGGTGACCTGATCGGCGACTGGTCCACGTTGTCGTTCAAGGGGGTGGAACCCACCCCCTCGGGGGCGGTGCGGGGGGCCGGTACCGAACTGTTCGATGGCTGCTTTGACGCCAACGGCAACGGGGCGTGCGATGGACAGGACCCGACCGGCACCATGACCTTCAGCTTCACCTACACCGGTCGTTACGACACCACGACCGAACCCTGGACCCTGTTGCACGGGCGCTGCCACCACCCGGTGACGGGCGGGACGGGTGGCTTCGCCGGCGCCTCGGGTGTGCTGAACTTCCACGACGACCCGGCCACCGGATGTTCCAGCTACCAGGGAACCCTTCGCTTGTGACGCCAGCGTCAATCGTCGGTGTCGGACACTCCGTTCGATGGCGGCAGAGGGGAACGTCTCTGGACAGTGCCCAGCTCTCGCCCGGTCAGTCGACGTAACGTCCAGCACCTTGGCGGATGCAACGAGTCGATCAGCCAGCGCTCGTGAGCCGTTGACGGGCGCTGGCGATCTCAGCTGCGCAGCAACCTTCGTGGAGCCGGCGCGGTGGATCGACCGCTCACGTGCGATCACCGCGTTCGCTGACCGTCGAGCTGCACCGAGCGCTCAGGCTCATCACGATGCGGCAGCGCTGGTCGACCGCTCGGAGCATGCCGACCCAGGCGGCCAGATGTACGACGCCTTCGTCCGAGTCCTCGAGCAGCGACCTGCCACGCGAACGGTCGAGGTCATCCCGGGCGACATCGACCAGACCTTCGTACGCTTCGAGGACGCACTCGATATCAGCGCCCAGTAATTCGCTGCGCAGTGGCGTATCAGCCGCACGCTTCGGCCCATTCGTGATACGAGAAAAATCTTCCGGCCAGTCGTAACCGGCCGCGCTGAACACGGAGTCGGGTCTCGGCCGGTGACCGGATTCCTACTCCGCGCGCAATGCGGCGCTCACGCTTGCGTCAGTAGCCGGGAACCCGGCGGTCCTGCACCACGTAGGCAATGATCAGCGCCAGCGGGAAGAAGAAGGGGCTGAGGATGAAGTAGCCGAGCCAGCTGTGTCGTTTTCGGCCCGCAACCCTGGCAGGCCAGAACGCAATCAGGATCCAGATGATCAGCCCGATGATCCCACCGATCCACCAAATACAAGTCTCCTTCTCGTCAGCCCGCATCATATGTCGACTCATCCCACGTGCGGAAACGGTCGAGAAGATGGCGATTCGAGTCGTCTTCGTTCCGTCGAGGCGGCATGCAAGCCGATCCGATCGCCCGTGATGGAGGTCAGCGCAAGTCGCGGGAACTCGTCCGAATGATGCCAGAGAGCGCTCGGTATCGGCACTGGATAATCCATCGTCAATCGTCGACCCACCCACTCGGGATCGGCCCAACCGTGACACGAGATAATCCCGACCGGGCCGTGGCCTGGTCGGGCGGGTACTTCAGTCTTCATCGCTGATGTCCACCAGGTCGATCAACCTGTCGATCCGGTGACTCGCGCATGAGATACCAATTCCGGCGGGGTGAACATGGCTTTGTCATCCCCAATCTCCTCCACAATCAGCGCATTGAGCTTCTCGTTCATGGCCGACAGCAAGGCTTCGTCGTATCTGGGATGGGCCGGGTTCGCCAAGTTGTCCATCTCCTCGGGATCGGACTGCAGGTCGTAGAGGGCGACATCGTTGTCTGCCAGAAGCTGCTGGACCGATGTCGGCAGGTTGTAGTTGCCCATCCCGAAGTAGCGGACCAGCTTGTGACGGCCGTCGAAGACGCCGCGAAACATCTCGCGCTTTTCAAGATCCGGCACGCCAATCTCGTTGACGAGGACTTTGAACGCATCCATGCCGTGATGAAACTCCTCTCCGGCGGCGGCGGCCGCGGCGTCGAACACCTTGGTCGCGTTGCGGGTAAACCATTCCGCGTCGACGGTGGCGATCATGTCGTAGGTCATCAGGCTCCCCTTGCCTGGTGTGGCACTGCTGCCGCGGGGCCCGACGGACGCGGGATCGCGAACCACACCCGAGAGGTCATGGCCTTTCAGGAGCGGGTAGCGCTTGCGCTGTTCGTCGTCCGACAGGCCGGCAAACGCCAGGATCGTGGGCACCAGATCGAGATGGGAACCGACCGCATCGGACCTGTTAGCGACGGGGTGGCGCGGATCGGCGATCACCAACGGCACGTTGACGGATTCCTGGAACGCCACGCTGCCCTTCTGGCGCAGGTGATGGGCGCCACCCTGCTCGCCGTGATCCGCTGTGAAAATGACGATCGTGTTGTCCGCCTGACCGCTTGCTTCCAGCGCATCCAGCACCGCTCCGCTCAACGCCAGTCCGAGAGCTGGGCTCGGGGCCTCGAACCGACCACATCCGGAGGCATCGCCAGCACCAGCCTGCGTCATCGGCATGGACCCTACTTCGTCATGGTTCCGTCGATTCAGGCTTCCGAGACCACGCTCGAGGAGCAGCGTCGCCTGCCTAGACCTGGTCGAGACGATGGGAATCGAACCCACGACCCCCTGCTTGCAACTTTGAAGAGCGGCGATATCGCCGAGTTCCGATTCGTACCCGGATGGTGTCAGGGTGTGCCCTCTCGTAGGGATGATGTGTGGACGGTTGACACTGGTCCGACAGGGTGAGACAGCCCGGTGCACCTCGGATCGATACATCTCTGATACATCGCTCGCTGATGCCATGACCCAACTCCTCGTGAACTCAAGAGGTCGACGTGATGGCTCGTGTTGATGTCGTGCTCTTCGGTTCAGTCCACCCCGTTGAGCTCGTCGACCACGCCGAGGAGATCGCCGATGCCGGCGGAGTTCACGGCGACGAGGTTCGGCTGCATTGCGCGTTCGTCCCGGCACTGCTCGACGCGGGGTCCGAGCACGTCGGCGGCGTTGACCAGCTGGGCATCCGTGACCAGGTTGTCGAAGCCATTCAACCAGTGGTTGATCTGCAGCAACGGTGCATCGGGCACGCCGCGATTGGGCTCGCACGAGAACGACTCGACCGTCGGGAAGTCATACGGTGTCTCCTGCACGAAGTCGAATCCGTTCACCAGCCACGGAAAGTCCGGGCGTCCGTCACCGGCCTCAACCATGACGACGAGCCGCTGACCCGATCGGATCATTTCGCCAAGGGTCCGGAACGGATCGCCTTCGACCGGCGTGTAGAGGTAATCCTCGAGCCCCGCATCGATGACCGACTCGGCGATGTCCGCGGCCTCCACGTGGTCCTCGACCAGCTCCGCGTGACCGTTGCAGACCTCACCAGCGCCACCGATCGCATCGCCGATCGCACCGGCGATTCCGGAATCAGGCGGTCGAGCCGCCCAGATCACCATGCCGACAAGTGCAACGACGCCGATCACACCGGCAATCGCGTGGACGGCACCGCCCGGCTCCTTCGTAAAGCTCGGTCAGCGACGCCTTTCGACGCGCCCCACAGGCACCTCGTAACACGACCACGGTGAGCACTCGGCCTCGGACGCATTCTGCGGGAATACCGGATTCCCGGGAAGGGCCGCAGTCGCACAAGGATCGCTCGTACACGCTGGTGAATATGAGCGGCGATATGCAGCACGTCGAGTATGAAGAAGTATGATGATGTCATGACCGTCGAACGTCTCACCGTGTCGCTCGAATCAGAACTCGCCATCGCTGTACGCCAGGCAGCAGACGCCGACGAGCAGAACGTCTCGGCCTGGCTCGCCGACGCCGCCCGCCGCCAACTTGCGAACCGAGGACTGCGCGATGTCGTTGCGGCTTGGGAACGCGAACACGGAGCGTTCAGCGACGACGAACTCGCCTTCGCACGCGCACTCGTCGACCGATGACCACGCTCGTCCTCGACGCCGGCGCGCTCATCGCACTGGATCGCAACGACCGCTCGGTCTGGGCGATGCTGCGCAACGCCGCCGACGACACCGCTGAAGTGTCGGTACCTGCGGGAGTGATCGCACAGGCATGGCGCGACGGCAGCCGCCAAGCCCTCCTTGCGCGAGCACTCTCACACTGCGACGAGGTCCCACTCGACGGATCTCTCGCACGAGCGACAGGACTGCTCTGTGGACAAGCCGGCACCGCCGACATCGTTGACGCCTCCGTCGCTGTGATCGCAGCCGCACGAACACGAGGCGGCCCGGTCGCCCTCATCACCTCCGACCCCACCGATCTCGGACACTTGCTCGAGACACTCGGCGCATCAGTCCGACTGGTCGCCATCTGACACGGAGCAAAGAGTCCCACCCGGGATTATCTCGCGTCGCGAATGGGCGCACTGCGGCGTCGCGTCCGTGCGGTCGTGTCTCGGGACCGCGTTCGGTGAGCCAGCCCGTAAGGGGCGTAACGAGGGTCGGCCCTGAGCCGCCCGATTGCGTCCATGAACTCCGCATGCACGACTTCGAAGGTCTCGTCGTACCAGGGTGGGACCTGACATCGTGGCTCTACAACCGGCGCCGCCGGTGTCGGTGGGTGGGTGTCGTGGTAACGAGGTCGCGGCGGACTCGGGTGCATCGCTGATACATCGATGATTTCTCGGAGTCCCGATCGGGCTATCACGCCTGGTCAGACCTGTGGAGACGATGGGAATCGAACCCACGACCCCCTGCTTGCAAAGCAAACGAC
>JANPCI010000147.1:0-18145 GCA_031430875.1 Actinomycetes bacterium | reverse complement strand
GCGCCTCGTGGACGTCGGAGAACCGGGTGATCGTCCACTGCCCGGTCTGCTCGTTCCAGAAGCCCGGCGTCGCCTCCCGCAGGGCGTTGAGTGCGGGATACGGATCGGCGAGAAACACCGGATCGTGTGGGGTGAACAATCTGTTCATCGAGTACTCATCACCGAGGTGGGGTCAACGTGTAGCTCGTGTCGAGTTCGTCGGCGGAGTCGGCCACCACGTAGCGGGTCATTCGTTGGCCGTGCTCGGAGAGCGTGTACTGATCGGCCCGTGTGATGCCCGGGATCATCGGTTCACGGAACCAGGGCGCGTAGAACTCGACGTTCGGAATGGCCCGTACCTCGTCGGTGAGGTTCGGTGTCCCACCGTGCCATGCCCGCACGTCGCGGATCTGTACTGCTCCCGCCGGCGCCGGACAGACCGTGCTGAGCCGCATCCACTCGGGTTCTTCCGACCGTCGAGGGATCGGTGCCCGTGAGCGCTGGGTGCCGGGAATCTGGCGGGTCGGACCATTGAGGGGCGTCATGTCGACAGGCATGAAGTTGACGCACACGTACGGGCAGGGGAGATCGCGTACCGACACCTGACCGGCCGGGTCGTGGAACGAGCTGAACGGCGTCGTCTCGGGGGCGATGAAGTCGCTCATGTCGGCGTGCAGCGGCTGGTACTCGGTCGCGCCGGGCAGGCAGAAATCGCCGCTGGCCGCCCGCACGATGTAATCGGACGAGCCGAAGATCGCCGCCAGGATCGGCGTCACGGTCGGGAGATCGATCAACATCTGCCATTCGGCGCGATGCAGCATGCTTCGGGTCATGCTCGACCCGCCGAACGAGTAGCGATGCGACCCGCGGTTGCCGCTCCGGTCGGGGTCGAGCGCAACGATGTCGGCGACGACCTCGGCCACGCCTGTGCGCAGAAACTCGACCTGGTCGGGGTCGAGCGCATTTCGGACCACGACGAATCCGTCGCGGTGGAAGAGTCGAACGGCCCGCTCGATCTCTCCGGGGTCCAGGATCTCCAAACCCCTGATGCCGTTGTTCGCAATGAGGTGATCGCGGAGACTCATTCCCGAGAGTGTCGCACGAGGCAACGGGTAGTGGAACCACCCGGATCACAACGGAACGATCTTTCGCATCACTTGGCGAGCCTCTATGCTGTGTTTCTCCTCGGGCCAGCGTTGTCTCGAGCGAATCCCATCGCACCGTCGCGATACCGAGCTGCCGCAGCGTTGCGGTGCTGCTCACGATTCGTTCAACTTCGACCTCTCGTGGATGTGATGATGCAACTGCCCCCTGGCCCCATCGGCCTGTACGACCCCCGGAACGAACACGACTCGTGTGGAGTGTCGTTTGTTGCCAACCTGAACGGGATTCGTTCCAACGAGCTCGTGCTCACGGGTCTCAAGGCGTTGACCAACATGGAGCATCGGGGTGCCACCGGCGCCGAGCCCGACACCGGCGACGGCGCGGGCATCTTGATGCAGATTCCTGATCAGTTCTTCCGGGAGGTCGTCGACTTCGAACTTCCCGCCCCCGGGGCCTACGCCACCGGGATCGCCTTTCTCCCCGCTGATCCGGTCACATGCGAAAAGGCAATGGCGGCGATCGACGCCACGGTGGCCGACGTCGGGCTGCACACGCTGGGATGGCGTGATGTGCCGATCGAACCCGACTGTCTGGGAGCGACGTCCAGGGCGGCGATGCCGTCGTTCAAGCAGCTGTTCGTGAGCGATCCGGCCGGCACGACGGGCATCGATCTCGACCGTAAGGCGTTCATCGCCAGGAAGACCTCGCGACGTGCCCTCGACGGGGAGATCGACACCTATTTCTCGTCGTTGTCATCGCGCACCATCGTGTACAAGGGGATGTTCACCACGCCGCAGCTGAGTGCGTTCTACCCCGACCTGCTCGACCCTCGTGTCGAGTCTGCGCTGCTGATCGTCCACTCGCGGTTCTCGACCAACACGTTCCCGTCGTGGGCGCTGGACCACCCCTATCGATTCGTCGCTCACAACGGCGAGATCAACACCGTCCAGGGCAACCAGAACTGGATGCGTGCCCGCGAGGCGATGCTGCGCGCCGATCTCCTGCCGGGAATCGAACGCACCTACCCGATCTGCACCCCGGGCGCCTCTGACACGGCGCGCTTCGACGAAGTACTCGAAGTGCTGTGCCTCGGTGGCTACCCGATTCACCACGCCATGCTCATGATGATCCCGGAAGCCTGGGAGAACCACGAGACCATGCCGCAGGCCCAGCGCGACTTCTACCGCTTCCACGCCACCATGATGGAACCGTGGGACGGCCCGGCGAGCGTGGCCTTCACCGACGGAGAAGTGATCGGGGCGGTACTCGATCGCAACGGCCTGCGTCCGAGTCGCTACTGGGTCACCGACGATGACGTTGTCGTGATGGCTTCGGAGGTCGGCGTGATCGACATCGACCCGTCGCGTGTCGTCGCCAAGGGTCGACTTCAGCCGGGCAAGATGTTCCTGATCGACACACGCCAGGGACGCATCATCGCCGACGATGAGATCAAGTCCGAGCTGGCATCGCTGCATCCCTATGGCGAGTGGCTCGAAGCGGGAATCGTCGAACTCGCCGACCTTCCAGATCGAGAGCACGTCGTGTTCAGCCACGACAGTGTTCTGCGTCGCCAGCAGATGTTCGGCTACACGCACGAGGAGCTCAAGATCCTGATCACGCCGATGGCAGCCACCGGTGGCGAGGCCCTTGGCTCGATGGGCACCGACACCCCGCTTGCGATCCTGTCCGAGCGCCCCCGCCTGCTGTTCGACTACTTCAAGCAGCTCTTCGCGCAGGTCACCAACCCGCCGCTCGACGCCATCCGTGAGGAGGTCGTGACCGCCGTGTCGTCGTCGGTGGGCCCGGAGGCGAACCTCTTGGCGCCCGGTCCCGAAAACTGCCGTCAGCTGGCTCTCCCGTTCCCGATCATCGACAACGACGAGCTCGCCAAGATCATCCACATCAACGACGAAGGCGGCCACCCGGGCCTGCAAGCCAAGGTGCTCTCGGGTCTGTACCGCGTGGCCGACGGCGGCCAGGGCCTGCGCGCCGGCCTTGACTCCGTGTGCCGGCAGGCGTCGGAAGCCATCGAGAACGGGGCGCGTATCATCGTGCTCTCCGACCGCAATGCCGACAGCGTCGACGGCCCGATCCCCTCGCTGTTGCTCACCGCGGCGGTCCATCACCATCTCGTGCGGACCAAGCAGCGCACGATGGCCGGCCTGGTCGTCGAGTCTGGTGACGCCCGCGAGGTGCATCACATGGCGCTGTTGATCGGCTACGGCGCCGGGGCGATCAACCCATACCTTGCGTTCGAGTCGATCGAGGACCTGATCGCGCATGACATGCACGGCCTCGGCGCCATGGACGCTCACAAGGCGGTCAAGAATTACATCAAGGCCTGCGGCAAGGGCGTGCTCAAGGTGATGTCGAAGATGGGCGTGTCGACCGTCGCGTCCTACACCGGCGCCCAGATCTTCGAGGCCATCGGGTTGGGTCATCCAATCGTCGATGCCTACTTCACCGGCACGATCTCGCAGCTCGGCGGCATCGGACTCGACGAGATCGCAGCCGAGGTCGGTGCTCGTCACGCCATGGCCAACCCGTCGCGGCCCGAAGAGCGCGCCCACCGAAAGCTCGACCTCGGCGGTGAGTACCAGTGGCGGCGCGAGGGTGAACTCCACCTCTTCAATCCCGAGACGGTGTTCAAGCTGCAGCACGCCACGCGGGCCAAACGCTATGACATCTTCAAGGAGTACACCGCCAAGGTCGACGACCAGTCAGAGAAGCTGATGACGCTGCGCGGCCTGTTCGAGTTCGCCGATGGGCGCCAGCCGATCCCGATCGACTACGTCGAACCGATGAGCGAGATCATCAAGCGCTTCTCGACAGGAGCGATGAGCTACGGATCGATCTCGGCCGAGGCCCACGAGACCCTTGCCATCGCCATGAATCGTCTCGGTGCCAAGTCGAACACCGGCGAGGGTGGCGAGGACGTCGATCGCCTGTACGACCCCGAGCGCCGGTCATCGATCAAGCAGGTCGCTTCCGGACGCTTCGGAGTGACCTCGGAGTATCTGACGAACGCCGACGACATCCAGATCAAGATGGCGCAGGGAGCCAAGCCGGGCGAAGGCGGCCAGCTCCCTGGCCACAAGGTGTATCCGTGGATCGCGGCCACGCGGCACTCGACTCCGGGTGTGGGCCTGATCAGTCCGCCACCGCACCACGACATCTACTCGATCGAGGATCTCAAGCAGCTGATCCACGACCTGAAGAACGCCAATCCCGCGGCCCGGGTCCACGTCAAGCTCGTTGCCGAGACCGGAGTGGGAACCGTCGCCGCCGGCGTGTCGAAGGCGAAGGCCGACGTCGTGCTGATCTCCGGTCATGACGGCGGAACGGGGGCCAGCCCCTTGACGTCGCTCAAGCACGCTGGGGGTCCCTGGGAACTTGGCCTCGCCGAGACCCAACAGACGCTGCTCCTCAACGGTTTGCGTGACCGCATCGTCGTGCAGACCGACGGCCAGATGAAGACCGGGCGCGACGTGGTGATCGCGGCGCTGCTCGGCGCAGAGGAGTACGGCTTCGCCACGGCGCCGCTCGTCGTGTCCGGTTGCATCATGATGCGCGTCTGTCATCTCGACACGTGCCCGGTCGGGGTGGCCACTCAGAACCCCGAGTTACGGGCGAGGTTCAGCGGTGAACCTGAATTCGTCGAGACGTTCTTCGAGTTCATCGCCACGGAAGTTCGCGAGCTGATGGCGGAGCTCGGCATGCGCACGATGGCCGAGATGATCGGCCACGTCGAACTGCTCGACACCCGTCACGCCGTGCGGCACTGGAAGGCATCGGGGCTCGACATCAGCCCGATTCTCGCAGTCCCCCAGAACCCCTACGGTCAGTCGATGATCCAGAGCGTCGGCCAGGATCACGGCCTCGCGGCGGCACTCGATCAGCAGCTCATCGCATTGGCCCAACCGGCCATCAACGACGGCCAGCACGTGGCGATCGACCTCCCGGTTCGCAACGTCAACCGCACCGTCGGAACGCTGCTCGGCCACGAGGTGACGAAGAAGTGGAGGGGGGCCGGCCTCCCGGATGGAACGATCGACATCACGCTCACCGGATCGGCCGGCCAGAGCCTTGGTGCGTTCGTTCCGGCGGGCATCCAGATCCGCCTCGTCGGCGACGCCAACGACTACGTGGGCAAGGGCCTGTCCGGGGGACGGATCATCGTGCACCCGCACCCATTCTCGCCGTTCGTCGCCGAGGACCAGGTCGTGGCCGGCAACGTCATTGCCTACGGCGCCACCGGCGGCGAGATCTTCCTGCGCGGCACGGTCGGCGAACGGTTCTGCGTGCGCAACTCGGGCGCGACCGCGGTCAGCGAAGGTGTCGGCGACCACGGCTGCGAGTACATGACCGGGGGTCGCGTCGTGGTGCTCGGCCCGACCGGACGAAACTTCGGTGCCGGCATGTCGGGCGGCATCGCCTACGTCTACGACCCGACCGAGGTGTTCGCCAGCAAGGTGAACTACGACATGGTCGACCTCGACGAGCTCGATGGGACCGACCTCGACTTCCTCGTCGACGTCATCGGTCGACACCGAGACTTCACCGGATCGGCGGTCGCCGACCGAATTCTCAAGTCGTGGGACGTCGCCGCGGGTTCGTTCCGCAAGGTGATGCCGAGGGACTACGAGCGGGTGCTGACCGTGATTGCCGAGTCGAAAGCGGCCGGCCTCGACGAGGAACAGACGGTGGACAAGATCATGGAGGCTGCTCGTGGGTGAACCGACCGGGTTCTTGAAGTGGGATCGGGAGACACCGCAGCGGCGCCCTGTCCCGGTGCGACTGCGTGACTGGAACGAGGTGTACGAACCGTTCGATGCCGATTCCCTGACGCACCAGGCGGGTCGGTGCATGGACTGCGGGATCCCGTTCTGCAACAACGGCTGCCCGCTCGGCAACCTGATTCCGGACTGGAACGATCTCGTCTATCGCGACCACTGGCAGGACGCCATCGAGCGCCTCCACGCCACCAACAACTTCCCCGAGTTCACGGGACGACTGTGCCCGGCGCCATGTGAGTCGGCGTGCGTGCTCGGCATCAATCAGAACCCTGTCGCGATCAAGCAGGTCGAAGTCGAGATCATCGATCGGGCATGGGACGAGGGCTGGGTCACGCCGCACACCCCGGCCGTGCGAACCGGCAAGCGCGTCGCGGTGATCGGCTCGGGCCCGGCCGGGCTCGCCGTTGCGCAGCAGCTCACTCGCGCGGGCCACGATGTAGTCGTCCTCGAGCGAGCCGACAGGATCGGTGGCCTGTTGCGCTACGGCATCCCCGAGTTCAAGATGGAGAAGCGGCACATCGACCGCCGCATCGAGCAGATGGAGGCCGAGGGCACCGAGTTCCGCACCAATGCCGTCGTCGGCGAGAACGTCGACATCGAAGTATTGCGGGCCTCACACGACGCGGTCGTGCTCGCCTGCGGGGCAACCTTGGCGCGCGACCTTCCGGTGCCCGGGCGCGAACTCGCCGGAATCCATCAGGCCATGGAGTACCTGCCGTTCGCCAATCGTGTGCAGCTCGGCGACATCGAGCAGTCGCCGATCGACGTCAACGGCAAACACGTCGTGATCATCGGCGGAGGCGACACGGGGGCCGACTGCCTCGGAACTGCGCACCGCCAGGGGGCGGCGTCGGTCACCCAGCTGGAGATTCTCCCCGAGCCGCCCACGCATCGTGCCGGCAGCAATCCATGGCCGCAGTTCGCCATGACCTACAAGGTGACCTCGGCGCACGAAGAGGGCGGCGAGCGGATGTACAGCGTCAGTACCGATCAGTTCCTCGACGACGGCAGCGGTCGCGTTCGGGCCCTGCGACTCCATGAGGTCGAATTCGTCGACGGCTCGTTCGTCGAAGTTGATGGCACCGGACACGAGATCGTTGCCGACTTCGTGTTCTTGGCGCTGGGGTTCCTGGGGCCAGAAAAGGGATCGTGGCTCGAGTCGCTCGATGTCGACTACGACGCCCGCGGCAACGTGGTCCGCGATGAGCGCTACATGACGAACCGCCACGGCCTCTTCGTTGCCGGCGACATGGGCCGCGGGCAGAGCCTGATCGTGTGGGCGATTGCCGAGGGGCGTGCCGCGGCCGCTGGTGTCGACGCCTACCTGATGGGCGAGACCCGCCTGCCGGCGCCGATCAAGCCGACCGATCGTCCACTCATGTGAACTGACCACACTCGACGCGAGGACGCGCCTACGCTGTTCGGCATGCAGTCGTCACATCCGCGCCGCCTCGGCGCCGTCGTCGTTCCGGTCATCGCCGGAGCGCTCCTGCTCGCCTCATGTGGGGGAGCCGACAATGCCGCAACGCAATCGACCATCGACCTGAGCGCCGAGTCGACTGCCTTCGTGGTGCGACCACCGGCCACCACCATCCCGGTCGCTGATACAACTGAACCCGCTGCCGGCGACGTCGTCGCCACGGAACAGGAGTATGTGGTCGTTGCGAACGACACTCCGATCGGAGTGGCGAAGAAGTTCAACGTGCCCGTCGCCGATCTGATCGCCTACAACGAGTGGGGTCCCAATGAGTTCGCCTACCCGGGCGACACGATCAAGATCCCGCCAGGAGGCACTGCCCCAGGGGCCGCAGCCACCGAAGACGCGACCGCAACGCCTGACACCGGGTCGACTGCACCAGCCGGAACGATTCCCGATGCCGGCGACAACTGCGACCAGGGCGATTACACCATTGCCGAAGGCGACTTCGAAGGCAAGGTGGCCACGAACTTCGATGTCACCGTCGAGGCATTGCGAGCGGCAAACGCGAGCACGCCGAACTACTCGTCGTTCTACCCCGGCTTGGTGATCGTCATTCCGGCCAAAGCCGCCTGCTGAGCCACTGACTCACTGGAAGACGAAGTTCGTCTCCTTGACGATGTCCATGGTTGCGCTGCTCGCAATCGAGTAGCGGTGGCCGGGAAACAGGATCGTGGAGTCGGGCACTTCTTTGAGGCGGCGCAGGCTCTCGAACATCTTGACGGGATCCGAACCCGGTAGGTCGGTTCGCCCACATCCTTCGAGGAACAGCGTGTCACCCGCGATCAGGCGGTCGTCGACGAAGAAGCACTGACTCCCGGGCGTGTGGCCCGGTGTGTGGACGAGGCTGATCTCGACCTCGCCGACTTTGACGATGTCGCCGGAGTCGTGGCCGACGAGATGGTCGGCGGTCACCGAGGTGGCCTTGGTGACCCACTCGATCTCGTCGCGCTGCACGTGAATGGGGCAGTCGATGTGGTCGAGCAGTTCGGAGATGCCCTCGATCGAATGGCCCATCATGGAACCACCGACGTGATCGGGGTGATAGTGCGTCGCAAGGGCGCCCGTCACCGTCATGCCGTCGGCGCCGACGAGATCGACGAGTTCGCGTACGGCGTAGGCCGGATCTACCAGGACGCACTCGCCGCTGCGCCGGTCGCCAACGGCGTAGACGAAGTTCACCATCTGCGACGCGAGCGGATCACCGACTGCGAAATCGCGGCCGGACAGGAGCTGACGGAAGTACACGGGAGACGAAGGCACACGCCTACGCTAATTGCGATGACGGCTGGACCAGAGATCGCACCACTGACCAGGCTGTTCAGGGGCCAGGAGATCCCGTTCGGCGGTGACCGTGTGGTGTGCGTCGATGCTCAGTTGGCCGAACGCTTCGCGCCAGGCGACCGGCTCGTCGTCGTCCAGGCGACCGGCGCGCTCATCCACATTCCCGTACAGGTCCACGCGTTGGTCGACGACGCGGTGACGGGCGCGGTGAACGGGTTCGCCGCCTTGGCAGCGTGCAGCGATGAGTCGATCTCGGAATTCTTCGACCACTTCGCCACCGCCCTGGCCGACGACGCGATCTATGCACCCATTGCCGCGGCGAATGCGTCCGACGTGGAACGCGCAGCCAATGGCGGACGATCAACGACCCGTTTGAGCCTGGACGACAGGATGCGAATGGACATGGTCGCCGGGTTGCGGGTCTGGCGCGACTCACCGAGTCGGCGCGGTGGCACGATCCAACGTGTCGAACACGGCCAGTGGTCGGTGGAGGCGAATCGTGCGCCGCTCGGTGTCGTCGGGTTCGTCTTCGAGGGTCGGCCCAATGTCTTCGCCGATGCGTGCGGGGTCGTTCGCACTGGAAACGCAGTGGTGTTCCGCATCGGTTCCGACGCACTCGGCACAGCCCTCTCGATCGTTGAGCACGCGTTGACACCGTCGCTGCGCGCCGCAGGGCTGCCGGAGGGAGTGGTCCGCTTGATCGACTCACCGACGCACGCGGCCGGACATGCGCTGTTCACGGACCCGCGGTTGGCCCTCGCGGTGGCCAGAGGTTCTGGCCCTGTCGTTGCCGTACTCGGGGCTGTTGCCTCGCAGTCGGGAACACCGGTGAGCCTGCATGGCAGCGGTGGCGCCTGGATGGTCGCAAGTGCCAACGCCGACCCCGGCGTGCTGCGGGCCGCGGTGGCGACGTCGCTCGACCGCAAGGTCTGCAACACCCTCAGTGTCTGCGCCATCGTACGATCACGAGCAGCGAGTCTGGTGCCTGCGTTCCTGGCAGGACTCGATGCCGCTGCAGCCGAACGAGGCGTGGCGGCGAAGCTCCACGTCGTCGCCGGCAGTGAAGACGTTCTGATCGACGGTCGATTCGACCTGGAGGTGGCCCGTGGAGAACCGTCCGCAACCCTGATCGACGTCGATGGACTGTCCATCGAGTGGGAGTGGGAGCAGTCACCGGAAGTGACGTTGGTGATCGTCGAGTCGATCGAGGAAGCCGCCGACTTGTGCAATCGGTACAGCCCGCACTTCGTCGCGTCACTGATCAGCGACGATCCCTCGGAACACGATCAGTTCTACGCGAGTGTCGACGCCCCGTTCGTCGGCAACGGGTTCACCCGCTGGGTCGACGGTCAGTACGCCCTCGACGCACCCGAACTCGGTCTGTCGAACTGGCAAGCCGGTCGCACGCTGGGACGCGGTGCGATCCTGTCCGGTGACAGTGTCCACACCGTTCGCTACCGAGCAGTCGTGACCGACCACGCCGTTCGGCGCTGAGCGTTACCTCCAGACGCCGGTGATGTCGATGATCAGGAAGGTCGGAGCGCTCGTTGTGACACACACCGATCCCTGTCCGTCGAGCATGACCGTGGCTCCGTTGGCCACTGCCCCGATCCCCGGGTAGTTCAGGGTCGAGACCTCGGAGCCGCCCCCGCAGGGCACCACCGTGAGGAACCCGGCGGCGGGTCCACCGGTCGCAACGAGGTTCAACGTCGCAGCCTTGGCGTTCGCAGGAATTCCGCGGTTGCCGGCGACCTGCACTCGGAAGACCTCACCCGGTTGGACCATTCTGGGTCCCGATCCGCCGTTGAGATCGGGGTGTGCCTGTCGGGTGTCGGTCAGCCGCAGCGGGGTCAGCGGGACGAAGTCGAGGCCACCCTTTGGTCCGAACCACCCGGTGATGTCGATGATGACATGAGTACTGATGTTGCTCGTCAGACAGATCGTTCCGTCGCCGGCCGTCGGCACGATTGCGGAGTTCGCCCGTGCGAGACCCACTCGCGGGTTCATCGAGGAGACCTCGGTCTCGGCGACATCACAGGGAAAGGCCCGCACCCAGCCATCCTGATCAGGAGTGACTCCGGTGAGGTTGACGGCCACGGCAACGGCCGCGTCGGGAGCCGGGCTTCCAGCGCCCTCGACATCGACCCGGAGCACCTCGCCGGCCCGCAAGGGCTGGCCGACACGCGTGTCCAGGAGACGTCGCGGGATCACCGGATTGAACCACTGCGTGGCGCCCGGTGCGACGTACCCGTTGATGTCGATGATGACGTCAGTCGCGGTGCTCGCGAACAAGCAGAGTGCACCTCGGTCGAGCGGAATGATGGCTTGGTTCGGCACACCGTCGTATGCCTCGAAGTTGAGCGTCGAGAACGAGGGGTTGACCTCGGCGCAGTTCGACGCGGTCAGATAGCCGGCCGAGGTCGCGTTGGCCGCAGTGAAGTTCGCGCTGACTGACGTCATGTCTGCAGGGAGTCCGGACTGGCCGGCGACGGGCACCCTCACGAGCTGATTCGCCGCGAGTCGGAAGATGACCCGCGGGATCCGGGAGTCGGCGAAGCGGAAGGGCGTCATGGGCTGGAACGGGTAACCCGCGGCGAGGGCAGCGGTGGTCGCCAACGCGGCTGGTGGGGCTGGCGGCGCTGAGGCGGCGCCGAGCTCTGCGTTCGGGTCGACGTTGAACGACCAGGAAGCGTTGCCGCCGTTCGAGCCAACGGTCACGCTGTAGGACCCTGTAACGAGTGGGCTGGCAGGAACGATCACCACAGCGTTGTCGCCGCCGAGGATGGCGCTGGCGGTGCCACTTGTGTTCGCCTTGTGCAGCACGCAGGTCGGGATGGGCCCGTTCGGACCGTTCAGTGTGGCGTTCGCTGCGGTGACCGCTGAGGGCATGAGCGCAATGAGTGGCAGTCCGACGGACTGACCTCCCCAGTTGCAGAACGATCGCGGGTCGGGCGATTCGGCAATGAAGCGGGTGAGGCTCGTGGTCGAGCCGTTTCCTGGGAACACCACAGGTGTCGCCGGCTTTGGCGCACCCCAGTTGTTCCCGCGGACGACATCGAGCGTGGCCGCGGAGTTCCACGGCGTCGCCGTGGGGTTCGGCGGGCTTGCGCACAGACCGAATCCGGTCTGTGTCAGAGACGACCGCAGGATGCCAATGGCATGGAACGGTCCCGCCATCCAGAGTTCGATGTGGCTTCGAGCTGTTGCATTCGCATTGCTCGACACGGCGACGTTGCCGCTGTTGCCTGTCTCGTCGCCTGCGTCCGTGTAGCCGGCGGTTCCAGGTGCTTCATCGTGGGCGATGCCGTTCAAGAGCATCCAGCAGGAGTGGTTCTGGGCGCCACCTGACCAGGCGGGGTTCTCGGTCACCGGCGACAGGCCTGACTGCGCCCGATAGGCATTGACCACTCCGAGCCAGTCCGAGCTGGAGACTCCACCCGCTTCGACCGGCGACGACTGCGGGGCGTCGACGGCCACGGCGATCGCAGCAACGGCGATCACTGCAACGACGATCCGCGTGAGCGTGGCTCGAGGTGTCGGTGTGGATGTACGTGGAGTTGCTGGGGCCGTCGGCATGGGTGCTTCTCGTCTGGTCGCGGGAATGATGCGAGGAGTGCATCGGTCGGCGCCTGTACGTTCTGAAGCAATTCGGCGGAAAATCTTTGACGTTCTTGACAGAATCTTGTTCCCGTTTCGAGCCCGATCTGACCTCTTCTCTTCCTCCTCCGTTACCCGGCACGGCTGTGCTCCTCACCGCGGACGACGGCCGGTCGCGTGCGGATCCGACGCTGCCCGTCTCAGCCGCGGTCGGTGCAGTGTTCGTGCTCAGCGTGTCACTCATGGCCTCGAAGTACTTCCTCGACCTCGTCGTCGTGTTTCAGTGGCCGATTGCGACGTATGTCGCGCTGCTCGCCGTCGTCGGCTACGCACCATCGGTTTGGTGGTGTATTTACGCCAGCCGCCGATGGGCCACCGGACAGCTCGGAGTCGACATCGGCCTGCGACCGCAGTGGGCCGATCTCGGTTGGGGTCCGGTGGTTTGGCTGGGGGCGCTCGGCGCGCAGGTTGTCGCGGCGGCAGTGGTCGTTGCGCTCGACGTTCCGATCTCGAGCAACACCGAAGCGCTGAATGAGGCGTCGATCGATCGAACGTATGTCGTGTCACTCGTGATCACTGCAGTGATTGCAGCGCCGATCGTGGAGGAAATGGTCTTTCGCGGCGTGGTGTTGCTCGGGCTGCGCAGCCGCCTGCCCGCCGTCATCGCGATCGTGCTTCAGGGGCTACTCTTCGGAGCTGCTCATCTGGATCCCGTTCGTGGCGCCGGCAACATCGGCCTTGCGATGGTGCTCGCAGGCGTGGGGATCGCATTCGGCATTGCCAGGCATCTACTGCACCGTCTCGGCCCGTCGATCGTGGCCCACGCGCTCTTCAACGGAGCGGTGCTGTTGGTTGTGCTGACCGGTGTCGTCGACCGTCTCCAGAACGTGAGCTCAGCGCGCGAAGAGGTCGGCATTGTCGATCAGACGCACATCGCCGAAATGGGCAGCGATGGCGATCCGATACCGACCGCAAATCCGATCCGTATCGACGATCGTCTCGGCGACGTCGAGCGTGTCGGCGTCGAAGATACTCACGTAGTCGAGTGACGCCAGCGGTTCGGCAGCGACAACGGATGTCGCTGTGGCGATGATGTCGTCGACCGACGTGTGGGGATGACGCGCATTCTGGCGTGCCCGCTCGATCGCCTGTGGAATCGCGGTCGCCGCCCTTCGCTGCTGCGACGTGAGCCGCTGATTGCGGCTCGAAAGCGCCAGGCCATCCGCTTCACGAACGGTCGGACAACCGATGACGTCGACACCGAGGTCGAGATCGGCGACGACACGCCGGACCATCGCCAACTGTTGGAAATCCTTCTCACCGAACACCGCAACGTCCGGCGTGACAGCGGCGATCAGCTTGGTGACCACTGTGGCCACGCCTTCGAAGTGTCCGGGACGGCTCGTTCCCTCCATCGTCGTTGCGACCCGGCCCGGTACCACTCGAGTGTCGAACCCGATCGGGTACATCGCCGCGGCTGTTGGGACGTAGACGGCATCGACGGCTGCGCGAGCGCACGCGGCGAGATCGGCGTCGATCGGACGCGGATAGCCGGTGAAGTCGAGCGACTCGCCGAACTGCAACGGGTTGACGAAGATCGAGACGACCACGACATCGGCGAGCGAGTGAGCGGCTTCGATCAGCGCGAGATGCCCGGCGTGGAGCGCACCCATCGTCGGCACGAGGGCAGTCCGCCGACCTGCTCGCGGCGACCTCTCCGCAAACTTGACGGTGCGCGACCATCGGCGCATGTCAGCAGGAGTGTCGATGATGGTCGGGGTCGCCACGTCGGTCACGTTAACGAGCGGACACGGAACGCCGATGGGCAGAGCTCGGCGTACGACGCCGACGTGCCACATCGCTCGGCTGCGAGAACGGCGTGAACGCAGGCGGTCTCGAACGTGTCGGCGGCGGCTCTGAGCAGTTGGTTGACGGCGCGCTGACGCGACCGTCCGGCCCATTCGGCCGAGCGCATCGCCGCAGGTTCGTTGCCGAGGTTGACAGCGCCGGTGGCGAGCCCGAAGACAGTGTCTCCGTCGAACATCGAGTGCGCCGGTCGGATCGCGCGTGCGAGGCCGTCGTGGGCGACGTCGGCCATTTTGGAGACCTCCGCTTTGGTCAGGGCCGCCGAGGTGGCGACAACGCCGATGGTGGTGTTGAGGCTGGACTGGGCTTCGGCTGGACCGGTGAGTGCGGCCAGGAGCCGGGCTCGATCGCGAGCTGACGGAGGCCGCAGGTCGAGCCCGGCCGCCGGTGGGAGAGACGTCCACGGGAGTCCCGACGACGGATCGATCGGGGAGCCGTTGGCATTGACGACGGCGACGGCTCCAACGCTGACCTGGGCATCGATGCCGGGGGTGCCGATGACGTCGCCGGCGATGGTGACGATGGTGTGGGCGGTGCCGACTCCGCCCTGCAGACCGCCCGCCCGAGCGCCGGTTCCGGCTCCGACCGATCCCCACAACCGCTGCGCGCCACGGGTGTTTGCCATGGAGCGCCTGCCGAACTGCGCGTCGGGTCGATTCGCGAAGTTGCCGCCGCGCCCGAGATCGAACACCACCGCTGCCGGCACGACCGGCACGACACCGACCCGGTTGGATGACGGGCCGATGGGGAATCCGAGCCGCCGTTCCTCGAGCCAACCGACGACGCCGTCGGCGGCCCTCAGACCGAAGGCGCTGCCACCCGTGAGACACACCGCATGGATCAGCTCCACCAGGTTCTCGGGTCGAAGGGCATCCGTCTCGCGCGTGCCCGGCCCGCCGCCTCGAACACTGACACCCGGAGTTGCTCCATCGGGAACGAACACCACAGTGGTGCCCGTCTGCCACCCGCGTCCCGACCGTTGGTGGTGGCCGACACGTACGCCAGGAACATCGGTGATCGATCCGAATGGGGCGGTGGACATCGGGCCACTGTAGGGAGCCGACACCCTCTCCGAAGTAACGTCGCTGCTCGTGCTCGACCGCCCTCCGGTGCCCAACCTGTTCGCTCATCGAGTTCGCGTCGGTGCCAGTCGGGCGATGGGCGAGTTGGTGATCCGGGCATGGGAGGCGGCCATCGAGATGGGAGCCATTGGGCCCGACACGCGACGGGGTCATCGATTCGGAGCGTTCGGCCGCAACAGCGTGATCTGCTTTCCGTGGAACACCCTCTTCAACGAGCATTTCATCCGCATCGGTGAGGGAACGATGTTCGGCCCGCAGATCACCCTGTCGGCGGGCATGGTGCCGGGCCAGCAGATGGTCTCCGATCCGGTGATCTCGATCGGGGACCGTTGCCTGATCGGCAAGGGGAGTGGAATCGTCGGCCATCTGAGCATCACCATCGGCAACGACGTGTGGACTGGTCATCACGTGTACATCACCGATCAGAACCACGGCTACGCCGACCTCGACCGCCCGATCTCACAGCAGGTGATGCCGGAGCGCCCGGTGTCGATCGGAGACGGCTCGTGGCTCGGCCACGGCACCGTTGTGCTCCCAGGGGCGACGATCGGTCGCCACGTGGTGATCGGCGCCAACAGTGTGGTCACCGGCGACATCCCCGACAACAGCGTGGCTGCCGGGGTTCCGGCACGGGTCATCAAGACCCTTCAGTGAACCGGGCAGCCAGCGCTCAGTTGACCGAACCGCGCGGCGGGCCGCAGCTCGGCATCTCGTTGTCGCCGGCGAACGTTTCGATTCGCTCGGTGATCGGCACACCCTCGACGGCTGTTTCGGTGAACGGCACGTTCTGGCCGCTGCGCAGCTGGTCGGCATACCTGTACCGGTCGTCAAGGAGCGTTCGATAGTCGGCTTCCCATGCGGGAACGATGGCTCGGCCCTTCTCGTCGGTTGGCGCCACTGCGGTGATGTCGTCGAGCATCGCCGAGAGCAGGTCGGTCGACTGCACCACGAGGTCAGCCCGAACGGTGAGATCATCCGAGGTCTGTGCCTCCAAGGCTCTGATCTTGAGGTCGTAGTCGGCGCAGGTCACTTCGGCCCGCTCGGCCCAGGCCCGATCGTCGATGCGGTTGACGGCCTCTTTCGATGCGAAGAACAACGCCCACGTCCAGAAGGCGATGAAGCTGATGGCGCCGATGACGAACAGGGCCTTTCGCGCCTTCGAGCGCTGCCACGGGCCTGGTGTGTCATCGACGACATCGGTCGGAGGCCGGGTCGCGGAGTCGGCGTTCACAACTGCTGACGATATGCCGGGCGCCTGCTGGTAGAAACGTCCCGTGACCGACCCGGCCATCAATCAAGCTCCCGGCGGGCTGCTCGACGAGCAGATTGGTGCGGTCGAACGCGCCCGGCGCAATGGCCGTTTCCTCTGGTCGATGATCACAATGCAGCCGAAGCTGTTTGGCATCGCCGTGGGCGGCGCCGCGGTGTTCGCCTTGCTCACCGTCGCTTCGAGCTTCGCCCTCAGCTGGGTGATCGACAACGTCATTCTGCCGCGCTTCGAGGAGGGCGAGGTCGCGATCGCCACCCTTCTCAGTGGAGTCGTCCTGATCCTCGGCATCGGTGTGCTGCGCTCCGTGGCGATCGTGATCCGTCGCAGCTATGCCTCGATCACGATGTGGCGCGTCGCCCAGATGTTCACCAACGAGGTGGTCGACCGATACGTCCATCAGCCGATGAGTTGGCACAATCGGCGACCAGACGGTGATCTCCTCGCTCGCGCCGGTGTTGATGCAGAGTCGACGGTGAGCGTTCTGGGCCCCATCCCGTTCGCGTTGGGAACGGTCGTCATGGTGATCGTCTCGACGGTCTGGATGATGGTCATCGACGTGACCCTCGGCCTGGTCGCCGTGATCGTCTTTCCGTTGCTCGTGGCCACCAATGTGGTGTACGAGCGGCTCGTCTCCGGCCATTTCGCGCGGGCCCAGCACCACCTCGGCGAGTTCTCGGCCGGCGTCCACGAGAGCTTCGAGGGTGTCCAGCTCGTCAAGTCGTATGGCGCCGAAGACCGTGAAACCGAGCGGCTGTCGGGCCTCGCCGACCATGTCCGGGTGTCACGTGTGTACGCCCTGCGCCTTCGGAGCTGGTTCGAAGCCTTCCTCGACGTCATCCCGTCGCTCACGAACATCCTCCTCGTTGTCGTCGGGTCGGTTCGCGTGGGTGCGGGCGAGCTGACCATCGGAGAGCTGTCCGGTGTCATCTTCCTCTTCACCCTGCTCGTGTTTCCGATTCGACTGATTGGCTTCACGCTGTCGGAACTCCCTCGTTCGATCGCTGCCTGGTATCGGATCCAGACGGTGCTTCGCGAGCCGCTCGAGGAGGATCCGGTCGACAGGATCATCGAACCGCCCGGCGCCGTCGGTATCAGCTTCGAGAACGTCTCGTTCGCCCATGAAGCCGATGGCCCGCCAACGATCGAGGACGTCACATTGGCGCTCCCGTTCGGCAACATCACGGCACTGGTCGGGCCGACGGGTTCTGGCAAGTCGACGATTGCCCAACTGGCCATCGGACTGGTCGGCCCATCATCGGGCGTTGTCGGCCTGCGCACTGGTCGGAGATGCATCGTGTTCCAGGAGGCCTTCCTCCTGGGTGGCACGGTGCGCGACAACGTCGAGCTCGGTGGTCGCTTCCCCGACGTCGAGATCTGGCATGCCCTCGATCTCGCCGCCGCGAAACAGTTCGTCGAGCGCTTGCCGCAGCGCCTCGACACCGTCGTGGGTGAGCGCGGCGTGAGCTTGAGTGGCGGCCAACGCCAGCGACTGGCACTCGCCCGCGCCCTTGTCCGCACGCCGTCGCTCCTGGTTCTCGACGACACCACCTCGGCGCTCGATCCGGCAACCGAGGCCGTCGTGCTGGACAACCTGCGACGGGAGCTTGCCGACTCGTCGGTGCTCATGGTGGCATCGCGTCCCTCGACAATCGCCCTCGCCGACGACGTCGTGTTCGTCGCCGACGGTCGG
>JANPCI010000146.1:0-16222 GCA_031430875.1 Actinomycetes bacterium | reverse complement strand
TCGACCCGGGTGCGCTCAAGACGCGCCGGATCCGGAGGCCGCTGCCAGTCGCTCCTCCATGAGCGCGAGCTGACGTTCGATCACCTGGGTGGCACCGATCGCCGTGTCGGCATCGAGACGCAGCCGTTCGGAGTAGCCGAGGAACAGCGGTAGCGACTGTTCGGCTCCGGAGCGAACATCGTGGTTCAGCTCGTTGACGGTGTCGTGGAGTTGGGTGACGACATGGTTGATGTTGAGCACGACCTCACGCAGTGCCGCGACCTCGGCGGTGAGTGCACTGACCTGGTCGCCCCGTACGCGCCCGACGAGACCTTTGAACGATGCCACCGCTTCAGGCTACTGCCGGGCTCTGTAGCCTCCCGGCCATGTCATCTGCTGCCGCTCCCGATGCGACCCCGACCCTGCGTGACCGCGTCGCCGCTGCCGTCCCGGCCGGCGTCAAGGAGGCGGCCCGGCCGTTGGCACGCAAGGTCGGCCTGGCAGCCCCCGCAGTGGGTTGGTGGCAAACCGCAGCCCCGGTGTGGAAGCGACCGTCCAGCCGTGAACGTCACGACCGCTGGTGCAACGTGTGTCGTTGGACCGGATCAGCGTTCCTCGGGTCGCCTCACACCGAGTCGGCGAACTGCCCGCAGTGCGGCTCGATCGCCCGCGACCGGTTCCTGCTGTGGTGTTACACGAGCCGGACGGGCAAGCAACGCGGGGCCCGGATCATCGAGACGAGTCCCCGCCTCGGGGGCGAGTACCGCACCTACATGCAGCGGTGGTTCAAGTACCGCACGAGCGATTTCGACCTCAGCGCGCATCGGGGCGACATCCAACTCGACCTCCAGGAGATCGACCTGCCGGATGCTTCCGTCGACGTGATTCTCACGCCACACGTGCTCGAACACGTGCCCGACACGGACCGAGCCTTGGCCGAGCTGTTTCGCGTCATCGCGCCCGGTGGCCGCATGTACCTGCAGGTGCCGCTCGTCTACGGCCAGACTGCGGCACCGACCACCCCCGAGTTCCATGCCGACAACACGCCGGTGTTCTGGAACTTCGGATGGGATCTCACCGACCAGGTCCGCGCGGCCGGGTTCATCGCGAGGGTGCTGGTCACCGACGAGTACGACCGGGTGTTGCGCGGTGACTTGTCGGAACCCGATCCGCACGGCGACGGTTTCCATGTGGATTCACTGCTCGCACACGTTCGCGTCGGCGATCTGACACCGGTTGCCGACGAGGAGCAGTCCCGCCGCATGGGTTTCGAGCCGTGCTACCACTTCGCCACCTGGGAGTGCCTGCGGCCGTAGGTGGTGCGATGGCTACCGGCCGAGAATGCGGCGGCGGATGCACATCCGGATCATCTCCGTGCCGAGCCAGAACGCCTGCATCGTGTCGCCGGTGACCGAGCTCTCCCCCACCCGGGGTTGGTACTTCACCGGAACCTGGACCAGCGGGAGACGTTGCTCGACCGTGAGCAGCATCATCTCGTAGCCGAATGCAGAACCCGTGGCAGCAAAGCCGGGTCGCAACCGGTCGATCGCATCGCGGGTCAGCACGCGATAGGTGCAACCGACGTCGGAGAGATACACGGTGTTGAAGAGCAGTTCCGTGAGCTTGGCGACAGCCCAGTTCCCCCACTTGAGGAACAGCCCCATGTTCGCCCCACTGAGGATGAAGATCCGGACCGTTCGTGAGCCGAAGACGACGTCGACGTCGACGGTGAACGGGAGCAGTTTCAAGATGTCGTCGGGGTCGAAGGTGCCATCGGGTTCGCAGATGCAGACCATGTCGGCATCGAGTGTCTCCGAGAGCCCGCGCTGAATTGCCGCGCCGTAGCCCTGAATCGGCTCGTGGATCACCCGTGCCGAGGTCCCCTCGACCTCGCCCCGCGTGTCCGGGTGGGCGTTGTTGTCGACAACGACGATGTCGTCGACGATGCCAAGGGCTTCGAAGCCCTTGATGCACGCAGCGATGCTCTCGGCTTCGTTGTACGTCGGCAGCACGACGGCGAGGGTGCGTCCGTTCCACATCGGGAGTCAGTCTGCCAGTTCAGTCGGTGAGCAACAGCGGCAAGTACACGATGCGGTCGCCGATCACGAGGCGCTCGTAGCGGTCAGCGGGCATCAACAGGTAGGCGGTGTCCTCGTCGTACGACATGTAGATCACCGCTACGTCTTCGGGCGGTGTAGCTCCGACGACACGTTGCCGGTCGGGGAACCGGATCGGCCAGAACGGGAAGACACCGCTGACGATGCGGTTGTCGCCCGCAAAGTCGACGGGGAGCACCGCCCAGTAGCTGCCGTACACGCGATTGATGCCCGCTTCGTCGAGGACATCGACGATCTGTCCAAGTTGTGCATTCGGGTCGGTGCCGAGCGCGTCGAGGTAGGGCGTCGTCGTGGGTCGGATGAACGCAGCGATCCACACGACGGCGACCACGCTGAACACACCGACTGTCCGCAGGGGCGGCCGCCGACCGGCGAGCGCGTCGACGCCTCCCGCCAATGTGAGCACGATGAACGGGAACGAGATCATCGTGTAGCGACCGTCGTTGGCGTAGATGAGGTTGCGGAACAACGCCATCATCGGGAAGACGGCGATCAGTACCACGAGGAGCAGGAGACTGCTGCGGGGAGCCGGCCGTCGGACGATCGTGACGAGCCCGAAGATGGCCGTGGCGATCAATACGACGCCCAAGAGCGGACCGAGCGTGTCGTAGTACCAGTTCAGACCGAAGTCCCGCAATCCGAATCCGCGGGGCAGCAGGTCGAGGCCGAACGTCCGCAATCGTTCGGTGTAGGTGCCAGGGACCTTCACGGGTGTCTCGATGGAGGGGAACGAGTTGACGGCGTTCCACAGCAGCAGCGGCATGCAGCCGAGAATGCCGCCACCGATCACGCTGAGCCAGCCGTCGAGCCGGCGTCGAACCGTCCACAGCACGACCGCCGCCATGGGGACCATCGTTGCGAGGAACATCGGATGCATCCAGAAGCCGAACCCGGCAAGTACACCGAACAACACCATGGTCCGTCGAGTCGGCGATGGCGAGTCGACGACGAGCGAGGCTGCGAGGAACGCCAAGGTGCTGACGAGCATCCCCGACGCGTATGCCGGATATGCGGTGATGGACAGCACGAGCAGTGCGCCAGGGGTGATCCAGCACATCGTCGCGGCGATCAACCCGACCCGCCGGCTCATCAGGCGCCGGCCGATGAAGTACAGCGCAACCGAGGTCAGCAGCCACGACAGTGTGCTGAGCAGTTTCAACGGGATGACGTTTGCGCCGAACAGGTACGTGAACGGGGTGTAGAGGTACGACTCGAGCGGCAAGGTGTACACCGTTCCACCGAGTGCAATCGGAAACTGTCCACGCAGGATCTCGAAGGTGTCGATACGCGTGTACGCCTCATCGGAGTTGATCACCGCTGCGGGGGAGTTCAGCAGGAGCAGCCTGAAGACGAAACCCGCCACGCCAATCGCGGCGACCGCCGCCACGGCGAACCAGAAACTCCTCGATCGACGACTGCTCATTTCAGGCGAGGCAATCAAGCTGGAGTTGACCGTTTCAGTCATGCCGCTGCACATCACCCGTGAGAATTGCGAGCCCGACGTTCCCCGTTGCGCCGTCCACGCGATACGGCCGCCGCTCCGGTCCGGTGGGCAAATCGAGCGACTCACCGACAGCCGAGTCGGCGGCGCGGCGCATCTCGACGAGTCGATCGGCTTGCGTCATGCCCGGGAAGTGCCGAATCCGTGGGTGCACAGCTGGATCTTGAGAAATGCTGTTCCAACTGTTGTCGAGCTCGCCCACCCGTATCGACGCCACCCGGAATCGTCGAGTCTCCCGACGCGGATAATCTACGTCGTATCCGAGCAGCCTCAGAGCCGCAGCGTTCTCCCACCACTTGTGATCGATGAACTCCTCCGAATTCCACAACCTCGACAGAAACCGCTTCGACCACGCGGTGCTCGCGAACGCCATCACGCCGAGGTTGGGGATCTCCAAGCCGTCATAGCGATGTACCACCACCCTCATTGAGATTCGGTGGTTCACATGTTCGAAGATGTCTCCCCGGGGATCGACAATGATCGCGTCGGCGTCAACCCAGGCGACCAGATCGTAGACCTCGAGCAGCTCGCGCAGGAGAGGCAGCTTGCCCCACGACGTCGGTCGCCCGCCTGAGACATCGTGCTGAACTGCGACCAGATCATGGCCGTGAAATCGGCAGAAAGCCTCCAGTCCAGGACGGGCAATCTCGTACAAGTCAACATGCGGTCCTGTTGCGATCGTGCAGACCGCGGTTCGACGTCGGCTCACGTCCCGCTCTGCAAGGCCCCCCGAGCGCCGGTGATGGTCCACTCGGTCGGGATGCTCAGAAGCCCGTGATCGTACGACTTGAACTGCTGCACCTCGAACCGGATTCGCCGGTCCCAGTGGTCGTAGGGATGTACTTCGGTGTGATCGGTGAGCGACACCGTCAGGTCGTACACGCCTTCGAGGAGAGGCAGACTCGAGATGGCGACGTCGACGCTGGCCGGCCCGTCGATGAGTCCGATCGTGCGGCCGTTGCGCCGGGTGCTGGTACTCCACACCTCGACGCCCGACAGCGGCGAATCGATGCGGACACCGACGACTGTGTCCTGTAGTGGCGTATGGGCGGTGAGTTCCACGTGGATCGACGCGGGCTCCAACGTGGTCAGCACAGACTTGGCCACGCCCTGCGCGTCGCGCAGTTCAACGCCGACGATCTGCGCCTCACCCGATCCCCATCGACTGCCCTGTTCACCCTCGATGCGTTCGGCGTGGTGGCTCTCGCCCTGGTAGGCGGCGATGACCTCGGCAGCCGGACCGATCATCTGCACTTCGCCCTTCTCGATCCACGCAACGTCCTCACACAGCTGCGCCACCTGGCTCAACCCGTGGCTGACGAAGATGATGGTGCGCCCATCGCGGCGGAACTCGTCGATCTTCTCCGCGCAGCGACGCTGGAAGGTCTCATCTCCCACAGAAAGAACTTCGTCGATGAGCAAGACGTCCGGTTCGACATTTGCTGCCACCGCGAAACCCAATCGGACGAACATCCCCGACGAGTAGTTCTTCACGGGCGTGTCGATGAAGTCCTCGAGACCGGCGAACTCGACGATGGCGTCGTAGCGAGCAGTGATGTCCTTCTTCGACATCCCGAGGATCGCGCCATTCAGGAAGACATTCTCTCGACCGCTGAGTTCCGGGTGGAACCCGGCTCCCAGTTCAAGGAGGGCGGACACCCGTCCTTCGATGGCGACGTCACCCCGCTCGGGTTGCAGGATCCCCGCCATCACTTTCAGCAGGGTGCTCTTGCCCGACCCGTTCGAACCGATGACTCCGAACGTGGACCCGGTGGGTACTGCGAAGTTGACGTCTCGAAGTGCCCAGAACTCCTCGTACCGTGCGCGGCGTCCGCGCAGAATCGCAGCTTTCAGGTATTGGTTGCGTTCGTGGTACAGCCGGTAGCTCTTCCACAACGAGTTGACGGAGAGAGCGGTCGACATACGGTCCCGAGTCTTGCCGATTGCGCGATGAGAACCAACCATGGCCGTCCGAACGGGATGCAGCTGCTTGCGCGACGCCAACCGGTAGCCTCGGTCCGCCCCATGAATGCCGTCACGACCGTCTATCAATCGCGCGAGCTCCTGTGGAACTTGACGCTCCGAGAACTTCGAACCAAGTACCGCCGTTCCTTCCTCGGCTGGGCGTGGTCGATGCTCAACCCGTTGTCGCAGATCTTGATCTACGGCTTCGTGTTCGGCACACTGTTCAACTCACCCGCGCCCGACGGCGTTCCGAGCGGGCTCGACAGCTTCGCGTTGTTCCTGCTCTGCGGCTTGCTGCCGTGGAACTTTTTCGCACTCGTCACGGGGCTCGGGTTGGGGTCCATCTCGGCGAACGCCGGGCTCGTGCGCCGAGTGGCGTTCCCTCGCGAGGTGTTGGTGTTCTCCAACGCCTTGCATGCCTGCGTGCAGTTCTCGATCGAGATGACCTTGCTGTTCGTCTTCCTCCTCATCGCAGGAAGCCCGTTCTTGCCGTGGCTGCCGTTTGTTCTGATCACCTCTGTGCTGCTTGCGCTCTTCTCCACGGGTTTGGCGTTGGCGCTCAGTGTGCTCGCGGTCTACTTCCGCGACATCAGCTATCTCTGGTCGATTCTGATCTCGGTGTGGTTCTTTGCGACTCCGATCGTGTACCCACCGAGCCTGCTGGAAGCCAATGCGCCCACGTGGGTCTACAACATCCTCCAGCTCAACCCGCTCAATGGATTCGTCGAGGTGTACCGAAGCTGTCTCTACGACGCTGCAGCCCCCGGTTGGAAGACGATGCTCGGACTCCTGGTCGTGTCACTGGCGAGTCTCGTCATCGGATGGACCATCTTCGGTCGCATGACGCGCCGCCTGCCCGAAGAGGTCTGAGCCGTTGCCGCGTCGGCGGCGGGGACCATCGGTAACATGCGCCCAACTGCCAGTGGAGGTCTTGCCGTGCCAGATGTCGACGTCGACGAGATCGTCGCCACACTCAGAGAGCGAATCGCCGATCGTCGAGCCGCGGGCGACTACCCGATCGGCCTGGAGCAGCAGCTCGAATCCGAGTTCCAGGGAATGTTGCGGGCGATCGATCGGCACGAGATCGACACCGAGAAACTTGGCGCCCTCGTCCAGTCGGTGATCGTCGCCGCCCACGAGATGCGGCTCGATGCCGCTACGGACTCGCGTGTCCCTGGGGGTTCCACCGCCCATTACGCGACCGCTCGCGTTGTCAGCCGTCACATCACCCCGCTCGCCGAGTCGGTGCGCGACCTCGGCGTGTCGGTGGCGGAAGCACTCGATGAGGTCCGGCGACTGGTGCAGGCGCAGAGCGCCGCCGACGAGCGCCAGTTGCTCGACGTCCTGGCGGGCGTGATGGACCGTCTGGCCGTCATCGATCACCTGGTCGAGCTCACGACCGACCTCGAACGACGGGTGACTCAGTTGGAGTCCGACCGTCGCGAGCAGTGAGGGCATTCCATCAGGTCATCGTCGGCGCGGGCGCTGGCGACGCGATCACGCAGATGGCGCTGGAGATCCGGAGCGACCTTCGAGAAGTCGGATCGAGCGAGATCTTTGCCCGATTCATCGACCCTGCGATGGCTCGCGAGGTCTCGCCACTGGACGCCCTGCCGAGCGGACGACCGAACGACGTGGTCATCTACCACTCGAGCTACGGCGATCCAGAGGTAACGCGTGCGCTGTTGCGACGGCCCGAGCGAATCGTTCTCGTCTACCACAATGTCACTCCATCGGAGCACTTCGTGCACCACGATCCAGCGTTCGCCGCCGGGCTCGAATGGGGGCGCCACGAATTGTCGCTGCTCCGGGGCCGAATCGTGCTCGCCACGGCCGATTCGAGGTTCAACGCCGACGAATTGACGGACCTCGGGTTCCGCAACGTTCACGTGATTGCCGCAGGCTTGCGGCCGCACCGACTCACCACGGTGACGCCGAGCACAGACACCGTTCGGACGCTTCGCGAGAAGGTCGGTGTTCCCTATGTGCTCAACGTGTCGCAGCTGCTGCCACACAAGTGCCAACACGTCCTCATCCAGGCGCTTCATGTCGTCCAATCCGTTCACGGTGCGGAGATCGGCCTCGTGCTCGTTGGCCCGCCGCGGAGCCCAAGCTATGGACGCGGGCTCGTCGAGCTCGCCCGCAGTCTCCGGGTCCGGAACATTTGGTTCGCCCACCGCCAATCCGACGCCTCGCTCGCGACGATCTACCGGAGCGCACGAGTCTTCGCGAGCGCCAGCGTTCACGAGGGGCTCGGCATCCCTCCCCTCGAGGCCATGTCATTCGGTGTGCCGACAGTAGTACGCGATGCGGGAGCGACCGCCGAGACCGTGGCCGGGGGCGCACTTGTGCTCCCGAACGGTGCCGGCCCGCTCATGTTCGCCGAAGCG
Organism: Actinomycetes bacterium; assembly: GCA_031430875.1. Classification (GTDB taxonomy): domain Bacteria; phylum Actinomycetota; class Acidimicrobiia; order Acidimicrobiales; family Ilumatobacteraceae; genus Sva-07. The sequence goes on along the minus strand of JANPCI010000146.1, from coordinate 8,270 downwards.
ATACTGGCGGCACACCAGGACGAAGCACTTCGATCCTCGATGATCTGCGCGGCCCTCGAACGGATCGCCGAGCTGACCGCAGCGGTCGACAGCACCAGTCTGGTCCAGCTCTTGGAGTCTGCGGGGCTGGCCTCGTGAGGCTGCTCTATACCGTTCAGCGATACGGCGAGGACATCGTGGGAGGGTCGGAGGCAGCGTGTCGCCTCTTCGCTGAACGCCTCGCCGGCCGGGGCCATGACGTCGAGGTCGTGACGAGTTGCGCTCGAAGCTATGTCGACTGGGCCGACGAGTACGAGCCAGGAACCACCGAACTCAACGGAGTCATCGTGCATCGACTCCCTGTCATTGCGCTGCGCACCGTCGAAGACTTCGGTCCGCTCAACGACTGGACGATCCTCGGACCGCGGCCGATCCCCCTGTTCCAGCAGCAACGGTGGATGCGACTCATGGGGCCCCAACTTCGTGAGTATCCGACGTGGTTGCGTGCGAACGTGCACCGCTTCGATGCAGTGATCCACATGACCTACATGTATGGCACGACCACGGCTGGTCTGCCCGTAACGAGCGGCCGCGTACCGACGATCCTCCAGCCGACCGCTCACGACGAACCCGCGATCTGGGTTCGCCAATACGACACGATCTTCCGTCTCGCAGATGCATTCATGTTCTTCACACCCGAGGAACGACAGATCGTTGCCGATCGATTCGACTTCGACCCTGACGGCGAAGTGATCGGGATCGGGATGGAGATCCACGCACGTGCTGACCCAGCAGACTTTCGACGCCGATACGAACTCGACGACGATCCGTACCTGCTGTACGTCGGTCGGATCGACACGGCGAAGGGCGCGCACGAGGCGTACCGATTCTTCGAGGCGTTCAAGCAGCGGAATCCCGGGCCGCTCAAGTTCGTTCTCGCCGGCCAGGCGGTCTTCGAGCTCCCGACGCACGATGACGTCATCCACGTCGGCTTCCTCGACGAGGACACGAAGCGCTCAGCGCTCGCCGGATGTCTCGCTCTCCTGCAGCCGTCGTACTTCGAGAGCTTCTCGATCGTGCTCTGCGAAGCATGGCTCCAGGGACGACCCGCACTGGTGCAGGGGCGATCCGAGGTCCTGGAGGGCCAGGCCCGCCGATCCGGCGGAGCGATCCCATATCGGGGATTCGTGGAGTTCGAAGCAGCGCTCGAGCTGCTACTCGCCAATCCGGAACTTGCTGACCGAATGGGTGCCGGAGGCCAGCAGTACGTGGAGCAAAACTACAACTGGCCGACGGTGCTCGACGAGGTGGAGGCCGCCGTCGGCGTGGCACAACACCGTTTCGCAGAACGAAATCCGGTCCCACAGACGAGAACGGATGACCTCCTGGGGTGACGTCAGTCTGAACCGGCGCCCGGGGTCCAGGCAAGCAGGGCGTAGTCGCCGGGCCCGTCGAGTGAACGGCTGAGTTCCTGGATCCACTCGTCGGCTGCGCCTTTGGGCGTGAGTTCGAGCGGTGTGCCGATCTCGTTGATGAAAAGGTCCTGCGACCGGGCGAATCCGCCCCGGTCGGCGAGCAGCCGCAGGAGCTCTGGGTGGAGCGGGCGAACGTGGGTGGGATCGAGCCAGAAGTTCGTCGCCGCCACCCGCAGGTTCAGTGCGTTTGGGGTTTCGGCGATCAGGAGGCCTCCGGGAACGAGGACGCGTCCACACTCACGTATCACGTCGGCAAGCACACCGAAGGGCAGATGTTCCACGACGTGGAACATCGAGATGGCACCGAACGAGTGATCCTCGCTGCCTGCCAGGACGTTCACCAGATCACCGACGTCTGCGCTCAACCCCGCAGCTCGGCATTCGTCGACGCAGCTCGCATTCGAGTCGACTCCGCGAGCAGGCACGCCGTGATCTGCGAGAACTCCGAGCCACTCACCCCGACCGGAGCCGAGGTCGAGCAGCGGGTGTGTCTCGTCGATGACGTCGGGCAGGAACGGGAGGTACCGCTCCTGCCGAATCCTGATCTCGGCCGGGTCGCCCCGAAAGCGATCCTCAATGGCGAGATACAGGAGATCATCGATCTCCGACGCCGGGGCCAGCACCTTGCCCTCCGTCCCCTCGGCAGCTGCAGGCCGTTCACCCTCGGTTCGCTCGAGTCGCTCGATGGCCCGTTGTGTCCTTCCGAGCTCGATCCGGAACTGAGCAAACCGTTGCTCCGACGCACGCGATGCCGCCTCAACAGCGGCCTCGGCGTGTTCCCGCGCTGCCACGATTGAAAGTGCCATCGCAGCAGCGACCGCGGCTTCAGCATGCTCCCGGGCGACCTCGATCGCTGCGTTCGATGCGGCCGACGATGCCGCCTCCGCATGCTCACGCGCTGCGGCCTTCACCTCCGAAATCTGTGTACCGACCACGAGCTCGGCGATGGCGAATGCCCGTTCCTCGATGGAATCACGCACGCCGTGCACGTCGCGATGCAGCGCAGCTTCGACGTTGTCGACGCGAGCATCGAGACGTGTGAACTCTGGCTGTAACGGTGCGACGAGCAGCGTGTGGAGTCGGCGCTTGATCTTCGTCAACACGACGGGGACCCTACATCGTGTGTGGTGCCACAACCGATCCTCGTCAAACGCCGGGCTGCGTCCCTCCAAGGGTCCGTGCACTCCCCGAGAGCCATTGGCCCCACCGGTTAGCCTCACCAGAATGCCAGCAACGGACAGCGTGACGCCTGCGTCCATCCGACCGCAGTCTCGCTGGTGGTACGTCGCTGCCACACTCGTCGTCGGACTCGTGGGCCTCGCATCGAACCGAAGCCTCGCCAACAGCCCCGACGCGTCGGTCGCAGACATCCGCAGCGCCGTTGCGGCGCTCACCGCCATCTCGATTCTGAGTATCGGCGCCCAGATGGTCCTCGTCGGAACCTGCGCGGCGGCATCGCCGTCCCGTACGGTTGGGAGCCCACCCTGGTGGGCCCTGATCGTCACCGCACTCTGCGGTGGCGCTGCCGCCGGTTTCCTGGCGTTCGTACTCGTCAGTGCGTCCCTCGAGTTTCGTGCCGCGGTTGCACTGGCCGCGGCACTCACCGTGACGATGATCGTTCTCTCCGTGCCGCCGAGGGCGACGCTGCTCGGAGACGAACAGTGGTTTCGTCTGGGGCTCATCGGTGTGGCGTCGGCAATCCCGACGTTGATCATGAGTTCAAGGGCTGTCCTCGGCGATGAACCGTTCGCACTCCTCGCAGCGCTGGTGGTCGGTGAAGCCGTCGGCACGTCGATCGTGTACGCAGCGTCCTCATCGCTTCGACGCACGGGAGCGTGGCCGGAGCGAATGCGTCGGCCTCTCTGGATCGGCCTCGGCGGGTCGACCGGCCTGGCTTGCTTCCTCGTCTTGATGTCAACGACGTCTCGACAGCGCTTGGGGACGGACGCCGTCGAGTACAGCCAAAGCGCAGCAGTGACCCGCAGTGTGTTCTTCGTGTTGCTCGCCATCGCCTTTGTCTTCTTCCCCGTCATCGCAAAGGCGCCACTGGGAACGGTACGTCTGAGGCGAGCTTTCCATCAGGCATTCGGACTCACCTGCGCCGCAGCACTCGTCGCCGTTGTCAGCGTTCTTGCCGCACCGACGTTCTTCGCGTCTCTTGTGACCAGCGACGAGACGGCATCACCAACGACGATCAGGCTCCTCACCATCGCCTACGCAGCAACCGGCATCGCGGTCGTCCCGCTCATGCAGTACATCGCACACGGGTCCCGAATGGCCCTCGTGGTCTGGGTGGTCGTGCTGCCGATGGGCGTCGGCCAGTTGCTCGCGTCCACCGCGACGGCGCTCGCCACTACTGCCGTGGTCTGCGCAGTGATCCTTCTTGTTGCAATGACTGGCCCTGCGATCCTGCGGGTCCAACCAGTGCTGCGTCCGTCGCTCGTCGATCACGCCGCCGCACCACCCATCACCGCCCCCAGAGCAGGAACGACCGTGGTGATCCCGTCGTTCAATCCAGGTCCGGTTGTCACACAGACGATCAACGAGGTGCTCGAAGCTTTCGACGACACGGCACAGCCCGTGAATGTGATCGTCGTGAGCGACGGCTCCACCGACGACTCGCCCGAGCTCATCGACCAAGTCTGCGACAGCCGCGTCGTTCACCTTCGTCACGCCCGGAACTCCGGCAAGGGCGCTGCGCTCCGCACGGGATTCGCCGCGGCGCACACACCCATCATCGCCTTCATCGATGCCGATGGAGATCTCTCGCCGATGCAACTCGCCGAGATGGTTCGCATTCAGACCGAATCCGACGCCGACATCGTGTTCGGGAGCAAACGCCATGGTCAGTCCTCGGTGGACGCGACTCCTCGCAGGAAGGTCACGTCGTGGGGATATCAGCTCCTCATCCGTGGGCTGTTCCAGCTCGATATCCCGGATACCCAAACCGGAATCAAGGTCTTTTCGCGACCGCTCATGACGACGGTGCTACCCGTCGTGCACGAGGACGGGTTTGCACTCGACCTAGAACTCTTCGTGGCCGCCCGGGCCGCCGGATACAGCAATTTCGTCGAGGTCCCAGTTCGGCTCGTCAGAGCGGGTGACTCGACGATCTCCACGCGGTCCGTCATCACCATGCTCGGGCACACGATCAGAATCTTCTGGCGCGCAAAGGTGACCCTCCAATATCTGCGATCCACCCTGGAACAGGAGCATCCAGCGATGCAGTTCGACTGACCGCTCCCCGAGATCGACAGCCGAGCGCCGTACGCTGATTCGTCTCATGGCAGAAGAGCAGACTGCGAGTCGCCCCACGCCGATCATCGGTCGCCGAACCGGCGCAATCATGGCTGCCGCGTTCGTCCTCGCGAACGCCAGCACCTACGCGTTTCAAGTGATTGCCGGCCGGAGTCTGACACTTGACGAATACGGGGTGCTCGGTGGATTCCTCGCCGTGATCACCGTCATTACGGTCACGACATCAGCGCTCCAGGTGACTTCGGCCCGAGCGCTAGCTGCCGGCGAAGTCGTGTCGACCCCGAAGAGGGTCGACGGATTGACCATGTCGGCAATGAAGGCTGCCCTCGCGATCGGCTTGGTGGTGGTACTACTCTCTCCGCTGCTCGCCAATGTGCTTCGCGTCGGAATCCTTCCGGTGATACTCCTGGCGGTGTACATCGTGCCTGCGTGCCTGGACTCGATCGCCGCAGGCAGACTCCAAGGGACACGCAGATTCGGTGGGTTGGCCGTCTACTCCACCGGTCAAGCTGTTGTGAAGGTGACTGCCGCCGCGCTCGTCCTGCTCGCCGGGGCGCGCGTCGTGGGGCTGCTGGCCGCTGTGATCGCAGGCGCCGGCGTCGTGGCGCTGCTCGGGCTGCGGTCGACGGCGCAAGCCGGACCCGTGCAGACGCACGTGTTGAGTTCGGAGTCGCGACGGTCGTTCGCTGCGCTCGCGCTGTTCTGGTTGATTCTCAGCATCGACGTTCCCCTCGCCCGCGTCGGATTCGAAGGATCCGATGCTGGGTTGTACGCAGCAGGAGCAGTGCTCGGCAAAGCGGTGCTCTGGCTGCCGATCGTCGTCACTCAGGTTGTCTTCCCGTCGTTGGCCGACGACAGAACCGACCCGAAGCAGTCTCAACGGCTTGTCCGGAACGCCAGCGTCCTCGTCCTCGTGGTCGCGACGGCTGCCGTTGGCGGGCTCTACCTCTTCGGATCAGCTGTCTATCGCCTGCTCTACGGCGAGCGGTACGAAGCCGCCGCAGATGTGGCCTGGAAGATCGGTCTTGCCGTCATCCCCCTGGCGCTCGTGAATCTCCTCATGTTCCAGCTGCTGGCTCGACGGAATGGTGCCTTCCTGAAATGGTTCGTCGTGTTCGCAGTTGTCGAGATTGCGCTGCTGCTCCTCATCCCCCAGTCCGCAGGGTGGTACGCGACCACCCTCGGCATCGTTGGCTTGGGGCTTCTCGTCGCGGTGCTCCTGGCCGTGCGCGGCGGTGCATCGCCGACGACAACACAGGTGGCGACCGCCTCACACCCTTCTGACGGCCTCTCGCTATCGTGACCTGATGTCGTCCCCCGGCCATGAGCCGCCGACCATCGCACAGGTTCGCGTGAATCCCAATCGTCTGCCGATCAGCATCACCGGATCGACCTTCGTGATCGCCGCGAACGGCTTCTCAGACGGTCCGTCACAACCACTCGCTCGCTTTCTCCTCGAGCACGGCGCTCGAAGGGTCACCACGATCACGCATCCGCTGACAGCCGACGGACCGAGCGAGCACCGACTGACCTCGGTCGCCAACGGCATCGAGACGACACGGGTGCGTCGACTGCCGAACCGCCCGCCCTGGACCTATGCCTTCGATCCGGTGGTGCCTTTGCGACCGCCGCGAGCCGACGTCTGGTTCGGTTTCAACTGTGTGTCAACCGCACAAGGACTCGTCCACCGGTCGCTGAGACGAGTTGGCCGCGTCATTCACTGGAACGTCGACTTCGTACCCGAACGATTCGGTCGCAACCCGCTCACCAGCCTGTATGACCGGTTGGACGAAGACTGCTGCACCCGAGCCGACGGCCGCGTCGAACTCTCCGAGGCTGCGCTACTCGGACGAATCAAGCGCTATGGGCTGACCGGAGAGGTCCCCGTCGAGGTGATCCCGATGGGCGCATGGATTTCGGAGACACCCCAATCAGACGTCGGCCGTCTCGGGAACCGTCGCATCGTGTTCCTCGGAAGTCTCGTCGAGCGCATGGGGATCGACATGCTGATCAGCGCCGTCGGGCTGATCCGAGCCAGTGGGTCGCCAGTCGTCCTCGAGATCGTCGGAGGGGGCGAACTCCTCGATCGGCTACAGCGCCGGGTCATCGACGAGTGCCTTTCAGACGTTGTCGTGTTTCGAGGGTTCGTAGCCAATTTCGCCGAGGTGCTCGAGATCCTTGCCTCTGCAAGCGTTGCGGTAGCGCCGTACGACGTCGACCCGGGTTCGTTCTCCCAATTCGCCGACCCCGGCAAGCTCAAGGCGTACTTGTCCGTCGGGCTTCCCATACTGCTCACTGACGTGCCACCCAACGCCTCGGAACTCGAACGTGAGGCGGGCGCAGAGATCATCACACCTGATGCGCAGTATCTCGCCACACGAATCGAGGCGCTCCTCGGCGATTCAGACACGTGGATCACTCGTCATCATGCCGCACAGGCATATGCGAAGCAGTTCGACTGGGCTGACCTGTTCACGGAACGGTTAGCGCGGCTCGGCATCTGTACGTGAGCCCGAGCGTCGGACCTCGCTCGAACGTTCGGGTCGGTACCCCGATCGTGGCCTCCCGTTGCGTACGATCTGCGGCGTGGTTATCCCGTCACGTGCGCAGCGGTTTCTGATCTCGGTTCACCGACGGGCGTCGGTCTGGGGATTCGACGGCCGGCAGACGATCGCAGCCATTCGCGGAAGTGCAACCGTGGCGAGAGAACGGAAGGCATTCGACCGACAACGCTCAGCGAGCGATCATCCGAACGAGTTCCCAGTCGGACCCGGGTACGTGATCTACCAGGACCGCTATTCCGACGCAGGTGTGGCAACGGGCCACTACTTTCATCAGGACCTGCTCGTCGCTCGAGAGATTCACGCACGGGCACCCGACCGTCACATCGACGTCGGTTCCGCGATCTACGGGTTTGTTTCCCACGTCGCAGCGTTCCGCGACATCGAGGTACTGGATGTTCGACCCGTCCACTCCGAAGTGCCGGGAATTCATTTCATCCAACGCGACGTGATGGATCTGGACGCGTCGTGGGAGGCAGTCACGGACTCGCTGTCCTGCCTCCACGCTCTTGAGCATTTCGGCCTCGGGCGATATGGCGACCCCATCGACTACGAGGGCTGGAGGAAGGGTCTCCATGGGCTCGTCACCATGCTGAAGCCTGACGGAGTGCTCTACCTGGGCGTACCAACTGGCGAAATCCAGCGCGTCGAGTTCAATGCTCACCGCGTCTTCTCGCTTCCGTTTCTCCGCGACGTCCTGAGTCAGGACTTCGAGATCGAACGACTCTCGTTCGTCTGCGACGATGGCAGCCTGACGCCTCACCTGGATCCCTTCAGCCCTGACGCAGACCGCAGCATGGGGGCGTCCTACGGATGCAGTATCTGGGTGCTCCGCAAGCTGAGCCACCCGAGGACAGTCGTCACGGTGGGCGAGTGAAGCCATCGCAGAAGGGCTCGTCGAAGTAGTGCTCGAAGACCACCTCGAGGCCGTCCACCATCCCGATCTCGTAGTAATCGGGCCATCCACCGGCGGTCCAATTCTGGAGGGCTTGGCAAC
>JANPCI010000145.1:0-31955 GCA_031430875.1 Actinomycetes bacterium | reverse complement strand
GTCGGCTTCGAGACGATGCCGTCGCTCACTCCCGGGAACCGCTACCAGGTGGCGAACGTCACGACGAACACATTCCAGCTGAAAGATGTGAACGGGATTGTGGTCAGCCTCAGCCCGACGAGGGCTGGCCGGAACCTGCTCGGAACGCACACGCTCAGCGTGGACGGGATCAACCTGGGGGCCACGCCGGGCGGAACACACCAGCTCGTCATCAACCTGACCGGCACGCTGCCAGGACCGGCAGGCTCAAACAAGCTCGATGGGGTCGGCTCCGCCACCTCGCTGCTCGGGGGGACCGGCGCCAACAACACTCCGTCGGCGGTCTCGACCGGATCCGGTGGAGGACTGGTGTCCGTGGGCGATTCCTCGTCGAAGGTCACGTCGACCCCGACCGTCACAACGATTGTCAGCTCTGGTGCCAACCTCTTCGCCAAGAACGTCGACATCGACTCGATCTCCATCGCAACCGCTGTCGCTCAGGCAACGGACAAGAACAAGGGATTCGTCACAGTCGGCTCGGCGGCCGCTCGGGTGATCATCAGCAACACTGCCAAGACCGATGTCCAGGGTGACATCAGCGCCACCGATGACGTCGAGATCTTCGCCACCAACTTCGAACGAGGCACCGCGGATTCGTCGTCGCGGGCCGGCGCCTTCATCGCCTTCAGCCAGGGCGACAGCAGGGTCACGTCGACCAACGACACGGACGTGGTCATCACTGGTGACATCGCCGCCCGTCGGACCATCCTGGTCGAGGCACGAGGGGGCTTCGACCACCGAGCAAATGCGTACGCCAATTCCGCCGGACTCGGCACCAACTCCGACGCCAATGACGCAGATCGGGGAACCACTCGAAACAGCGGCAACGGCGTGGTCATCTCGGGCTCGACGATCGCCACACTCGGCGATGGAGGTTCGTTGACGTCGGAGTTCGTGTTCGTGAATGCGATGGCCGGCGTCGAGCACGAACTCGATGCGAACGGTGCAGTGATCGTGGCCCTGGACCCGATCGTCACCGGCTACAAGGCGGTGTCCGACTCCTACGCGAAGGCCAGCGCACTCGGCGCCGACTCCGACTCGGCTGCCAGGGTCCTCGTCGACGATCAAACCGATGTCCGACTCCTCGGCAACTCGCGGATCGTGGCTGATCGGGTCGTTCTCAGTTCACGACACGAGAACGTCGACCTCTTGGCGAAATCGGTTGCCAAGTGTTCCTGCCTCGGTGGCGACACCGACGCGACGGCTGTGGTCGATTACATCAGCTCGTCCGAAGTGACCGGGCTCGACAACTCCTACATCGAAACCACCTACTTGCTCGTCGACACACTCCAGGGCGGTGCGGGTTCGCTCGGTGGACCCAAGTTGGTCAGGGGTGCCGACAAGAGCGGGGGCGCCTTCGACGGGGGCAGCCAGGACAACGTCGGTGCTTCGAGCCCGCGGCGAATCATCTTCTTCGAATCGACGGTCAAACTGCTCGGCGAACCGAATCCGGTACTCACGATCAGCGCCGGCGGCAAGATCCTCGAGAAGACGACCAACGTGTACGTTCGCTCGTTCGACCCGACCGCCAACTCCGGCGCCGGAGCCTTCTCCCCCAATCTGCTCCAGATCGGGGACACGATCGATCCGGCCCATTGGATCGTCGTCGGCGACCTCCTCTACGACGAGACCGGATTCGTCCGGTTCCAGGCCAACGGCCTTGCGGATGCTCCGGCCAGCGTGATCTCGGGCAACTCGGCCGAATTCATCATCAAGAACACCTGGGACACCGTCAAGATCACCAACTACTCCGACAGCAAGCTGGTGATCAACGAGATCAACGTGATCAGCGGCGCCGCCGACCCGAACATCGAGGTGTCGATCGACACGATTCCTGGCCCTGTCGGAGTACCGGTCGACGACGTCTCGATTCCAGAAACAAATCAGACCACCTTCGAGTTCAAGATCGACAACCAGTTCACCAAGACCCAGGTGGACGTCAAGAATCTGGCGGTGATTGGGGCCACCTCGGCCAAGCCGGACATCGTCCTCGACGGACCGATCGAAAACCCGATCGGCCGCACGACGATCCTCAACGAGCGCGGAAGCATCTTCGCCGACGCCGGAAGCCGCACGCCGGGTTGCGTACCGGGCCCCAACAATTGCGGGCTCGGGATCGAAGGCGATGGGGTCTTTGCTCCTACCCCGGACGGCGAGATCGTGTCTCGCTTTGCGATCCAAGGCCCCGACACGGACATCGAGTTGATCCGAACCAATATTCTCGACATCGATGCGCCGAACGGCATGATTGGACGGCGGGACGACACTGGCAGCCGGGTGCCGATCAGCGTGGAACTCGTGCAGTTCAAGGATCAGACCGCAGCTTTGTTCAAGTTCGATCTCGAAGCTTCGGCCGGCGACGATGTCGTGCTCGATCTGACCGCCAACCGCCGCTCGGGCGAGGTGATCGGGACAGCGTTCACGGCTCAGATCGACAAGGTCCATGCCGGCAACGACATCGACCTGGTTCTTCACGACAGCATCGAAGGTGTCGATCTTGACAACAGCTTCGGCGTCTTCGTCGAACTCTTCGACGCTGACGACGCTCCGCCCCAGGTTGCGATCGGGCTCGGCAACAGCACGTTCGGCGGATCTGCCGCGAGCGGCAACTACATGACCCACTTCCGGCCCGACGCCGTGCCCGTCGGCCTCGACTACATCCTGCGGGCGCTCGGCAAGTCTCAGCGGGCGACGATCAACAGCACCTACCTGTTCCAGGACGACGGTGTCGCCGATCAGGACGGTCTGTTCCTGGGCAACCTCAGAGCCGGCGACAACATCCACGTCTGCCATGTCCAGACCGGCGACCAGACGTGCCCGACCCGTAACTCGACCAGCCTCAGCTATCCGCTGGCGACATCGGCCACCACAATCACCATCGAGGCGTTCACGGATGCCGACTGGATCGGCAAGTCGCCGCCACCCGAGAACGACGATCAGATTCCTGCCGGCACGCCTTACGTTGCCCAATTGTTCTTCGCCACGAACGGCAACATCACTGTCACCGAACTCGTCGGCGACCTGCTGGCAGGCCATATCCATTCCACGCTCGCTGATGTCACGCTGTTCTCGCCCGAGCGGATCATCGACGCCAACTACGAGACCACGATTGACGTCACCGGCGTCAACATCACGATGACCGCCGGCACGGCGAACGGGGCAGGGGGCATCGGCCTTCCGACCGACTTCCTCGAGGTGAACGTTGCTGCCGTCGACAACGTCACGGGCAAGCTGAGGGCGATCGACACCGCTGCCAACGCTGCGCAGACCCTGGGCATCTACCTCGACGAACTCGTCGGCGATCTCCGACTCGATCTCGTGTGGACCGCGGGCACGGCCGGCGACCTGACGACCGGCAATGTCTCGCTCCGTACAGTCAACGGGTCGATCCTCGATGTGAGGCACGCCGTCGGATCAGAAACGGACGACGCCGAGGTCTTGGGACAGACAATCGACCTCGATGCCAACGGCGGGTCGATCGGCACGTCCGGTAACGATCTCGAGATCGACTCGTCGCGCGACTCGAACCCGCCGTGTTCGAACCTGATGTACGCAGGCACCGCCCCTGGCTGTGCCGACACGACGCTCCTCGCCTCTGATCCGGGGCTCGCCGCCGCCAACGACGACGTCGGACTCGAGGCGACCGCCAACATCTACCTGACCGAAGTTGCCTCGTACCTCCGCCTGGTCCTGGCCCACGCCGTCACGGGTGACATCCGCATCACCGTCCGTGACTCGGTCGCCCTCGGCGAGGACCTGTTCCTGATCAAGGACGGCAGCGCCCAGTTCGCGGAAAGCAACACCCGGGCGCCGAGCGGCGACGACATGGACGCGCAGCGCGTGGTTACCAACGGCACGATCTTTGCCGAGACCCGCAACGTCACCCTCCGTGTGGGCGACAACGTCGCCACCCATCAGAACAGCCAGATCGTCGCCCGTCAGAACATCGACATCTATGGCGACTTCCACTTCGCTGTGCCGGACCTCGACCCTGGCTACGGCACCAACATGGTCCTGCGCGGCAAAATCGTGGCCGACGCCGTCGTCTCCACGGGGCAGGCGAGCGGCGATCCGATGGGCACGTTCACGCCGTCGTCCGCCGCCCACCCGGTGGCGACGACCCAGGTGTTCGGCAACAGCGACGTCGATGCGTTCCAGCTCGGCGACCCGTCGGGCATCGACCCGCTCGACACCAAGGTCACACTCGGCACGGACGGGTACATCTTCCTCGGCTCCAAGACGCAGATCTACGGCACCAACACCGAACCGATTTGCGGCCTGACGGCCTGCGACAGCGCTGACGTCGACCTGTACGCAGCTGGCAACCGCAAGAACCTCGACGAGGACATCTTCCGGGTGTGGTACCTGCAGTCGATGAACGTGGTCACCGACCCGCTCGGGCTGACCCAGACGGGGGTGGGCGCCGGGCACTCGCTGACACTCGACGGCCAGTCCGACACCGACTACTACGCGATCTACACCACCGGCAGCCACGGGTCCGCCCGCAACTACGTGATCAACGTGCTTGACACCGGGGCCGAGAACAACGGCCAGGACGAACTGGCGATCTACGGCGTCGACAACAGCGATCCGTTCTTCAACGGTTACGTCGCCGGCACGACAACGCGGAACGCCACCGACGACATCTTCCTGCTGCGGGCCACGAAGTGCATCGACACCGAGGGGCCGTACGGCGCCAATCTCGCGGTCCCGTCGACGTGTTCCTCCGCGATCGAGAAGGCCGATCGTCCGGCGTTCGTTGCGGTGCTCACCGGTAACGGCGATCCCGATGGCGGCCTCGGTCTCTACCGGGACCGCGTCGTCGGCAACGAGCCGACGAGCCTCGTGCAGCGGATCAACTACGACACGGCGCTCAACGGGCGACTGTCCGTGTTCGGGCTCGGCGGCAACGATGCGTTCTTCGTCGACGACACGAGCTCGACAGCCACACTCGACGGCGGCGCCGGCTTCGACCTGTTCCAGATCGGCCAGATCTTCGGGCTGAAGCGTGACGACGAGCCGACCGAGGGTGCCTTGCTACCCACCGACACCTTCCCGGTCCTGATCGCAACGACTCGTGGTTGGCTGAGCCCCGGCCCGCACGCACCGCTCGTCGTGACCGGCGGAACGGGCAACGACGAGTTCGTCGTCTACTCGAACCAGGCAGAACTGCGGCTCGAGGGTGACGACGACAACGATCTCTTCATCGTCCGAGCGTTCGCGCTCGCGGCTGTCTGCGACACCGACGCAACCGGCGACGGGCTGTGCACGTGGAGCGATGTGAGCCTCGCGGCCGATCCGATCACGAGCCTGTTCCCGACCGTGACCGGCGTCTTCGACATCGACCCGGGCGTCGGCGTGACCAATGTTCCCGCCTGCTACCTCACCGGTGGCGGCGTGCGCCTCGACAACAACGGCGACGGAACCTGCAACAACGCCGATGCCCACATCACCGGAGCGGCGACGACCACAACGGCTGCTGATCCGACAAAGTGGGAGGACGACTTCATCCCGCTCAACCCGACGACCGGCGCAGCGAGCCCGATCATCGGACTCGGTTTCTCCACCGCACGCCCCATCGACATCCGCGCCGGCGGGGGAGAGGACGAGGTCCAGTACAACGTCAATGCACCGGTCTCGGTCGACGGTGGTACCGGCTTCGACAAGCTCGTGATCCTGGGCACCGAGTTCGCCGACGACATCGTGATCACCGCCAAGGCGATTTACGGCGCCGGGCTGAACGTGCGCTACACCACCGTCGAGGTAGTCGAGGTCGACGGCCTCGAGGGCGACGACGAGTTCTTCGTGCTGTCGACGGCGTTCGGTGTCGCCTACCGGGTGATCGGCGGCCTCGGCTCCGACACGATCAACGTCACCGGTGACGTCGTCGAGGACATTGTGACTCGCGAGCTCGAGGGCATCAGCGGCACGATCGACCACAGGGTCACCTCGGCCCTCGACCCGCTCTACAACGGGCTGCCCGTCGACGGAATCGATTACAACCTTGCGACACCGGACGTCGGCGTGGTTGTGCTCAGGGAGAGCGGCCCGGGTACATCGGTTCGTGAGGGCGGCTCGATCGCCGTGGGCACGATCGACTACTACGACGTCTCCCTCTCACATGCCCCGACGGGAACAGATGAAGTCTTCGTCACCGTGTCGGCCGCCCGCGCGCCGCAGCAGGAGGCCGACGGATCATTCGCGAACCCGGCGCCGCTTCCAAATGGGAAGGCTGATTCGATCTGGCTGTGCACCGGCACCGCAGGCAATTGCCTCGACCCGACGACGGACCCGAACTCGCGCTTCAAGCGCTACAAGACGGTGAACGGGATCGCGGTCGACGAGAACGGGCGTGCGCTGGTTCTGACCTTCAACGCCGGCAACTGGGCAACTGGCCAGCGTGTGTACGTGTACGCCCCGGACGATCCCCGCTCGGAGGGCGACCGCATCGTCGTGGTCCAGCACAGCGTCATCTCCACCGATTCCAGCTTCGATGCGGCGCTCGTGCGCAATGTCGAAGTCAAGGTGTACGACAACGACACGCCGGGCGTGTTCGTGACGGAGATCGAGAAGTCGGCCGTTTGCCCCGGGGCGCTCTGCGTCCAGGACGACCGCACCGTGGTGGTCGAAGGCAGCAACGACCCGGCCGTCGCAGGGGCCTACACCGGCACCGACGACGACATCCTGATCCAGCTGGCGAAGCGGCCCGACGTCGGCCAGGTCGTTGTCGTGAAGCTCTCGATGGACGTCGACAGCCAGAAGGCGATCTCGCTGCTCAACGTCAACAGTGACGGCCGCATGGTGCAGCGCACCGACGTCGACGGCGGCACCTATTACACGATCACCTTCGATGGCAGTATCCCGGGCGACTGGGAGACCCCGGTCCGGGTGCGGGTGATCGCACGTGACGATCCCGTGCGTGAAGATCCGCAGACCGCAGTGCTCAACTACACGTGCGACACCACCGCCAACAGCGTGTGCGGCAAGTTCGACGCCTCCACCAACCCGACCGCCACGTTCCAGTTCCCGAACCTGCGCTCCGGCCCGGGCCGTACGGCGATCACGGTCATCGACAACGACACGGCCGGTCTCGTCGTGCGGGAGAGCGGTGTCGACACCGTGGTCGTGAAGTGTGGCAATGCCTCCTGCAGCACGACTGGCACCACCGATGACTACTGGATCAGGCTCACCAAGCGGCCGGAGAACCCGAACGATCCGGCACACGGATCGGTGACCACCGTGCAGGTCGCTGTGCTCACCGACGGCCTCGTCGACGTCATGTCGATCAATGGCGGCACCCCGATCGACTACGCATCGCTCACCGACGCGCGCCTCCAGAAGATCGGCGGCGACGTCCCGTCCCGGCTGTTCCTCGGCAACCTCACCTTCGGAATCGGAGCCGGCGGAAGGCTCACGCTGACACGTGCCAACGGCAGCGAGACGGGCAGCTTCATCGACGAGGGCTTCGCCAAGGACCAGCTCGTCCAGGTCAGCGGCTACAGCCAGAAGTTCCACGTCTACAGCGTGACCGACACCGTGCTGACCCTGCTCGAGACAACACCGGCTTGGTCGCCGGTCACGACCACGGACATGACAACTGCGATCAGCCGGTTGACGAGTGCCGGACTGTTCGTCGGCGACGCGAAGATCGAGATCGACAGCTTGTCGACCGGGTGCACCGCGGCGCCGTTCTGCCGCCGACTCGTCCGCCTGGCACCGGACGGCACGAGCCTGAGCGGAACCGATCAGTCGGGTTGGCTGGCCGACGGGTTCCTGGAGGGCCAACGGGTGCTGATCTGTGACTCGTCGGCTACCGGTGACAGCGATGCCGCCGCTTGTGGCCGGTTCAAGATCGCGATCATCCGCGGCGACAACAAGTCGTTCGACAACAAGATCGAGCTCACGTCCGAGAACGCTTTCCCAGCCGCCTGGACCACCGCCTCGACCAACGGTTCCACGTTGAAGTTCACGGTGACCCGCCTCGCTGCGGTGGCGACGTTCGACGACGGCAACCTCGGCGCTGCCCCGAACTGGTACTCCGAGCAGCGCATCGAGCTCGTGGCCGACCTGGCCTTCAACCTACCGATCGTGCGACAGGGCGTGAAGCTCTTCCCGGTGTCGACGCACGTCCTGTCGAAGCTGCAGGGCCCGCTCGCGGTCGAGGGCGGCGTCACCGGCGCCGACCGTTCGCTCAGCCTGGGGGTCAAGTTGCCGGGAGAGAAGGATGGCCCGCTCTTCGCGATCGGCCCGCAGTCTCCGGAGTCGAAGCAGATTGACGTCCTCAACATCTTCAACGACGGCAGCCAGCAGGACCGCTCGGGCTCGATGACCTCGACGACGATCAAGGGCCTCGGCCTCGCCAAGGATCTCGACTTCGGCCCGAACTACTCGAATAGCAACCCGCAGAAGTTCGGCGAGCCGTCGGTCTTCCCCGGTGGCATCAGCTTCGGCTCCGTCCAGTTCGTCGACGGTGGATTCCAGACCGACGGTGGCAAGAGCACGATCGAGGTCGTCAACCTGATGCTCGGTCAGGGCAACGACCGCTTCCAGGTCAACGGCACGCTCAACCCTGACGACGCCGTGAAGCTCATCGGCTCGATCATCATCACCGCGCGGGCGGCCGGCACGCTCGGCGTCGGAGATCTGGGCGGGATCGACGTCACCCGCTCGCAGCCGTTCGACTGGAAGGCGCAAGGCTTCCTGACCGGCGCGCCGGTACGCATCAGTGGGTTGCAGCAGCAGACCTGGACAGTCGTCGGCTTTAGCGACCCGTTCGCCGGTGACACCACCGACAACACGGTCATGCACCTGACCCTCCTATCCGGCTCGGCACCGACCGGGTCGCTCCAACCGACCGTCACGGCGACGGTGACGGGCGTATCGACCAACGGCAGCGCCTTCGGTGGCTCACTGACCCGGGCAGCCGGTAGCTGGATCACCGAGGGCTTCGCCGTCGGCCAGCAGGTCCGGATCGGCGTGAACGGGCCATGGCAGGTGCTCGCTGTCTCCACGACCACCCTCCTGCTCGGCAACGGGCCGGCGCTCAGCGACTCCGTTGTGCCGGCATCCGTGACACTGACCCGTGTCACGCCGGCACTCCGGACAACGATCGCCGACGACTCGCCCGTCACGGCCACCACTGCGGTCGCGATCACCAGTAACAACAGCGTCGACGCGAACCTGAGCGATGGCGGCACCGTGTCCCGGACGACTGGAAGCTGGATCACCGACGGCTTCGTCATCGGCCAGTGGGTCATGATCGACGGCATCGCCGGCACTGGATGGCGTCTGCTCGACATCACCAACGGCGGACAGACCCTCACGCTCGGGCGCGGCTCGCCCCTGCCGACGTCGTCGAGCACCAGCCGCACCGTGTTCGTCCCCGGCCCGCACGGAGGGCTCACCGTCATCCACGGCGGTGGCAACCTCCCGATGTCGCTCGCCTTCGACAACACTGTGTTGTCGAACACCGTGACCGTCGGCCCGAACAGCGTCACACGCAACGACGGCCTCGCCTGGGCCGACGACGGCTACAGCCAGTACTTCGCCAACGGTCTGCCGCAACACATCCAGGTCGGCCCGGCGGGCCAGACACGGACAATCAGCGGCTTCGGCAACGCCCCGTGCCCGCTCGTGGACCCCTTCCCAGGTTGCGGCGTCGGCAGTGTGATGAACTTCTCCAACGGCGAACCGACGCTCGTGGCGCCGGCGCCCGGTCAGAAGACGCTCGTGTACGTCGCCGAGGCCAAGCGGTCGCAGCAGAGCGGCTCGATGAACATCAGCGTCGACGACATCGACGGTCCCGGTGGTTCTGCCGCACCCACGAGCACCCTGACGTGCTCGACCTGCGACTTCCTCGCCGCCGGCTTCAAGAAGGACATGCAGGTCACGGTTTCCGGTTCGATGACGACCGTGACGAGCGGCGGCACGTCGATCATCGACGTGGGACTGCCGGGTTCGTACACGATCGCGTCGGTCACGGCGACGAAGATCACCTTCGCCAACGTGGCGCTCACACCCACCCTCACCGGGCTGAACGCACCCAACGGTGCGCCGGTCCCGCTGAAGGTCACCGGCTACAACCCATTGCTGCACGAGACCGACCCGACCGTCTACGGCACCGGCAGCCTCGGGATGCGGATCGGCGGCGACACGATCACGGTGGGCATCGCGAAGACCGGAACCTTCACGTTCGGCACCGACAGCGTCTCGGGCGCTGATTGGGCGGCGCTCGGCTTCACCGTCGGCCAGACGGTCCAGATCACCGGTGAGTCCCTGCCGCGCACGATCAAGACGATCATCGCCACCAGCATGACCTTCGAGGTGATTGCGGGTTCGCCGCTCACGACCGGTGCGCGGAGTGCCACGATCGCCCTGGCCGGCAGCCTCGCTGGGTGGAATTCGCCGCTCGTCGTGTACGGCGACACGTCGCAGGACGGTGTCTGGTACAGCGGCCACCCGTACGACAGCCTCGGTTACGAGTTCGGACCCAAGCCGTTCGATCCGTTCACCAAGATCCCCGACGCCCAGAACGAGGACGACGAGTGGATCTTCCCCCTCGCCGACCCGTACACATACGCCGGTCACGACGTGATCGACGCCAGCGCCCTGTATGCCGGCGTCACGTGCACGACATCGAATTGCATCTTGCCGTCGGTTGGCTTCACTGCCTACGGCGGTGCTGGCAACGACCTGATCATCGGCAGCCAGACCGGCGATCACCTGGCCGGCGGCTCGGGCGATGACGAGATCCACGGCGGACGTGGCGCCGACCACATCTACGGCGACTCCGGCGTGAACGTCAACATCCTGACCCGCGGCCTCACGATCGACACGGTGAACTCGAGTTCCAAGCCGACGATCACGAAGGCCGGCTTCATCAACAACGGCACGACCATCGAGCCCTCGCCCTCTCCGGTCGCCGACAACCTGGTCGCTGGCCGCGACCTCATCTACGGCGAGGGGCGCGGCACCATCGGAACGCTGTCGATGGCGCCGCAGGCAGCCTTCGACGACATCATCTTCGGCGACCACGGCGCCGTCATCCAGCAGGTCACCGACCCGAACCTGCCTGACGGACGTCTCCAGAAGATCCAGACGACGTTGTTGTCGTCGGTCAGGAGGATCGAATCACGCGCCTATCAGAACGGCAACGGCGACACGGTCTTCGGTGGCCTCGGACGCGATGTGATCGTCGGCGGGGCCGGTAACGACATGCTCGACGGCAACGAGGCCGACGATCTCGTCTTCGGCGACCAGATCTTCCTCAACCGCCGGATCGTCGAAACGGTCAACCCGGTCACCACGGACATCACGACGCCGGGCATCATCACCAGTGGCCGGTTCCAGACGCTGTGCGGCACCCAGATCTACAGCCGCACGGACACCGCCGTTCTCGTCGGCACCAAGTATCTCGACCAGTGTGGCGCTGCCGTGAACGCCGACAACAGCGGCGTCCTGCTCACCAACGGCATCGCACAGGACTTCCGTGACCCCGACAGTGGGCCTGGCGCCACGAACATCGACGCCTTCCCGTGGTCGGCCGAGTACGCCGTGAACTTCTCCGACGGCGAGCCGGACAGCCACTTCCACGACTTCGCCGCGGACGCCGGATACAAGGGCGCCGGCAGCTTCGGCAACGACTACCTGGCCGGCGGCCCGTCCAACGACTTGCTCTTCGGACAGCTCGGCAACGACGTCATCCAAGGTGACGGAGGCATCGACCTCGCATTCGCCCGGCCGATCGACAATGCCGGCGAGACGGCGTTGAGCACGAAGATCGTCACGATCCACGTCAGCGCATCACGCACGCCTGACGGCTGCGGGACGTTCGACCCGACCCGTACCGACACCCACGTCGGAACCTGCGACCTCGTCGGCGATCTCGACCTGATCGCCTCGCTCGATTTCGCCACCGACGGGCAGGACTACATCGAAGGTGGTGGCGGCAACGACATCGTGTTCGGCGGCCTCGGCCAGGACGACATCATCGGCGGCAGCTCGAACTTCTTCTCGCTCGGTAATCCGACGAATCGACTGCTCGACGATCCCAGGTTGCGGCCCGACGGCGCTGACATCCTGTTCGGCGACAGCGGCCTGCACAGCGACCGCAACGACAACGGCGGTCTCGCTGCAGGTGCCGTGATCCCGCGGGATCGCCACGCCAGCGACGCCGACACGATCGTGGGTGACAACGGCCAGATCATCCGCATCGTCGGCATCAACGGCATCGATGTGAAGGGCGCCGCCGGCAAGAAGTACGTGTCGTACGTCTACGACGACGCCTACGGTGCGACCGGCGAGATCGTGGTGCGCGGCGTCACGCTGCTCGACTACACCCCGGGAGGACCCGACTTCCGTCCCGAGCGCTTCTTCGACAGGGACGTCAACGGCAATCTCCCGACGGGTGCGTGCAGCCTGTCGGGGTCCGAGACCCAGCAGGGCTGCAGCGCCATCTACCAGTACGTGACCACCCCAGGCTTCGATCCCATCGGCGGCCAGCTGGAGAACCGCCGCAACCTCATTGCACCCAATGTTTACGAGACGTGGTCGGAGATCTTCGGCAACGACGAGATCCACGGCGGGCTGAGTGACGACTTCATCTACCTCGGCGGCGGCAACGACGTGGCCTACGGTGACGCCGACGACGACGAGATCATCGGCGGCTGGGGCAACGACTGGATCTCGGGCGGCGTCGGCCAGGACGCGGTCCTCGGCGACGACGGCCGCGTCTTCGCCAGCCGCAACAGCGACAAGGGTTGGACCGCTGCCGGCGTCGCCTGCACCGGGAGTGGTGACGGCAAGTGCTACAGCGAGCCGCTGAACGGGGTCACCGCATTCCGTCCGGTGGGCACATGCACAGAGAACAAGACGTCGTTGTGCGGCGACTTCCTCGACCAGTACATCTCGACGCCGGGTGAGGTGCAGTCGGCGGTCATCAACATCCGCGGCGACCTGAAGAAGATGGTCGACCTCACCCCGTACAACCTGAAGCCCACCCCATCGGGTGACGATCCGAAGTTCGACGCCAACAACTCCGACGACGTGATCTTCGGTGGCCTCGGTGGCGAGATCCAGCCGCTGTACCCGACCGTGTTGGGGCACCTCAACAACGAGAATCCACCGTACGGCCAGCAGCGAGGCATCTACGGCGACTTCCTGCACGGTGGTGCGGGCGACGACGCCATCGCGGGTGGCGAATCGATCTGGAACGCCTACACCCAGCTGTACGGCGCCAACGGGCTGCGCCTGCTGAACGCCTACCGCACCGACTGGACCCGGCCGTTCAACCCCGGCGACCTCCTGCACTTCGGTCAGGACTCCGACGCCTGGCACAACAACGGCCCGATCGTCACCCGGCTCGGCGAGTTCGCCCTCTACGACGAGTACGACCCGCGCCGCACGATCCTGCTCAATGGCAATGGCACGGTGGACAAGACCGGCACGGGCTTCCAGTGGTTCCTCAACCTGTACTCCGACGAGGGCCCGACGCTCATCGGTTGCACCAACTATGCGCCAAACGGCACGTGCGTCTCCGCAGATGGAACCACCGACCCATGGCAGCCTCGCAACAGCGACGGCAGCGACGCGATCTTCGGTGACGAGGGCAACGACTGGATGGTCGGCGGCACCGGCCAGGACACGATGTACGGCGGTTGGGGCAACGACCTGCTCAACGCCGACGACGTGATGACCAACGGGACCACCGGCTACGGCGACCAGAAGGGCCGCAAGATCCAACCGAGCCCGAACGACACCCCCGACACCCATCCGCTGTATCAGGACCGTGCCTTCGGCGGCGCCGGTCTCGACATCTTGATCGGCAACACCGGCGGCGACCGCCTGATCGACTGGGTCGGCGAGTTCAACAGCTACATCGTGCCGTTCGCTCCCTTCGGCATCGCCACCGTCAGCCGCCAGGTGCCGCCGTGGCTGTTCGAGTTCCTGTACGCACTGTCCGCCAGCCAGGGCGCCGACCCGACCCGTAACGAGGACCAGAACGCGACCGACCCCGAGCTGAAGGCCCGCAATGGCGAGCCGTACGGCGAACTCGGCCTCATCACCCAGAAGGATCACGGGCTCTGGCAGGACCAGACCGGTGGCCCATCCGACCCGCAGCCGGGCAACATCCCGGGCGGCTCTCGCGACGTGCTGCGCACGGCCGACTTCGGCGACGGCACGATGATGACCTTCGCCGTCGACACCGGCGCCTGGTCGGTCTCCGGTGGCGTGCTCGGCGTGGCCGCCGCATCGCTGGGCCAGGATGCTGCGGCGGTCTGGTACCACGACCAGTACCTGCCGACGTACTTCGAGGTCACCGCCCGCATCAACCTGACCAAGCCGACCGCCGGCTGGAAGGGCAACGGATACATCATCTTCGACTACTTCGGCCCAACCGACTTCAAGTTCGTCGGCCTCGACGATTCGGTCAACAAGCTGGTCATGGGCTACCGCGACGCAACCGGTTGGCGCACCGTCACGCAGGCGGCCATTCCGGGCGGCGTGAGTTACAACACCTGGTACGACCTGCTCGTTGCCGTCAACGGCACCAACGTGATGGTCACGCTCAACGGCTCGAACTACTTCTCGTACGCCTTTGCGCCGAGAGTCATCGCCGGCGAATCGTTCGGCCTCAACAAGGGTCTGCTCGGGTTCGGCTCGAACAGCTCTCGTGGCCAATTCGACAACATCCAACTCCGGGTGCTGCCGCCGGGCCTGACACTCGACCGCACCGAGGACTTCGCCGATACCGCTGGCATGTGGCTCGAGCCGACGCTCGGGACGTGGGCGGTCACGGGCGGCGCGTACAACGGCACGGCCGTCGCCGCAAGCGGGCTGGGTCTGTCGCTCGCCAACCTTGGCGCTCCGGTGTTGTACGACGCCTACCTCGAGCTCGACGCCGTCGTGAAGACCGGCACCCCGAGGGCCGGAATCGTGTTCGACTACTACGGCGACAACGACTTCAAGTACGCGATGATCGACGTGGCCAACGGTCGGGTGGAGTTGGGTCACCGCACGGCGGCCGGCTGGATCGTCGACTACTCGGTGACCCGGGCGATGGCTGTCGGGGCGCATTCGATCAAGCTGACCATGAAGGGCGCCTCGGTGAACGTCGTGGTCGACGGCTCGACCCTCTTCGGCTACGGCTACAACAGCGCCCTGGTCGACGGCCGATTCGGCGTCCTCACCACCGGCACCACCCTCACCATGACCACCTTCGACGACGTCCGGGTACGCACCAACGCCTCGAACTTCAACGAGTACAACCCGAACGCACCACGCGTCTCGATCAGTGATGCCACCGTCACCGAAGGCAACACCGGTACCACCCCCGTCACCCTGACCATCTCGCTCGCCAGCGCGGCGACCGAGGTCACCACCGTGCAATGGGCCACCGGGCCGGGGTCCGCGCTCAGCCCCGGCGACTTCGTGGCGGCAACGGGCACGGTGACCTTCGCCATCGGTGAGAGCAGCAAGCAGATCACCGTGCAGGTCGTCGGCGACATGCTCGTCGAGGGCGACGAGACGTTCGCCGTGACGCTCTCGAACGCTTCCGGCGCAACCGTGATCAGTGACGGCCTGGGGGTCGTCACGATTGTCGACAATGACGTCGCACCGCCACCGACCGTGGCCGTCGCAGCCACGAACGGCGCCGAAGGTGGCGCCCCCGTGGTGATCACACTCACCCGGACGGGGGCGACCACGAACGCGCTGGCGGTCTCGGTGATCACGGGCGGCACCGCCACGGCCGGAGATGTCGGGGCACCGTCGATCGTTGGGGGCACGTGGAGCGGCAGCGTCGTCACGTTCAACGCCGGCTCGGCCACGGTCACCATCACCTACGCGGTCGTGGATGACACGGTGGTCGAGCCGACCGAGACGCTCACCATGACGCTCATTTCGGGCGCGGGGTACACGGTCGGCTCTCCCTCGGCAGCGACTGGCGCCATCGTCGACAACGACGTCGCGCCGGTGGTTCCGACGATCACCATCGGTGCCACCAGTGGTGCTGAGGGCGGATCACCCGTGGTGGTCACGCTGACTCGGACCGGCGTGACCACCGGGACGCTGGCGGTGACGGTGTCGACTGGTGGTACCGCCTCGGCCGGCGACCTGGTGGCTGCGGTTGCCAGCGGGGGTACGTGGAACGGCTCGAACACGGTGACGTTCGCGGCCGGATCTTCCACTGTGACGTTGACCTTCGGGGTTGTCGACGACACTGCCGTCGAGTCGACCGAGACATACACGATGACGCTTGCGTCGGGTACCGGGTACACGGTCGGCGCCCCGTCGTCGGCGACGGCGAACATCGTCGACAACGATGTCGCAGCCGCCCTCCCGACGGTCACCGTCAACGCCTCCAGCGGTGCCGAGGGCGGGTCCCCCGTGATGATCACGCTCACCCGGACCGGGGTGACAACTGGCACCCTGGCGGTCGCAGTGTCGACCGGTGGCACCGCATCGGCCGGCGACCTCGGTGCACCGTCGATCATCGGCGGCACGTGGGTCGGCAGCACCGTGACGTTCGCGGCCGGATCTTCCACCGTGACCGTGACCTTCGCGGTGGTGGTTGATTCGATCGTCGAGCCGCTCGAGACCTACACCATGACGCTCGTGTCGGGTGCCGGGTACACAGTCGGTTCGCCCTCGTCGGCGACGGCGAACATTGTCGACGGCAACAGCCTGACCGTGGGTAGTGCCACGGTCATCGAGGGCAACAGTGGTGGCCCGAACGTGTACGTCACGGTCCTCGTCACACGCAGCGGCACGTCGGGGACGTCGACGGTGAACTGGACGACCGCGCCAGGTACCGCGCTGGCCGGCTCGGACTACGTCGCCGCATCGGGTTCGATCACCTTCGCCGCCGGCGAGACCTCTAAGACGATCACCGTCCAGATCGCCAACGACAAGAAGGCCGAGCCGACCGAGACCTTCACCATCGTGCTGAGCGGCGCCACTGGCGCAACGATCGCCGCTGCGACCGGCACCGTGACCATCACCGACAACGACGGTGCCATCTTCGCTGCGTCGGCCGGCTCGTCGACGTCGGTTGCCCCGCTGACCGACGCCGATGTCGCTGCACTTCTCCCAACCGCGGTTCGCCGATGGATCGCCGCCGGCGCATCCGCCAACGCGCTCGCCGGCATGACGATCGTGATCGGCGATCTCCCCGGCAACAAGCTTGCCGACACGCTCGGATCCACGATCACGATCGATGCCGACGCCGCCGGATGGGGTTGGAACCTCACGCCCGGAGTCGCCGACGGAACTCGAATCGACCTGTTGAGCGTGCTGCTCCACGAGATCGGCCACGTCCTCGGCTATGAGCACACCACTGGGGGTCTCATGGCTGAGGCGATCGAACCTGGCACCCAGTTCTGGACCACGTTCACGGCGGCAATCACCGCGGCCCCGACGGCGCCGGCAGTGATGGTGGTCACACAGGTGATCACGCAGGCCATGCCGGTCGATCAGGTCGCCGTTGCAGTCGATCGGATCGCAGGTGGTGTCGCCAGGGTCGCTTCTCCGGCCGTGCGCACGCTTGCCTTTTCGCTCGACCTTCGACCGATGCAGTTGTCCCACGGGACGACCGGGCCGTGGAACGTGCCGATGGTGCCGACGATCGTGGTGGCCATCGGCCTCCTGACGATGCTGCGCCGACGTCGAGTCGTCTGACCGATTCGGTCGCACGGCACCGCTACCATCGGAATCAGTTGGAACGCTCAGGCGTCCCTCATCGGGCATCGGCCCCTCCCATCACGATGACGGAGGCTGCCATGACCGCACGCAACCCACCCACACCCGATCTCTCGAACCGCGCCCGCGGCCAGTGGGGTGAAGATCTCGCTGCCCGTCACTATCTCCGCCTGGGCTACGACGTGCTCGATCGCAACTGGCGGTCACCGACGGGCGAACTCGACTTGATCGTCCGCATCGGCCACACGATTGTGTTCAGCGAGGTGAAGGCCCGCCGTACCGCCGACTTCGGCCCGGCCGCATCGGCGGTGACCGTTGCCAAGCAGCGCCGGATCCGTCAACTCGCCGTGGAGTGGCTTCGAGCCAACGAGATGCACGCCGACTCGGTGCGCTTCGACGTGGTCGCCATCACCGGCACCAACCTCGACCTCATCACCGACGCCTTCTGATTGTTACATCTGGGGTCTGACCCCGGATGTAACAATCACCCGGCGACGGCGGTTTGGGAAGGGCGGCGCAGGGCGATGGCGGCGAGGACGACAACTGCACCTTCGGCGATGAGGGCATAGGTGCCGATGGACTCGCTCCAGTTGCCGATGTCGTCCTTCGATGCCGGGAGCCCGGTCGTGCGGGTGAGGGTGAAGCCGATCATCGTTGCCAGGCAGACGCCGCCGCCGAGCATCCAGCCGCGTCGATCACCCTTGATGATGAGGACGGCGGCCGCGACGCAGGCGATGACGAGGAGGGCGTAGCCGACTCCGAGGTACGGAACTTCGGCGAACTTGTCGGACATCTCCGTGAGGTGGATGTAGGCCGTGATGGTCAGGCCGGCGATCCCGCCGGCGGCCAGCGCCTTGTCGGTTGTCGACCATTCCGTTGTCTGCTGGCCCTGGTCGACCTGGGATTCGATGGTGAGGCTCATGGGGGTGTGCTCCGGTGTCTGTGTAGGGGGTTGTCGTGTGGACGTTCCCACTGTGCGCAGCGCTCCCTGAGATCGACCTGAAGCGTGCTGAAGACTTCTTCAGATTCGATCGTTTCGCCGATCCTGCTGGGAGACTTCAACCATGCGCGTGCTGGTCGTCGAAGACGAGGTCCGACAGGCAGCGGCACTCAAACGAGGCCTCGAAGCCGAGGGGTTTGCGGTCGACGTTGCCTCGACGGGCACCGACGGGCTGTGGTTGGCCACCGAACAGCCCTACGACGTGATCGTCCTCGACGTCATGCTGCCCGGTCTCAATGGCTACAAGGTGTGTGCGGAGCTCCGGGCCAAACAGATCTGGACACCGGTGCTGATGCTCACCGCGAAGGACGGCGAACTCGACGAGGCCGAGGCACTCGACACCGGCGCCGACGACTTCCTCTCCAAACCCTTCTCGTACGTCGTGCTGGTTGCCCGCATTCGCGCGTTGATGCGTCGAGGCGCCACGTCGCGCCCGAAGGTGCTTCGCGCCGGCGACGTGGCGATCGACGTGACCAGCCGGACATGTACGGTCCGCGATCAACCGGTGGCGCTGACCCAGCGTGAGTTCGGCGTGCTCGAGTACCTGATGCAACGGATGGGCGAAGTGGTTCCCAAGTCCGAGATCATCGAACACGTCTGGGACTTCGCCTTCGATGGCGACCCCAACATCGTTGAGGTCCATGTCTCGGCGATTCGGCGCAAGGCGGGCAGCAACTCCATCGAGACGGTGCGCGGTCTCGGGTATCGGGTCGGTCAACGTGTTCGGTGATCGCAGAACGTCGGTTCGCGTCCGGGTCACCGTCGGCGCAACCGCGGTTCTGGCTCTGGCGCTGCTCATCACCGCGCTGACGGTCGCGGGCCTCCTGCGGGGATCCATCGAGCGAGACTCGACCAACTTGCTGCTTGACCGGGTGGACGCCGTCGAATCGCTCGTGGTGTCCGATGCGCTGCCCGAGGTGCTCGAACCAACAGGTCGCGAAGTCGGCCAGGTCCAGGTGCTCGACCAGAACGGTGTGGTGGTTTCACGAACACCCGGGCTGGGCACGGCCACCCGACTCGACGTCGTCGACGCACCCCCGGTGGGCCAACAGGTGGTGACCCAGGTGGACGGCGCCGGTATCGACAACGATCCCAACGAGCGATATCAGGCCATTGCTCGAACCGTGCCGACCGCGAGCGGGCCCGTCACCATCTATGCGGTCACGTCACTGACGCCGGGAGTTCGCGCCGAGGAGTATCTCCGGACGCGGCTGTTGCTCGGCCTTCCGCTGCTGGTCATCGTTGCGGCGATCGTGATCTACCGGGTGGTCGGGCGGGCGCTGGCCCCGGTGGACGCGATGCGGGTCGAGGTCGACCGGATCGAGGCGACCGACCTGTCGGGTCGGGTCACTCCGGCGTCGTCGGATGACGAGATCGCCAGTCTCGGCGCAACCCTGAACCACATGCTCGATCGGCTCGAACACTCTGCGGCACAGCAGCGACTGTTCGCGGCCGCCGCCTCGCATGAACTCCGCAGCCCACTGTCGGCAATCCGCACCGAGCTCGAAGTTGGCCTCGCGTACCCGGATCTCACCGACTGGCCGACCACCGCCGGCAACTCGCTGATCGAGATCGAGCGACTCGAGCACCTCGCACGCGATCTGCGGATGCTGACCAACTCGGCGCAGACATCAAGCCCTGGCCGCGAGCAGATGGACCTCGGCGAAGTTGTCGGCGCCGAACTGCTCCGACGATCTCAGACAACCGGGATTGCCTACCAGCGAGAGATCGGGAGTGGAATCATCGTCGGTGATCGAAACGCCGTGCTGCAGGTTGTGCGCAACCTCCTCGACAACGCCGAGCGTCACGCCGCCGCAGATGTTTCGGTGCGCGTTGCGCGCGTCG
Organism: Actinomycetes bacterium; assembly: GCA_031430875.1. Classification (GTDB taxonomy): domain Bacteria; phylum Actinomycetota; class Acidimicrobiia; order Acidimicrobiales; family Ilumatobacteraceae; genus Sva-07. Next base: position 11,374 of record JANPCI010000145.1, on the reverse strand, counting down.
GCGATGCCGTCGAGTTGTGGGTCAGTAACGACGGCCCGGCGATCCCGCCGGACATGCGCGAGGAGGTGTTCGAGCCGTTCATGCGCCTCGATGAGGCGCGGTCGATCGACGGCGGCGGCTCGGGGCTGGGCCTGGCGATTGTTCGGGCCATCATGACCACGCACGGAGGGTCGATTCGCGTGGCCGACGAAATCCACGGATCCCGCTTCGTAGCGAGCTTCCCTGCGGTCAGTCAAGGCTGAGCAGGAGCATCGAGAACGTCGTTGGTTCGCGATGCGCGAGCACCAGACGGCCGCCCTCGGCTTCGGTGATCGAACGGGCCAGTGCCAACCCGATTCCCAGATTCATCCCTCGATGACGTTCGAACAGTTCGACGTCGTTCAACTGCCGATCGATGGTTCCTTCATCGGCGACGTCGATTGCCACGCCCCCTGCGAGGGAGCGGACTGACACAGTGATTGCGCCCCGGCCGTGCTGCAGCGCATTGTCGAGCAGCACGTCGAGCACCTGGCCGATCGCTGCGGCCGACGCCCTGGTGTCGTCGACGGACGTGGGCAGCACAGGCTCGACGCTGGCGGTGATGTCGCGCCCGGCGGCGGATACGCGTTGCTTCCAGCCTGCGGCCGCTGCAATGGCGGTGCGGGAGGAGTTACATGTCGACGACGGCGGTACGGCGTCTCTGGCGAACGAGAGCAGATGGTCAACGGTGTGCTCGAGTCGCTCGAGGTCGTCGAGCGCAGGTCTGTTGCCGCCATCCGGGCTCGTTGCGCCAGCGGCTTCGAGCTTGAGTCTCAGGCCGGCGAGCGGGGTACGGAGTTGGTGCGACACGTCTGCGCTGAATCGGCGCTCTCGCATGAGCGCCTCACTGGTGCTCGCCGAACTCGCCACGAGTGCTGCGTTGAGGACATCGACCTCGGCGATACCCGTTGGCGCGATGGCTTCGAACACTCCTTCGGACTCCATGTGCCGCGCGGCGTCGGCGAGCTTGATGATGGGCTCGGCGAGCCGTCGGCTCAAGCGATCTGCAATGATCCACGCTCCGCCGATGGCGATCAGCCCGGCGATCACCATGATCAGCCACGCCTGCCGAGTGCTGTCGTTCACATCGCTGAGCGACTCGGTGACTCGGAGCACTCCGACGACGGACTCGCCCTGATCGGTGATCGGCGTTGCCACGACGACTGCGCCGTCGGTTGTCGATGCCGTGGAACCCTCGAGTGCGACCATGACCGCGCGATCGGCAGACTGCGGGCCGTCGCCGACGATGAGTTGGCCCGCCGCGTCGTAGATCTGAAACGGCGGAGGCGCATCAGGCTCGTCCTGCAAGGCCGCCAATTGGGCCGGGTCGATCGGAACCTCGATCTCCGTGAGCACTTCGGCGGCGGTTGCTTGCAGGTCGACGACTTCGGCTCGCAGGATCGATCGCTGAAAGACGATCGCCAGTGGGATGCCGAGGGCGATGAGCACGAACGCGGTCACCCCGACAATCGCGGCGGTGATTCGTCGTCTCACGGGGCGGTCAACCTGTAGCCGACGCCGCGGATGGTGGAGATCTCGACGGCGTCGCCCAGCTTGCGTCGCAATGCGACGACGTGCATGTCGACCGTCTTGGTGGAGCTGTCCCAATGAAGATCCCAGACGTCCGAAAGCAGCTGCTCCCTCGTCAGTGCTTGGCCGGCGTTCCTGGCGAGATAGAGCAGGAGCTCGAACTCACGCCTCCTCAGATCCAGCGCGCGCCCATCGACCGTGGCCACATAGGCGCGTGGCTCGATCACGAGCGGGCCGACCGTCACCGATGCATCTGGGTCTGTTTCGCTGCTGCGCAGGTGAGCGCGGACACGGGCAAGGAGCACGCTGGTCGAGAACGGCTTGGTGACGTAATCGTCGGCCCCGGCATCCAAACCGACGACGATGTCGATCTCGGCATCTCGCGCCGTCACCAGCACGATGGGCAGGTCACGATGTTGTTCCCTCAGCCATCGACACATCGTGAATCCATCGATATCGGGCAGGCCGGCGTCGAGCAGCACCAGGTCGGGCACTTCATCCTCGACGGCGCTCAGCGCGGTGGCCGCAGTCCGGTGCCAGCTCACCCGGTAGCCGCTGGCTTCGAGCGCATCCGAGGTCGACTGCCCCACCGAGGCGTCGTCCTCGATGAGCATCACGTATCGTCGACTCTCGTCGTGGGGCTGCACGCCCTCAGTGTGTCGCGAATTCACCGACCGGCGCGCGACGACGTTGGAGGACGGTGAGGTAGATGACCAGCGCGACGATGGCAGTGAGGAAGATGAAGCTCGTCACGGTGGTCCCCAATCCGAGGCCACCGTCGACCTTGGCCTGCGATAGCGAGTCGCCCGTGGACGCACCGAGCGGGCGGGTGAGGATGTACACCATCCAGAACGCAGCGATCTCGTTGAAGTTCAGGTATCGCCACGCAATGGCCACCAAGGCGATCATTGCCGAGAACATCAGAACCGAGTTGAGGTAGCCGATGTTCAACTGTTCGGCGAGCAAGTCGCCCGCCGCCGTGCCGAGGGCAAAGGTGAAGAGGATCGCAAGCCAGTAGAACGCCTCGCGCTTGGTCGTGTCGATCGAGTGGATCGACAGTGTCTTCTCACTGGAGTACCACACGGCGAACGTGATGAGCATGGCGGCGCCGAAACCGATGGTGCAGGTCCACAGACTGACACCGAGGTCGTCGACGAGCTTGTCGGTGATGAGGGTGCCGACGATGCTGATCAGCACGACGGACAACCAGTACATCCACGGCACGTAGCTCCGGGCGCGGAACTGGAACACGAGGGCGATGGCGAGCCCGGTCCCCATGATGATGGTGAGTTCGGTGAGCCCGAGACCGAACTTCTCGGCGAGGAAGTCGGCGAACGTTTCGCCCACCGTGGTCGCCAGCACCTTGATCACCCAGAACGCCAGGGTGACCTCGGGGACCTTCGTCAGGACATTGCGCAGATCTCGCCCTCCGGGTCTCGGGGCGTGAGCTGGTGGCTCGATCGGAATCGAATTGGTCGTGGTCATGAGGGGCTCCTGGACGTTGTGTTGTCGACGGCAACGTACGCAGGTGCTGGTCATCGAATGGGATGTCGACGGTCAACGGACGGTAAACCGGCTCTTCGGATTTCAGTCTGGGATTGCGTCGAGGAGTGGAACGGACGCGTCGGTGGGTGCTGGCCAGGTCGGGACGCGGCGGTTTGCCCGGCTCTCCGCGTTGGGGTGTGGGGCGGTGTGAGTTTCGGGCCGTGACGCGACTGCGCTTGTCGGGATTCCCGAACTCGTCGTTGGGGCACAGCTGTCCCGGACGGCGAGTGGTGGTTGTACGTCGAAACCCCGGCGACGATTGTGTGGACGGCGAACTCGGCGCCGCCAACCACACTCAATCGCGTCGAGCCGGTTTGCCCGGGTGTCTGGTCGAGGGATGCCGGTGGGCTCCGGGTTCGGATCGCGCTCGCGCGATCCAGCGTAATCAGGGGGTGTCATAGGGTTGCCGAGGTGAGTTTGGCGCGTCCGCGGGCGCGTTGTTCGACGTTGAAGTTGGCGGCCCCGCCTGGCCGCGATCTGGGTCGACCGCCGGCGGCCACGCGAAACGGGCTCATCGGATCTCATCGCACGCTCAGATCCGAGGAGCAGGCAAACCCGGCAGCGACACGGGCCAGTGTTTCAGGAAGGGTTCAGCTCCGAACGAGCAGGCTGGGAGTCGTCACCCGACAGAGAGGCGGCGACGTGCCCGCGAACGAACGAACGAGTTCTGCGATCGAGATGCGCGGGTTGAGTCACCGGTACGACACCGACTTGGTGTTGCGCAACGTCAACCTGACCATCGAACGCGGCGAGATCTTCGGCTTTCTCGGCCACAACGGAGCCGGGAAGACAACAGCGGTGAACATCCTGACCACGCTGATCAAGCCGACGGCGGGAACAGCGTCGGTGTGTGGTTTCGATGTCGTCAGCGACCGGCACGAGGTGACGAGATGCATCGGGTACCTGCCCGCCGATGTGCGTATGTACCCCCATCTCACGGCTGCGGAGAACCTCGAGTTCTTCGCCAAACTCTCCGGCGTCGCCGATCCCCGGCGCGCTGTGGCGCAGACGCTCGACTATCTCGAGTGCGCCGATCTGGCCGGTCGCCGGGTCGGTTCGTTCTCCACAGGGATGCGCCAACGCATCGGCATTGCCCAGGCGATCGTGCACCAGCCGGCCGTGCTCTTGCTCGATGAGCCGACGTCCGGCCTCGACCCGCTCGGTGTCCGCCAGCTTCGTGAGACGATCCGGCGACTCAACGCCGACCACGGCATGACGGTGTTCATGAACACGCATCAACTGAGCGAAGTGGCGAAGGTGTGCACGACGATCGGCGTACTGAACCACGGTGAGTTGATCTACAAGGACACCATCGAGGCCACGACCGAGCGGTTTCCCGACGAGAACTCCCTCGAGGACATCTACGTTCGGATGGATGTGGCCCCACCGTGATTGCGACCGTTGCGTCGCAACAGATTCGTTCACTCAAGCGGCAGCGAGTCGTCTGGATCCTGATCGGGACGCTGCTCGTGATGACGTTGCTCGCAGGCGTGATCGGGTGGTCCAGTCATCGAACCATCATCGGTGTGTACGACGAGGCGGTGAAGATCCTTACCTCGAAAGGCCGGCCCGCACCAGCGAATCCGTTCCTGGTCAAGCCCTCGCTCTCGTTGCTGTCGAACATGGTGATCTACATCACGCTGATCGGCGCGTTGCTTGCACTGCTGCTCGGCCATCTCACGATCGCCGATGACCAGAGTGGCGGAGTCGGCCGACTCATCTTCACCCGGGCAGTCACCAGAACCAGCTACGCAATCGGGAAGGTCGTCAGCGTGTGCGTCGTGCTCGCGGCGGCGTTGGTCGGCTGTTGGGCCGTCAGTGTGATGTCGCTGTGGGTCGTGAACGGTGGTCCTGCGTCGGGAAGGGAACTCGAGCGGGTCGCCGTCTTCTACGCAGTCTCGTGGCTGTACCTCCTCATATTCTCCCTGGTCGGCATGATCACGGTGCTGGCAACCCGCCGTCGATCGATCGGGCTGCTGTCGGCGATGGGCGTCTGGCTCGTCGTCACGTTCGTCGTCCCCCAGTTCACCTCGGGCCTGCGACCCACGGCGTCGCTGAACCCGATCATCGATCCGGTCAGCACGTCTCAGACCTTCTTTCGGGTCACCTCCAGAGCACGGCCAGTCTCGATCGTCGAGCAGTACAAGCAGGTCAGCGGACGCGTCCTCGAAACTGCATCCGCCGAGACGACCCGCCAGACGATCGAGCGACTCGCTCCACTGGCCACGCTCGTGATCGTTCTCGTGGTGCTGCTGATCGTCATGGTTCGGCGCCACGACTTCTCCGGGACGGCCGACGATGAATGAGTCGCACGGTCGCACCGTGGTCATCGCCGCGCATGAGTTCCGAGCGGCGGTACGTAGCGGGATTCTGCTCGTGCTGCTGTCGATCCTTGTAGTGGTCACCGCGGTGTCGGTCTTCATCGCGTCGGTCGAGTACCGAAGTCAACTCGCGGACTACGCGGCCTACCGCGCCGCCGCACAAGCGGGCGGCGTCACGCAGATCGCCCCATCCCCGCTTGCCCCGCTGGCACTGCTGCGCGGGGTCATCGAGTACCTCGAGATCATTGGTGCCGTCATCGCGATCACGTTGGGCTACCTCACGGTGTCACGAGAGCGCGCGAACAGAACGCTGCCTCTGCTGCGTTCGCGGCCGGTCACCTCGACCGAGTTGGCCAACGGGAGCCTGCTCGGCGCGCTTGGCGTGATCACCACGCTTGTCGGCGTGACCGCAGGGGTGGCCGTCGTCGGGGTGGGCCTCGTCGGCAACGACTGGGTCAGCGCCGCACAGGCAGGCAAGCTCGCACTGGTGTGTCTTGCCGCGATCGTCTACATGGGGGCGTTCTACTGCGTTGGCGCGATCGCAACTGCCTACTCCCGCGTGGCGATCAACGGCTTGATGATCGCACTCGGCATCTGGCTGCTGGTCGTGCTGATCCTTCCCCAGCTCGGCGACACCCTCGACGCCGACAACCAGCTGCCCGGAGGACTCTTTGGCGCGCTCGGACTCGATCGCGCCGGCGAAACGCAGGTCCTGAAGCATTTCGCTGTCTATGAGAACACTCGGATCACCATCGAAGAAGCGTCGTTCGCCAAGCACTTCGAACGGTTCGCATTCGGCATGACCGACGTAAAGGAGAAGTACCGAGGTCTCAGCCTGGGACAGCTCCTGAACGAGAAACGCAACGACATCGGATGGATGACCTTCTACTCCGTGGCGCTGGTCTTCGGACTGCGACATGCGTTCCGCCGCCAACCAAGCATTCCCCCAGCCAGTTCGACCACAGTCCGCGCGGCGCGAGCCGGCACACCCCGAGGAGACACGTGATGAATCCATTGGACGCTCGCCAACGTATGAACTCCCTCTACATCGTCAAGCTCGGTGTTGCGCTGTGCGTTGCGGGCAGCCTGATGGCCGCTTGCGGAGGCAGTTCGGGGTCGAACTCGTCGACACCAGCTGCTGGGAGCTCGGCGGGCGCCTCGGTACCTGTGTCACTGGGAGGAAGTGGGCAGGTACTCCCGGTGACATCGAACCCGATCGACAACCCGTCCACCAACGATGTGCTGGCGATCGACTCGGTGCTCGTCGAGAACAATGTGGACGCGAGCGGCGCCGCGGTCGATGACCATCTCGAGATCGCCTTGTCGAACAGGGGCCAGGCCGACCTGACCGGCATCGAGGTCTTCTACACCTTCACAGATCCGACTGCGGGGGTCAGTGAGAGCTACTACGCCGCCCTACCGGATTCGTTCGTCGTCCCTGCCGGCGGACGCGCCGTCGCCCATTTCGACAACACAGGGGCCGTCGGTCACTTTCCGGAGAACGAGTTCAGCCTGTACCGGACCTCACTCAACGCGCTCGACGTCACTGTCGTCGTGAGCGCGCCAGATGCCGCGGTACAGACTCTGAGCGTTCAAAAGGATGCCGGCGGCGACGAGACGGCCGACTGATCGATCGCGTGGGTTTGGAAAACGCTCAGGACCGCGCATCGGGGAACGCGACGGTGAAACGTGCACCGCCGAACCGTTCGCTGTCGCTGACGGCGATCGTGCCGCCATTGTCGGCGACGAGATCGCTGACGATCGACAGGCCGAGACCCGAGCCTCCGTCGCGACGATCGCGCGCCTCGTCGACACGGCCGAATCGTTCGAAGATGTGTTCCCGGTCAGTTGGAGCAATGCCGGCTCCGTCATCGTCCACGCTCATCTCGACGCGACCGTCTTCGCTCGTCACCGAGATTGCGACCGTCGAGTCGCAGTGTCGAAGTGCGTTGTCGAGCAGGTTCCTGACGATGCGGCCGAGATGATCGGCATCACCGCGAACCTGCCCGGCCGACACCGCTGAGGTGTCGACGATTCGGGTCGTGTGCACGCGGTGAGCCTCGGAGAGGACGACATCGTCGAGGTCGACCAACTGCGACGCCAATGGTGGTGCGGTGCCGGGGCCGTCGCGCCGAGCGAGGAACAGCAGGTCGTCGACGAGGCGCTGCATCCGCAGGTTCTCGTCGAGTACTTCCTCGGCGGTGCGTCTCCAGTCGGAGGAGTCGTCGTGTCGCAGGGCGATCTCGAGCTCGTGACGGATCACTGCAATCGGAGTTCGCAGCTCGTGCGAGGCATCGGAGACGAACTGCGACTGGGCGAGGTTTGCGCGCTCGAGCCGATCCAGCATTCCGTTCATTGTTGTCGCGAGGCGCCCGATCTCATCGTGGACTTCGGGCTCGGGGATTCGCCTGTGGAGGTCGCCACCCCCGATCTCGTCGACTTGTCGTCGCATCGATTCCACGGGCCGAAGGGCACGACCCACGACCACCCAGACCAATGACGCGATGAGTAGGAGCAACAGCGGAAGCCCGATCACGAGTGCGCCGATCATGACGCCTGCTATCTGTTCAGCGTCGTCGAGCGCGCTTCCGACAATGATCGTGCGGGCGACGGCCCCGTCGGTTTCGAACACCCCGATCCTGAACGAAGCACCATCGAACTCGGCGAGTTGTTCGGTCCCCATCCACGAAGCAGGTCGCTCGGAGACCGGGATCTCACCCCCCAGGTTTTCGCTCGAGGCGACTACAGCACCCGTCGAGTCCACGATCTGGATGAAACCATCCTCGTCGCTCTGCACGGCAACTGTCGACAAGGATGCGCCGCCGTCGATCAGGCCCTCGATGTCGCGGGCGCGGAGCTCGAGACTGCTGTCGATCGTGTCCAGCTGGGTCCGGCGCAGGACACTCACGAGGAGTATTCCGGCAAGCACCAAGGCGATGGCGACAATCAGGGTTGCGCCGATCGTGGCACGAATGCGAACGGTCTGGAACCGTCGGTTCACGACGTTCCCATCAGGCGGTACCCAGCGCCACGAACTGTCTGAATCGACGTCACGTCGAACGGAAGATCGATCTTCTTGCGGAGGTGTCGTACGTACACCTCGACGATGTTGGGATCGCCCTCGAATTCGTAGTCCCAGACGTGACCGAGTATGTCCTGCTTCGACACGACGGTGCCGACGTTGGTGATGAGGTACTCGAGAACAGCGAATTCACGCGCAGTCAGTTCGATCTCGGTATCGCCACGCCAACAGCGCCGCTCGGACGGATCCAGCCGGAGGCTTCCGGCAACGAGTTCGACGGGCCGTTCCGGACGGCCCCTTCGCAGCAGGGAGCGGATTCGTGCCACCAGTACGACGTGCGAGAAGGGCTTGCGCAGGAAGTCGTCGGCGCCGGTGTCGAGTGCCTCTGCTTCGTCGAGGTCGCCGTCTTTGGCAGTGAGCATGAGGATCGGCGTCCAATCGCCATTCTCGCGAAGCTGCCCGCACAGTGCGTACCCGTTGAGACCGGGCAACATGATGTCCAGCACGATGGCGTCGTAGTCGTGCTCGGTGGCCATCCAGAGGCCATCGGTGCCGTCGAGTGCGACATCAACTGCGAACCCGTCCGCCTCGAGGCCGCGCTTGAGCGACATCGCCAGCTTCTTCTCGTCCTCGATGACCAGCAGTCTCATGGGTGTTGACCTCGTCGGCCCGACCAACAGACTGCCAGGCCCGAGCTGAACGTTTGCTGAAAAGCGCGACTGGCGGTCCGAGCTTTGCTGCTCGAACCGCCAGTGAGGCGCACCTGACTGCAACTGAAGTCAGTCGTTTTCGTTTTCCGAGGCGCCGTTCGAGTCCGGCGCGTCGTTCTCCTCATGGTCGCCGTGACCGTCCTTGTTGTCGCCGACGCCGTTCTGGTCGTCGGTCTCCTGGCCGTCGGGCTGATCGATCTCAGCCGAGAGCACCGTTGCGTTGCCGGCATCGACCTTCACGTCGAACGTGTCATTGCCGCTGGCGATCTCGACGCCGTACACGACGTTGCCGTTCTCGTTCTCGAGTTCCACCTCGTTGACGGTGCCGGGCTGTGCGCCAAGCGCTGCGGACGCTGCCTCGTCTGGGGTCACTGTCGCGACTGCTGCGAGAGCAGCCGACTCGTCGGCCTCGTTCGCCGGCTCGGTGACGTCGGGAACCGTGATGCTGCTCGTTCCGCTGGTACTGGTCGTGCTGTTCGTTCCATTCGTGCCGGTAGCGGCACTGGCAATTCCTGCAGCACCGATCACGATGCCGAGTCCGGCCAGTCCGGCGTAGAGAGCGCGTTTTCTTGAACGCATGGTGGGGGTCCTTCCTACATCTCGCCGGGACGGTCCCAGCGGGTACCGACAACAATGCGCTTTGCAACCTTGGCCCCCGCTGAATGTGGCTGAACGGCAGCTGAATGACTTTTTGTCGACGCGCCCGGGCTCGCACCCAGTGGCGCTGTCAGCCGGCGAGGGCCCAGATCAGGAGGGCGAGGCAGACGAGCAGCGCGGTGACCACGAGGACGTAGTCGGCCGGCTTCGCCTTGAACTTCCGGTACGCGTTGTATCCCACGGCGGTCAGTATCGTCGGCCGACATGGCCTCCGACACCCGCGAGCTCGAATCCATCACTGTCGACCGAACCGATGGGGTGGTCACGATCACGCTGCGGCGCCCCGAGAAGAAGAACGCCGCCGACGCTGCCATGTGGGTCGAATTGTTGGCCGAGTTTCGTGCCATCGCATCGAATCCGGCCGACCGTGCCGTGGTGATCACGGGCGCCGGCGGCAACTTCTGTTCGGGTGCCGATCTGTGGCAGGGGGCCTCGGGCGAGGCGCCACCGCATCAACTCTCGGCGATGCGCCACATCTCCAACGTGTGTCTGGCTCTGCACCGGATCCCGCAGCCCACCGTGGCCAAGGTGCGCGGCGTGGCCGTCGGAGCGGGCTTGAACATGGCGCTGTCGTGTGACCTGATCGTCGCATCCGAGAATGCACGGTTCTCCGAGATCTTCGCGAAACGCGGTCTCAGCCTCGACTTCGGCGGTTCGTGGTTGCTGCCCCGACTCGTCGGGATGCACCGCGCCAAGGAATTGGCCCTCCTGGCAGAGATCATCGACGCGCCACGCGCCGAGGCGATGGGGCTCGTCAATCGGGTGCTCCCCGATGATGAACTCGACGCCTTCGTCGACGACTGGGCTGCCCGTCTCGCCGCCGGCCCCCCGATCGCGCTGGCGATGTCGAAGCGCCTGCTGAACAACTCGCTCGCCGTCACGATGGAAGAGGCACTCGACGACGAAGGGCTGTCGCAGACCGTCAACTTCGGCACGAAGGACACCGTCGAGGCCATCAAGGCGTTCATGGAGAAGCGCGATCCGGTCTTCGAAGGTCGCTGAATCGCCGAATACGTTGCGTTGCCGGCTGCCGTTCGCCGGTGTGCGGAGGTCGTTAGCCTGAACCGGTGGTTTCTCGGATCGTTCGCGTCGGCCTGCTCGGCTCGCTGTGCGCGACGATCGTCGGCTTCACGGCCGGGAGCGCAGGCGCAGCCCCACCCGAGCCTGCACCCATCGCCGTCGACCAGGGATTGATCCCGATTCCGGTCGGGTGCCCGCGGCCAGATCCGGCTGCAGTGGCATTTGTCGGCACCATGATCGGCAAGGACGACGTCACAGAGGTCGTCCGGTTCCGCATCGACCAGCTCCGAGCGGGCTCCGCGACGCCGTGGGAGGTCGATGGCTTGATCGACGTCCGCTACGGCGACGACTACCGGTTCCTGGTGAAGGGGGATCAGTACCTCATCGGAGCGGGGTCCGATCCCGTCTACGGCGTGTTGTCGTCGACCGTTCGGCCGGCCGAGCCCACGTTCGGGGGCAACGACGTGATCGGGGTCGATGACCTCGCCGTCGACTGCCCGCGTCTCGATGATCCGGTGCGGACGGTCAATCTCGACGGCACGAGTATCGAT
>JANPCI010000144.1:0-3041 GCA_031430875.1 Actinomycetes bacterium | reverse complement strand
CCGCGGATCGATCGACGCCGCCCGGAGGGTGGGTTCGTGGTCCAGCGTCATCACCTCGACCCGACCCGGAAGTTCGAGCAGATCAGTCACCAGTGTCGACTTGCCGACCTGCCGGGCCCCGTTCACCACGACGACTGGCGTGTCGGCCATCGCCGAACGAATTCGGGGCGACGGTTGACAACCGTTGCCCCACAGGTGCAGGTTGATGAGGTGAGTACGACCGCCTTGAGCGCCCGCGCAACGGGCGGATCAGCTCGCCCGCCCGGGCCGACCGGACGGGAAAAGTTGCGCTTGATGAGGGCGTTGCTGCGCGACCCGGCGCCGGTGCTCGACGAATTGCGACGGGTGTACGGCCCGGTCGTCGAGCTGGGTGTGGGTGGGGTGCGCTTGGCGGTGATCGGTGACCCCACGGTCATGCGCGAAATGTTCGCGATGGGCGCCGACGCCTATCGGTGGGGGCATCGCTACAACGTCGTGGGTGTCCGCCTCGTCGTCGGAAAGGGTTCGATGATCGTGTCGGACGGAGCGGACCACGCACGCCGACGACGCGCATCTCAGAGCGCGTTCAGTCGTCCACGGCTCGACGGTCTGATCCCGATGATCGTGCAGCGGACCGACCTCGCCATCGACGCGCTCGCACGGACGTCGGCGCCAGGCCAGGAACTCGACCTGTATCCCATCGGAAGGGCCTTGATCCTCGGCATCACCCTCGAGGCATTCTTCGGCCCGCGGTTGGCCGCCCGCGCCGACGAGATCGGCGCGCTGTTGCAGCGCCCGCAGGACTTCATCGAGGCACCGGCGCTCGAGCAACTGCCGCGCCCGTTGCCGTTCGGCCGTCGGAGCAAGGTGCGCCACGACCGTCGCTCACTCGACGAGGTCATCGATGAGGAGATCGCACTTCGTCGCGCTGATCCCTCCGCAGCCCGTGACGACCTGTTGGGTGCGCTGCTCGCTGACGACTCGCTGTCGATCGACGAGATCCATGACCAAGCGGCCACAGCGATCGGTGCCGGCTTCGACACCACGTCGGCCGCGCTGGCGTGGATGCTGGTGCGCGTCGGCAGATCGCCCGATGCCTGGCCACGACTGAAAGCGGAGGCTGATCTCGTGCTCGGCCCTCCGCGATCGGCGACGCCTGGCGATCGATCCACGCTCGGCGATCTCACCTTCTCGCGCCACGTTGTCCACGAGGCACTCCGACTGCACCCCGCTGGTCTGATCGCCGTTCGACAAGCCGCCCGCGACATCGAGCTGGGTGGGTGCACTGTTCGGCGCGGCACCCTCGTTGTGTGGTCACCCCATCTTGCCGGACGGGACGCCGCCACATGGACCGATCCACTGCGCTTCGACCCCGACCGCTTCGTCGACCTCACCGCCGAGCAACAGGTGCTCTGCGACCAGGCATGGGTGCCGTTCGGGCGAGGGCCCCACATGTGCCTCGGCTTCGCGCTGGCCCAGATGGAACTGACCTTGATCATCAGCCGCCTCGCCCAGCGACTCGTCGCCGTGTCGTCATCGCCCGACGTGCCACGACCCGTCGGGATGGTCGTCAACCGACCCACCGGTGGAGCAGTCCTTCAGGTGACGACGTTTGCGGAAGGAATCCGATGACGGTGTCGCGGAAGCTTTCGGTCCCGTCGTGGTGATACGCGTGTGGATCGATCAGGACTGTTGTACCGGTGCAGGTTTGTGCGTCGATCGTTGTCCGGATCTCTTCGTCGTGCTCGACGATGGCATCGGCTACGTCCGCGATGGTGATGTCGTGCTCAGCGATGTGCCGAATGCAAGCGCCGTCGTGCCGAGTCGCCACGAGCGCGACGCAATCGATGCTGCCGAGCACTGTCCTGGTGAGTGCATTTATCTCGAAGCTGAGACCCCGCTCGAACCCGGCGCGGCTGATTCCGACATCCACGACGCCGACATCATTGTCGAAGCGACCTGAGAATCGATCGTGGCACGCGTCGTCTTCTATTCGATGGCGCATCGCGGTGACGTGTTCCCGTACGTGCCGATTGCGTCGGAGCTGTCGCGTCGAGGACATGACGTCACATACGTCGTCCCGCGAGAGTTCCATCCACTGTTCGCGTCCGAACCGTTCCGGTGTGCCCACAGCGGGACCGACTTCTCACCAGTGGCCCTCGACGAAGACGGGGCATACATCGCCCGCTGGGGCATGCCGCTCAGCGGAGCAGGCCTGATGCCGCTGTACTTCGGCCGATACACCGTCCCGCATCTCGGCGCCTTGTTCGAAGCGGTGGATGCCGAACTGGTCGATGCCGACCTGCTCGTCTCGCACCCGGCGGCGTCGCTCGTCGGCGCAATGTCGTGTGAGCGCCGGGGCATTCCATGGATCGTCGGTGACCTGTTCCCGATGCTGGTGCCGACGGCGACCGCACCACCGGCCGGGGTGCCCAACCTCGGCCGCAGGGGGAACGCTGCGATCTGGCGCCTCGGTCAGTCGCGAGTCGTGGGCCCGTTGATGAGCCGGCAAGGATTCGTGGACTTCCGTCGATCACTCGGGCTACGCACCGACTCCGGCTGGAACGTAGCCGGGGCCCGCTTGTCACCGACACGCAACTTGGGTCTCGTCTCGCGCCACTACATCGATCCGGCACCTGACTGGCCCGCCAACTACGACCTCGTTGGCTTCACCTCTTGGAACGGGCCCGACAGTGGCCGGCTGCCCGACGACGTTCAGAGCTTCCTCGACGCCGGGCCCCCACCAATCGTCGTCACGCTCGGCACCAGCGGCGCGTCGGCTCGACCGGAGGTCTTCGAGCAGGTCGCGGCGGTGCTCGACTCCCTTGACACTCGCAAATTCTCACATCGAACGCGGCAGTCACCGAGCGGGTGCGTGCCGCGGGTGTCGAACGGCGTCACGGGGTCTGGCCGTTCGTCCCGTTGGCACCGCTCCTCGCGCATGCTCGAGGCGTCGTGCAGTCCGGTGCGCACGGCACCAATGCGCTCGTCCTCGAAGCGGGCCTGCCGTCTGCGATCGTGCCATGCATGTTCGACCAGCAATGGCACGCCCGACGCCAACA
>JANPCI010000143.1:0-3911 GCA_031430875.1 Actinomycetes bacterium | reverse complement strand
GCGTCGCCCCAATCGGGGTCTTTGAGCACCTGGACGACACCCTCTTCGTTGAGTTGCTCGAGGCCCTTGCGGAACTGCTTGGTCTTGCCGGTGTCGACGGGCCGTGCCGTGGCGAACACCTCGGGTGCGAATGCCGGAATGGCCGGGAACTGAACCGACGAACCCATCTCGTCGTACAGCGTGTCGCCGATGTTGAGCCCGGTGGCGTTCACGAGCCCGACCACGTCGCCGGGGAACGCCTCGTCGACAGTGGTGCGCTCGGCGCCGAACACCGTCGATGCGTACTTCGTGGCGAACGGCTTGGAAGTTCGCTCGCACATCATCACCATCCCGCGGTCGAACCTGCCCGAGCAGATGCGGGCGAAGGCGATCCGGTCGCGGTGGTTGCGGTCCATGTTGGCCTGCACCTTGAACACGAATGCCGAGCACGGCTCCTCGAGGTGGCGAGGCTTGTCGTCGATGTCGAGTCGGGCCGTCGGCGCCGGGGCGAGATCGACGATGGCGTCGAGGAGGTGGCGGACCCCGAAGTTGGTGAGAGCCGAACCGGCGAACACCGGCGTGGACTCACCGGCGAGGAACGACGCCATGTCGACGTCGGCCTCCATCGCACTCAGGAGCTCCGTTTCCTCGGTGCTCTTCGTCCACGCAGGACCCTCCTCCAGCGCAGCTCGTTCGGCGGGGACGTCCTCCTCGGGAGCAATCTGCGAACCGCGAGCGGTACGGGTGAAGCGGGTGAACACATCCGTCCGGCGATCGATGACGCCGCGCAGGTCGCCGAACGACCCGACCGGCCAGGTGGCCGGTGTCGGGCGCAGGCCGATCTGGGCCTCGATCTGGTCGAGCAACTCGAGCGGTTCCATGCCGGGTCGGTCGAGCTTGTTGAGGAAGGTGATCACCGGCAGACTGCGCGACCGGCAGACCTCGAAGAGCTTGAGTGTCTGCGGCTCGATGCCCTTGGCCGAGTCGAGCACCATCACCACGGCGTCGACAGCCGACAGTACCCGGTAGGTGTCTTCGGAGAAGTCGCGGTGGCCCGGCGTGTCGAGCAGGTTCAGCTCGTGATCGCGGTAGGGGAAGTTCAGCGCGGTCGATGTGATCGAGATGCCGCGCTTCTGCTCCATCTCCATCCAGTCGGATGTGGCGGCACGGCGACCCTCGTGCGCCTTGACGGCCCCACCCGAGGTGATGGCGCCTGCATACAGCAGAAACTTCTCGGTGAGGGTGGTCTTGCCCGCGTCGGGGTGACTGATGATCGCGAACGTACGACGACGCGCCGCTTCGCTGAGCACCTGAGCTGACATCGAATCGAGGCTACCGTCACGCTCTGTGATCGATCAGAGCGCTCTGGGCGCCCTCATGGCCGACGAAGAGCGGCGTTTCGTGGAGATGCACCCACGATCGGCCGAGCTGGCCGAATCGGGTCGTCGACACCTGTTGGCCGGCGTACCGATGCCGTGGATGACGCGCTGGCCCGGTGCATTTCCGATCCATGTGGCCGACGCCTCAGGAGCACGCTTCATCGATGTCGACGGCATCGAGTACGTCGACTTCTGTCTCGGCGACACCGGAGCGATGACCGGCCACGGCACAATCGGGCTGGCGGCGATCGCCGGGCGCTCGACCACCATGCTGCCGAGCGAGGATGCCGCCTGGGTTGCCGATGAACTCGCCCGGCGGTTCGGGATGGCGAAGTGGCAGCTCACCACGTCGGCCACCGACGCCAACCGCTTCGTGCTGCGCTTCGCTCGGCACCTCACCGGCCGACCGAAGATCGCGGTGATGGACTGGTGCTACCACGGCACGGTCGACGAGACACTTGCCATTCTGGGGCCTGGCGGTGAGGTTGTCAGCCGACCGGGAGCGATCGGCCCGCAGGTTGATCCGGCCATGACCACTCGGGTGGTGCCGTTCAACGATCTCGACGCCCTCGACGCTGCGCTCGCCCACGGCGACGTGGCTGCGCTGTTGATGGAGCCGGCGCTCACCAACATCGGCATCGTCCTGCCGCATGCGGGATACCACGAGGCGGTCCGTGCGATCACCCGCCGTCACGGGGTGTTGCTGATCATCGACGAGACGCACACCATCTCGGCAGGGCCTGGTGGGTGTACCGAAGTGTGGGGGCTGGAGCCTGACATCGTTGTGATCGGCAAGCCGATCGGCGGTGGATTCCCGGTGGCGACCTACGGCGTCACGGACGAGATCGGTGCCGCGCTCGATCCCGCGTTGCACGGCCACGATGCCGACGTCGGAGGAGTGGGCGGCACGCTGGCCGGCAGCGCAATGGCGACGGCTGCGATTCGAGCGACGTTGTCGACGACGTTGCTCGACGCGGACTACGCCCGGATGATCCCGCTGGCCAACCGGTGGACCGACGGGGTGGCCGCGGCGATCGAGCGGTTCGAGGTGCCGTGGTCCGTGCAGCAGCTCGGCTGCCGGGCCGAGTACTGGTTCTGCCCGCTCCCGGCCAATGGCGCCGACGCCGCCGCGGCCGTCGACGATCAGCTCGACGCGTTCATGCACCTGTGGGCGCTCAACCGCGGGATCCTGATGACGCCGTTCCACAACATGGCGCTGCTGTCACCCGCCCATACCGAGGCCGACGTCGACCGTCACAGCGAGGTGTTCACCGAGGCCGTTGCCTCCCTGACCAGGTGAGCGATGAGTGAGCGAGCGGCCCGGATACCGGCCCTTCGCTCATCGCTGTCAGGGGACGGGGGTGTCGGTGACTCCCTGAACCGCGTCACCGATTCCTCCGGGGAGCGATTCGGTGACCTGGCCGACGTCAACGCCGAGCGCCTCGGCTGTTTGGCCGACATCGACGCCCATCGACTCGGCGACGGCGCCGCCCTCGCCGATGAACCCCTCGACGTGCTCGCTCAGTCCGGTCGACTCGAGCAGGTTCTGCGCCGTTTCCCCTCCGAGCAATCCCTTCACCATGTCCAATAGACCCATTATAAAGCCTCCTTTGTAGAGCGTAGAATGACCTTACCGCGGGGACGGCAGGTTCCGCCCGCCCGCCTTGGCGAACCTCGCCCCGAGCGACGACAGTGACGGGATGTCGATTGATCTCGTCACCGCGGCCGGCGACATCGTTCGTGCGGCCGAGCGGATCGTCGTGCTCACAGGCGCAGGGATCTCGACCGACTCGGGCATCCCCGACTTCCGGGGTCCGAACGGACTCTGGACGAAGAACCCGGCGGCGGAGAAAGCCGCCGACCTCAGCTTCTACCTCGGTGATCCAGAGGTTCGTGTTGCCGCATGGCAGAACCGGCTGAACACACCGGCGTGGACTGCCGAGCCGAACCGGGGCCACGCGGCGATCGTCGAACTGGAACGTCGGGGGCAACTGCATGCCGTCGTTACGCAGAACATCGACGGCCTCCATCAGAAGGCCGGTAACGATCCCGACACGGTCATCGAGGTGCACGGCACGGTGTGGTTCACCCGCTGCTGGGAGTGTCAGGACCGTCGCCCGATGGCCGAGTCGCTCGATCGTGTGCGCGCAGGCGAACCGGATCCTGCCTGTCTTGGGTGCGGTGGGATCCTCAAGAGCGACACGATCAGCTTCGGGCAGGCACTCGTCCCGGAGGTGATCGAGCGGGCAATGCGCGTGAGCGACGAATGCGATCTGTTGATCGCGATCGGCTCGACCCTGAGCGTCTTTCCTGCCGCCAACTGTGTGCCGCGCGCGAAGGCCGGCGGCGCGAGTGTCGTGATCGTCAACGGCGCCGAGACTGCAATGGATCGCTATGCCGACTGGTTGCTGGTCGGCCAGATCGGCGAGATCCTGCCGGCGCTGATCGAGGTCTAGCGCGTCGCGACTCGTCGGCTGGCGAGCAGTGCCCCGGCGATGATGACCACGATGCCGATCAGTTCCAGGGCGACCACCTCGTCGCCGCGGAATGCAA
>JANPCI010000142.1:0-5162 GCA_031430875.1 Actinomycetes bacterium | reverse complement strand
GGCGGCACCGCCACCGCGCCTCCCACGACAGCAGTGCTGCTCGTGGAGGACGACGACCGCATCAGCGAGCCGCTGATTCGGGTACTGCGCAGCGAAGGCTTCGAGGTTGCGCACGTGGCAGCGGGACTCGACGCGCTTGCCGCTGTCGGCGACCACTGCCCCGACCTCGTGCTGCTGGATCTCACGCTGCCCGACATCGACGGCCTCGACGTCTGCCGCAAGCTGCGGAGCGACCACCCGAGCCTTCCGATCATCATGCTCACCGCCCGCGCCGAGGAGATGGACGTCATCGTCGGACTCAACGCCGGTGCTGACGACTACGTCGCGAAACCGTTCCGACTCGCCGAACTCGTTGCGCGAATCCGGGCCCGGCTACGCCTCGTCGAACACCCGCAGGCCGGCACGAGCGGGCATCTGAGCGGCGCCGGCATCGGGCTCGACACCGAGGCGCGCCGCTGCTTCGTTGAGAGCGACGACGGCACACGAACCGAAGTGGAGCTCACGACGAAGGAGTTCGACCTGCTCGAGCTGCTGATGCGTCAACCCGGCGTGACCCTCAAGCGCGAACAGATCATGAGTCAGGTGTGGGACGAGAACTGGTGGGGTTCCACCCGCACACTCGACACCCACACCTCGACACTGCGCCGCAAGATCCTCGACGACACCGATCCGCCATCGAAGATCGTCACCGTTCGCGGCGTGGGCTTCCGATTCGATCCAGCCAGGGGCTGACCCGACATGCGCCGCCGTCTGGTGCTCTCGACCATCGCCGTGGTGCTGATTGTCATCATGGTGCTGATCGTGCCCGTGCTGCTCGTCGTGCGCGACGCCGAAGGCGGCGAGCTTCCCGCCGACGTGCTGGCGCGGCTCGCGGTGATCGCTGTGGCAGCCATTGCGTCTGCCGCGCTGCTCGCCAGTGTTCAAGCCCGCCAGCTCGCACGGCCACTCGAGCGGCTCGCCCGGAGCGCGTCGCGTGTGGGCGATGGCGACTTCAGCGCAGCCGCCCCACCGCCATCGGGAATCAGTGAGATCGACGACATCTCGCGTGCGCTGCGCCTGAGCGCGAACCGGGTTGATCGCATGCTCGAATCAGAGCGTGGCTTCACCGCCGACGCCACCCATCAGCTGCGAACCGGACTCACCGGCATTGCCATGCGGCTCGAACTGCTGGAACGTGACGACGACCCCGAGGTCGCCGCTGAGGCGACCGCAGCGCTGACACAGACCCACGAACTGAACCTCACACTCGACGATCTGCTCACCGTGGCGCGGACAGGCTCGACGAAGGAACGCACCGAACTGGAGTTGACGGCGCTCGTTGACCATCAGGTGGCCGACTGGCAGCACCGTTTTGCCGAGAAACGGCGCCAGGTGGTGGTGACGACGGGCCGCGTGAACCAGGTGATCGCCACGCCGGGCCTCGTCGGCCAGGTGATCGGAATCCTGCTCGACAACGCGCTGCGCCATGGGCACGGCACTGTTGCGATCCTGGTGCAGGATGACAGCGTCACGATCGAAGACGAGGGCTCCGGCATCAGTCGCGAACGCGCGGCAACCCTGTTCGATCGTCCGTTGGATCACCAGGCAGCGCACGGCCGCGGCCTGCCGCTCGCCCGACGCCTCGCGGAATCAGACGGCGGTCGCCTCGAACTGATCGAACTCAGCCCACCGACGTTCCGTCTCACCCTCGTGCCTGTTACATCTGGGGTCTGACCCCAGATGTAACACCGAGGCCCTCTTCGGCGGTACCGGCGCGGACGACGATCGAACCGCCTTCGGCGACATCGCCGTTGAGGATGAGGAGCGACGCCTTGTCGCCGATCTCACGTTGGATGACCCGCTTGAGCGGCCGCGCTCCGAAGGCCGGATCGAAGCCTTCCCGGGCGAGCTGCGCCATGGCCGCTTCATCGATGTCGAGGTCGATACGACGATCAGCCAACCGCCTGTGGAGGTGCGCCAGCTGCACCTTGACGATGCGCTCGAGGTCGGCTTCGGTCAGCGAGCGGAAGCGGATGATGTCGTCGACACGGTTGATGAACTCGGGCTTGAAGAAACCCAGCGGATCGCCCGGCAGGTTCGACGTCATGATCAGCACGACGTTGGTGAAGTCGACCGTGCGACCCTGCCCATCGGTGAGCCGCCCATCGTCGAGCACCTGCAGCAACACGTTGAACACATCGGGGTGCGCCTTCTCGATCTCGTCGAGCAGGATCACGCAATACGGGCGACGGCGCACAGCCTCGGTCAGCTGGCCACCTTCGTCGTACCCCACGTACCCGGGGGGTGCGCCGATCAGGCGAGTCACGGAGAACTTCTCCATGTACTCGCCCATGTCGATGCGCACCATCGACTTCTCGTCGTCGAACAGATACTCGGCTACGGCTCGCGCCAGCTCGGTCTTGCCGACGCCGGTGGGCCCGAGGAACATGAATGAACCAATCGGACGATTGGGATCGGAGAGCCCAGCGCGTGACCGACGGATGGCATTCGCGACCGCGGTGACCGCGTCGTCTTGCCCGATGACACGCTGATGCAGCTGGTCTTCGAGGTGGATGAGCTTTGTCATCTCGCCCTCCAAGAGTCGGCTGACCGGCACGCCCGTCCACTTGCTGACGACCTCGGCGATGTCTTCCGCATCCACCTCTTCCTTCAGCATCCGGTTGCCCACCTGCAGCTCGTCGAGGTGCTCAGTAGCCTCTGAGATGCGCCGCTCGAGCTCGGGAATGCGCCCGTAACGAATCTCGGCCGCGACCGACAGGTCGGTCTCGCGCTCGACTTGAGTACGCAGGTGCTCGAGCTCTTCCTTCAGCGAACGGATCGCGTCGATGGCCTGCTTCTCGTTCTCCCAGTGCGCCCGCATCTCGTGCATCTGGACATTGAGTGTGGCTAGCTCGTCGACAATGGTTTCCAGCCGCTCCTTTGAGCGCGCGTCGGTCTCTTTTTGCAGGGCGACTTCTTCAATCTCCAACTGGAAGATTCGGCGCTGCACCACATCGATCTCGGTTGGCAGCGAATCGATCTCGATGCGCAGCTTCGAAGCGGCTTCGTCCATCAGGTCGATGGCTTTGTCGGGCAGGAAGCGGTTGGTGAGGTATCGGTTGGACAAGACAGCGGCTGACACCAGTGCACTGTCTTGAATGCGCACACCATGGTGCACCTCGTAGCGCTCCTTGAGGCCGCGCAGAATACCGATCGTGTCTTCCACGGTGGGCTCACCCACGTACACCTGTTGGAAGCGACGCTCCAACGCAGGATCCTTCTCGACGTACTTGCGGTACTCGTCGAGCGTGGTAGCGCCAACCATGCGCAGTTCACCACGAGCCAGCATCGGCTTGATCATGTTGCCAGCGTCCATCGCACCTTCAGCGCCGCCAGCACCGACGATGGTGTGGATCTCGTCGACAAATGTGATGACCTCTCCGGCGGCGTCGGTGATCTCCTTGAGGACGGCCTTCAGTCGCTCTTCGAACTCGCCGCGATACTTCGCGCCGGCGAGCATGGAGCCGATATCGAGGCTGATCAGCCGTTTGTTCTTCAGCCCCTCCGGCACGTCGCCATCGGCAATGCGGCGGGCGAGCCCCTCCACGATGGCGGTCTTGCCAACACCCGGCTCGCCAATGAGCACCGGATTGTTCTTCGTGCGCCGCGACAACACCTGGATGACGCGGCGGATCTCGTCGTCGCGGCCGATGACCGGGTCGATTTTGCCGTCGCGTGCCCGCTGAGTGAGGTCTTGGCCGTACTTCTCGAGTGCAGCAAAACTCTCTTCCGGAGTCTGCGAGGTGACGCGGTGGCTACCGCGCACTTCCTTGAGGGCGACCAACAGCTCCTCGCTGCCGATGCCCAACCGCGAATTCATGGCCAGCAGCAGGTGTTCGACCGACAGGAAGTCGTCCTTCAGGTCCTTTTGATACGCCACCGCGTTTTGCACCACATTGTCGAGCTCGCGATTCATGCGTGGGTCGTTGGTGCCGAAGGCCTTGGGCAGCTTGTTGACGGCTTCGTCGGCCTTGTTGCGCACCATCAGCGGCGCCAGGCCCAGCTTGGCCAGCACGGCCGGAACGATGGTGTCGTCCTGCCGTGCAAGCGCGGCCATCAGGTGGTCGGGCGTCAGCTCGGGGTTGCTGAGCGCCTTCGCCTGGTCAATGGCCGCGGCAAAGGCTTCGTTGGTCTTGACAGTCCATTTTTTCGGATCGAACGCCATATGCTCAGCCTAGCTCGACATAGGAAAGTTGCTACGCCTCGTATCAAGTTTGAGCGGTTTGGGTCAGCCCTGGTTGACGGCGAGCACGTTGCCCTGAGCATCGGCGTCGAGGAACCCGCTGCCACGGGTGCCGTTGACGAAGACCCGAATCTGGACGGTGTCGGTGAACGGCAAGTTGCGCTCGACGAAGACGTGCGTGACTTCCGCCCCCTCGATCGGGATTTGTGCGAGCGCGGCCTCGACCAGCGCGGGAATCGCTGCCCAATTGACCTCGGTGTCGGAGAACAGGTTGGCCTCCAGATCGCCGCCGCCGGTCAGCGTCACCGGTGCTGGGCTACTGAGGGTGCCGCGCCACTGGTACTCGTCGACGTTGACCGGTATCGACGGGTCCTGCACCTGGGCGAAGGCATAGCCCGGATAAATGATCGCCTGCAAAATCCGCAGCGGTGCGGCACCGCGAGCAACGCCTATCTCCGCGATCACGTCGGCGGCCTGGGTGCCGACGAACAGGTTTGGCGCCTCAACAACTGCCACGGTCGTCACCGGCGCCACCGTCACGGGCACGGTGGCAGGTGCGATGGTCGGCACCTCCGTAATGCCCGACACGGTCACTGCGGGCGCCGACTCCAACGTGGCGGGCAGCGTTGCGAAGGGCACCGAAGTGGCCGGCTCGACAGTCGAGGCATCGTCGTCGTCGCTCGTCACCAGAAGCGCAACGGCTGCTACACCACCGATGACGATCAGTGCCATGACACCCAGCGCCACGTTTCGCCCGCTGTTACTCGGCGGCTTCGGCGGGTCCTGCGGCATCCAACTAGGGGTGGCTGCCGGTGTGCCGAACGGGCTGCTCGGCGGCCCGACCGCCGGCGCCCCGAACGGACTGCCGGGTGGCCCACCCGCCGAAGGCCCTCCCCCGGGGGGCTCGGACGGAAAGGGCGGGTTCGGGAATCCTTGTGGG
>JANPCI010000141.1:0-7993 GCA_031430875.1 Actinomycetes bacterium | reverse complement strand
CGACGACCAGTCGGGCGGGATGCTTGATCGCCTCGATCAAGCCGCGTGTTGCCACCGGTGGATCATATGGCGACGAAGCTGTAGCGGCCCGCGGCATCCTGTTGGAATGTTCCTTGGAGAAGACCTCC
This sequence comes from Actinomycetes bacterium, assembly GCA_031430875.1. Classification (GTDB taxonomy): domain Bacteria; phylum Actinomycetota; class Acidimicrobiia; order Acidimicrobiales; family Ilumatobacteraceae; genus Sva-07. The sequence goes on along the minus strand of JANPCI010000141.1, from coordinate 7,865 downwards.
TCGCTTGGCTCACCCTCGCGTTCGGTGGGGCGCTGTTCGTCGGCAACCTGCTGGCGATCGTCAAGCCACCAGCCAAGCAACTCGACGACACGAACCTCGAGCGTGCGCCGCTGGTGCGCAGCGTCGCTTTCGCTGCGATCGGCCTCGTCGCCGCTGTCTGGGCGCTCGCGTCCCTGGTCAGCGGCTGACATGAGTGGACCGCTGCGCCTGACATTCCTGCAGTCGGCGAGCCGCGCCGACCAACTGCCCGGGTCGCCGATCGAGGTGGCATTCGTGGGGCGCTCGAATGTCGGCAAGTCGTCGCTCGTGAACGCACTCGCCAACCGCAAGCAGCTCGCGCGGGTGTCGAACACGCCCGGCCGCACCCAGCTGATCAACGTGTTCGAAGTCGAGAGCGCTCGGCCGGAGCGGGGCACGATGGTCGACCTGCCGGGGTATGGATTCGCGAAGGCGGCCAAGAGCGTCAAGCGTGACTGGCCCGAGATGATCGAGGGGTACCTCCTTCAGCGTGAGAACCTGGCGATGGTGTTCGTGCTCGTCGACGGACCCATCGGCCCGACGACACTCGACGTCCAGATGCTCGACTGGCTGCGGTACAACGGAGTTCCCCACACGATTGTGGCCACGAAGTTCGACAAGGTGAAGTCGTCGAAGCGGGCGACGCGCAAGAAAGAACTGGCCGCTGGCTGTCAACTCGATCAGGGTGATGTGGTGTGGGTGAGCGCGTCGAAGGGTGATGGCATCGACTCCCTGCGGGCGCTCGTGCGGAACTGGGTCGGCTGAGTTCGTTAGCGTCGGCCCATGCCGCTCGTCGACCTCCCAGCTGTCTCCATCACCGGAACTGGCTTGTTCACTCCCCCGGAGTCGATCAGCAACGCGGAGCTGGCGGCGTCGCTCACCGAGTCGGCTCTCAAGTGGAACGCCGAACACGCCGAGGAGATCGCGGCCGGCGACGTGATGGAGCGACCGCTGCCTGATGAGGAGTTCATCCTGAAGGCGTCGGGGATCAGGTCGCGGTATGTCATGGAGAAGTCGGGGGTGCTCGACCCGGCCCGGATGCGGCCGCGGTTGGAGACCCGCTCGGAGGATCAGATCGGTCTTCAGGCCGAGATGTCGATGCCGGCGATCCACGAGGCGTTGGCGCAGGCCGGTCGTGTCCCCACCGACGTCGACGCGGTGATTGTCGGCTGCTCGAATCTGCAGCGCGCCTATCCAGCCGTCGCCATCGAGATCCAAGACGCCCTCGGTGCCGCGGGCTGGGGCTACGACATGAACGTTGCGTGTTCGTCGGCGACGTTCTCGATCCAGGCCGCTGTCGATGCGCTCCGCAACAGGAGCGCGAACTGTGTCGTCGTGGTGAACCCGGAGATCACGTCGGGGCACAACAATTTTGAGTTGCGCGACTTCCACTTCATCTTCGGTGATGCCTGCACCGCGCTCGTGCTCGAACGAACCAACGATGCCGCGGGGCCGGGCCAATGGGAGGTGCTCGGTACGAAGCTGGCGACGAAGTTCTCCAACAACATCCGCAACGACTTCGGGTTTCTGAACTCATCGGAGGTGCTGGAACGCGATGCCCACGAGTTGGTGTTCCGCCAGAACGGTCAGATGGTGTTCCGTGAGGTGTGCCCGATGGTTGCCGAGCACATCACGACTCATCTCGGAGCCCTCGGTCTGGACGCCGCAGATGTGCGCCGGTTCTGGTTGCATCAGGCGAACCTCAAGATGAATCAGCTCATCGCCAAGGGTGTGCTCGGTCGTTTGCCGACCGACGACGAAGCGCCGGTGATTCTCGACGAGTACGCCAACACGAGCTCGGCCGGCTCGGTCATCGCCTTCCATCTGCACCGCGACGACCTGTCTGCCGGTGATCTCGGAGTGATCTGCTCGTTCGGTGCCGGCTACTCCGTCGGCAGCGTCATCGTCCGTCGCCTCTAACTCCAACCCCCGTTTGCGAGAGTTTTCCGTTGGGACGGGCCAACCAAATCCTCCCGCAAACCTGGTTGTTCTGGGAGTATCCGGTGTTCAGCGTGGAGTGTTGATGGTGACGAAGTCATCGATCACGGCGTCGGCATAGCGCTGATCGAACTCGTCGGGCGACAAGAAGCGGGCGAACAGCAAGCTGCCGAGCAGGCTGGCCATGCTGCGGTCGACGTCGAGATCACGGCGCAGGTCCCCGTCGCTTCGTGCCTTGTCGAGGACGACATGGAACAGACCCCGGTACTCAGCGAAGAATTGGTTGCGGACACTCTCGACGACCTCGTCGTGCAGTGCTCGCTCCATCATGTTGGCGATCAGCGGTGCGCGCTGGTCGTCGATCAGGTCGGTGACGAGGTGCTGACACAGGATCCCGAGATCGATGCGCAGCGTGCCGGTGAGGTCATCGATGTGCGGAGCCGACTGGTCGATCGAATCGATTGTGGCTCGCAGCAGGTCTTCCCGAGTCGGCCAGTGGTTGTACACCGTCGTCCGGCTGACATTCGCCGCCGCAGCGACGTTGGCGTGAGTGATCGCTCCGGGCCCGTCCTGCATCAAGAGCGCGGCGGCGGCCGCGATGACGAGCGAGCGCGTGCGTTCGACTCGAGGGTCGCCCGGGCGGCGGGCATCGCTTGTGATCGTGGAGGGCATCGGCGTGAGTTCAAGGTCGGTGTGTCGTGTGACACGTCACCAAGGGTTTGCTTGTGATTCTCCACGCTACTGGACAGAATGTCCAACAATGTCAACGATCTCGATGTCCCCCCCGGACGCTTCCCCCGACTCCCCCGAGTCGTCGATGCCCACCAAACCGTCGATGCCCACCAAACCGTCGATGTGGGCGCGACTCGGTCGGTTCAGTTTCCGCCGTCGCCGTTTCGTGTTGGGCGCATGGATCACGATCTTGGTCGGCGTGTTCGTGCTCGTCGGGTCGATCGGCACATCGAGTGACAGCTCGTTCTCGATCCCTGACTCCGAGTCGAAGTCCGGCTTCGACACGCTCGACGAGTTCTTCGGCGGGGCCGGCAGTGGTCGTTCGGGCACCATCGTGTTCCGCGCTGACCAGGGCGTTGACAACCCGGAGGTGCAGGCGGTGATGACCGAGCTGTTCGACGAGGTCGCACAGCTCGAGGGCGTCACGCTCACCAGCCCGTACTCGCCCGAAGGACAGCAACGCGGTCAGGTTGCAGCCGAAGGTGAGCTCGCCGGTCTGGTCGCATTCGCGCAGGTCGATCTCGACCAGAACCTGTCGGAGACCCAGACCGGTGAGATCGGCGCCGAGATCGGCGACATGCTGCCGACCGGTGTCGACGGCCTCCAGATCGAGGTGGGCGGCCAAGCGCTCGGTGAGTTCGAGCCGCCCCAGTCAGAACTCATCGGCATTGCGTTCGCCATCGTGGTGTTGATCCTTGCCTTCGGTTCCGTTCTCGCCATGGGCCTCCCGATCGGCGTCGCGCTGTTCGGCGTCGGGATCGGCGCCGGCATCATCACGCTGCTGTCGAACGTGATGTCGATGCCCGACTTCGCCGTGACGCTCGGTGCCATGATCGGCCTTGGCGTCGGCATCGACTACGCCCTGTTCATCGTCACCCGGTATCGGGAGGGCCTCAAGACCGGCCAGACACCAGAAGAGGCAACGGTCAGTGCCCTCGATACGGCCGGCCGGGCCGTTGTCTTCGCCGGATTCACCGTCGTCATCTCGCTCCTCGGCATGTTCATCATGGGTCTTGCGTTCATCAACGGCCTTGCCACGGGTGCCGCCATCACGGTGCTGGTCACGATGATCGCGTCGGTCACATTGCTGCCGGCGTTCTTGGGCTTCGCACAGCACAAGATCGAGGTCACACGCTGGCGCGGCATCCTCGCCGCCGGGTTCGTCGCGGTCGCTCTCTTCGGCGTCGGCCTCGGAATTCAGCCACTGTTGATCGGCGCGCCGATTGCGGTGATCATTCTGATCGCGTCGTTTGCGTACGCACCGTTGCGCAAGGAGTTGCCTCCTCGCAAGGAGAAGCAGCTCCGCCAGACGCTTGCGTATCGCTGGAGTCGGTTCGTCCAGCACCGACCCTGGTCGATCGCGATCCTCACGACTCTTTTCCTACTCCTGCTGTCGATCCCAGTGGCCAGCCTGCGCCTCGGGTTCAGCGACGAGAGCAACTTCGCGGAGGGAAGCACGACCCGTGAGGCCTTCGAGCTCACGAGCGTCGCGTTCGGGCCCGGCGCGAACGGGCCGCTGATCCTCACTGCTGAACTCGCTCAGCCAGAGGATCTGGCGGTCATGGCTGACCTCGTCGACACGCTGAATGAGACCGACGGCGTTGCTGCGGTGCTCGGTCCGGTACCGAACACCTTCGGTGATCCCGCGTCGGCCGACGCCGCGATCATCCGCGTGACGCCGACCACCGGCCCGCAGGATGCAGCGACCGACGAACTCGTCAAGTCGCTGCGTTCCGACGTGGTCCCCTCGGTCACCGACGGAACTGACGTCGTGGTCAACGTGTCGGGAGGCGTCGCCGCCAACATCGACTTCAGCAGCTACCTCGCGCAGCGGCTCCCGATCTTCTTCATTGCGGTGTTGTCGCTGTCGTTCCTGCTGCTGATGATGGTGTTCCGTTCGCTGCTCGTGCCGCTCAAAGCCGTGATCATGAACATGCTGTCGATCGGTGCGGCGTACGGCATCGTGGTCATGGTGTTCCAGTGGGGGTGGGGTGCATCGTTGTTCAACACGGGTGGCGGTCCGATCGAACCGTTCCTGCCGATGATGATGTTCGCCATCGTCTTCGGCCTCTCGATGGACTACGAGGTCTTCCTGCTCTCACGGGTGAAGGAGGAGTACGACCGCACCGGCGACCCGGTCAACTCGGTGTCCGACGGCCTCGCTGCCACCGCCCGAGTGATCACGGCCGCGGCGGCGATCATGATCGTGGTGTTCGGTAGCTTCGTGCTGGAGGAGAACCGGATCGTCAAGATGTTCGGCCTCGGGCTGGCGTCGGCGGTGTTCCTCGACGCCACCCTGGTGCGCATGCTGCTCGTGCCCGCCACGATGGAGCTGCTCGGCGCCCGTAACTGGTGGCTGCCGAAGTGGCTCGATCGTCTGCTCCCGACGCTCAACGTCGAAGGCGGCACGCACGCCTCGGCCATCTCGCTCGCTCACGAACAAGAGCAGCGCGAAAAGGAACTCGTCGACGCCTGATCATCACAATTGGGGTCAGACCCCTTTTGTGATGGTGCCGAACGACATCGTGCCACTGGCATCACGGATCGCTTCGATCGGATCACGCACGTCGTCGATGTAGCCGAGTGCGTAAGCGCCGGTGCGGTATCCCATGAGGCGCAGGAGGTCGTCGGGCAGGGTTGCTGCGACGTCGTGCGGCACCGACAGGTACTGGTTCTCTTCCTGGCGTAGCCATCCCACGTTGTAGGTGATGTTCAACCCTCGTCGCGTTTCGTCGGAGATGTTGGCACCGCCTCCGTGGTACACCTTGCCGGTGTAGAGCAGGCACGAACCGTTGGTCATTTCGGCGGGAACCGTCTCGGCGATGGTGTGTTCGAAACTGTCGGGCAGATGCTGACTGGCGGGCATCAGCCGCGTTGCCCCGTTGGCTTCGGTGAAATCCGTGAGCGCCCAGATCGTGTTGCACTGCACGTCATAGTCGCTCGGGAACTCGAAGAAGTCGAACGCCCACTGGTCGCGATGGATCGACTGGCCGGGCGAGTCGGGCCCGATCGAGATCACCTGGGTGAGGTGGATCTGATAGCTCTGCGCGCGGTGCAGGAGACGGGCCGTGACGTCGAGGATCGTCGCGTGCTGGATCAACTCGTGGCTCGCCGGTGACCGAGCGATGAGCGCTCCCGTGCGCTTCGTGTTGCGCCCCGAGAAGTCGTCGCTTCCCGATGGTGTGGCCTCGATGAACGGCGCCATCTCGGCAGTGATGCGGTCGATGAGTTCGACGTCGGCGAGGTCGTCGATGATCAATGCGGCGTCACGGTCGAGGATCTCGTGGATCTCCTCGGCTGATGCACTCGCGGGAAGGTGCATGACGCTCATGGTGAAACGGTAGCGAACCGTCACGCTGTTCCTGGCACGCTGTGCCTGGCACGCTGTGACGGTTCAGAGCTGCGAGACTCAGCCTTCATGACGGCGATCATCGAGACTCGGGGTCTCGTGATGCAGTTCCCGTCGACGCGGGCGCTCGATTCTCTCGACGTCACGATCCCGAGTGGTGTCACCGGGCTCGTCGGGGCGAACGGGGCAGGCAAGACCACACTCATCTCGCTCGTGCTCGGCCTGTTGAAGCCCACCGCGGGAAGCATCTCGGTGCTCGGTCTCGATCCGGATTCGAGGGGCCCAGAGCTGCGTGCGATGATCGGGTACGGACCCGAGCGCAACGTCTTCCCCGACGATCTCCGGGCCTATGACTTCGTACGTCACCTGGCCGAAGTGAAGGGGCTGCCGCGTGATGAAGCTCGCAGTCGCGCCAGCGATTCGCTGTATCTCGTCGGCCTCGGCGAGGAACGTTTCCGGGCGCTCGGCACCATGTCGACCGGTCAACGCCAGCGGGTCAAGCTCGCCCAGGCGATCGCCGCCGACCCGCGACTCATCGTGCTCGACGAGCCAACAGATGGGCTCGACCCGGTGCAACGCGACGAGATGTTGAACATCATCGTGCAGGTCAACCGTGACTTCGGGATCGACGTGATGTTGTCGTCGCATGTGCTCGAGGAGGTCGAGCGCGTCTGTGATCACGTTGTCGCGCTCGCCGAGGGTCGCCTCGTCGCGCAGGGGTCGATGGCCGAGCTGGCTGGCGCCTCGGGCGGCATCGAACTCGAACTGGTCGAGCTCGTTGATCGACCGACCTCGATCGACGACGTCGTTGCCTTGTTGTCGGCCGCAGGCGTCGGCGTCACACGATCGGGCGCGTCGCTCTCGGTCGTTGGCTTGCCCGACGATGAGCTGTTCGACCTCGCAGCGCGCTGCGTTGCCCAGGCCGGTGCCCGTCTGCGGCGGCTGGGCCAACACCGCCGCTCGCTCGACGACATCTTCTCCATGGCGGAACCTGGGGCGACGACATGAGTGGTCGCGGCGACGCCCAGATCGTCGAGCGGGGTTTTCAGCGCTACGAGGGTCGCCGCTCCGGTGTGCCTGGCGCCATCCGCAGCGTGAGTTGGGAGAGCATCCGAGCAACGCTCGGCCTCGGACGGCCGGCGCGCACCAAGATCTTTCCGGTGATCGCCGTCGTGATCGCCTACCTGCCCGCCATCGTGTTCGTCGGCATTGCCATCCTGATCCCCGGTGACATCCTGGAGCCCGAGGAGGTCGCCGACTATCCCGGCTACTACGGGTTCATCATCCTCGCCATTGTGTTGTTCTCGGCACTCGTGGCCCCCGAGGTGCTGGTCTCGGATCGCCGCAACGGGATGCTCGCCATGTACCTGTCGACGCCGCTCGACCGCCGTACGTACCTCACGGCGAAAGGGGTTGCCGTTGTAGCGACACTCAGTCTCGTCACGATTGGCCCGCCGCTGCTGCTGCTCATCGGTTACACGGTCGAGGGAGCCGGCCCCGATGGTCCCGACGACTGGTTGCTCACCTTCGTCCGCGTCGTGCTGTCGGGTGTCGCGATCTCGGCCGCACTCGCCGCGGTGTCCATGGCGGCGTCGAGCCTGACGGACCGGCGCGCGTTTGCGGCGATCGGCATCGTGCTGCTCGTGTTGGCGTCACCGATTCTCGCCGCTGCGATCGTCGAGGGCGCTGACCTCTCGCCGTCGTGGCGCCTGATCGACATTTCAACGATGCCGTTCGAACTGGTCTTTCGTATCTACGAACAGCCCGGCAACTTCCCGGAGCTGTCGACGTGGAGTGTGGTCGCCAGCAACCTCGTCTGGACGCTCGG
>JANPCI010000140.1:0-2685 GCA_031430875.1 Actinomycetes bacterium | reverse complement strand
GCCGGCGACAGCTACAACGACACGACCATGTTGAGCGCCGCCGACCACGGCTACCTGTTCCACGCCCCCGCGAACGTCATCGAAGAGTTCCCGCAGTTCCCGGCGCTCGACACCTACCCCGAACTCCTGGCCGCCATCCGTTCACACCTCTGACACCGTCAGGGGACGAATGCCCTTGCCAAGTCACCGCTCGCGGCGGAAGTTGGAGGTGTGCCAGACACTGCACACCTGACGGGGCTCACCTCGGCCGAAGCTGCCACAGGGCTGCGTGAGGTCGGCCCGAACACACTTCCCGAACCGGCGAGGACCCCAGTCTGGCGCCAGTTGTTCGCGCAGCTCACACACTTCTTCGCGGCGATGCTCTGGGTTGCGGGTGTGCTGGCGATCATCGGCGACCTCCCCGAGTTGGGCGTCGCGATCTTCATCGTGATCGTCGTCAACGCGCTCTTTGCGTTCGCCCAGGAGTACCGAGCCGAACAGGCGGCGGCACGACTGAAGAGTCTGCTCCCGTTGCAGGTGATGGTCGTTCGCGACGGCTCACCGCTCCTGATCGAAGCCGACGGTGTGGTTCCCGGTGATCTCGTCGTGCTCACCGATGGTGCCCGAGTGCCCGCCGACACGACCTGCGTCGAAAGCCACGGGCTCCTCGTCGACACCTCGACGCTGACCGGCGAGAGCGTGCCCGAATCGATCGGCGACGGCGACAGTCTCCGAGCGGGGACGTTCGTGGTCGAGGGTGAAGGCCTGGCGATCGTCGAGGCGACCGGCGCGTCGACCGAGTTTGCCCGTATCGCCGTCCTCACTCAGGACACCGTACGGCCCGACACGCCGTTGACCCGCGAGCTCCACCGCCTCGTTCGCACCATCGCGCTGATCGCCGTGGGTGTCGGTGGTGGATTCTTCGTGCTGACCCTGTTCCTCGACACACCGGCATCCGACGGGTTCGTGTTCGCCATTGGCATCACGGTGGCGCTCGTGCCCGAGGGCTTGCTCCCGACCGTGACGCTCTCCCTTGCGATCGGCGCCCAGCGGATGGCCGACGAGCACGCGTTGGTTCGACGACTGGAGTCGGTCGAGACACTCGGGTCGACCACGTTCATCTGCACCGACAAGACCGGCACACTGACCCAGAACCGGATGAGGATCGTCGAGGTCTGGATGCCCTCCGCGGCGGTTCGACGCAACGGCACGGGGTACGAGCCGATCGGCGAGATCGAGCCGATCGGCAAGAACGAGTCGATGACCGACGACATCAGCCGCCGACTCACCGACCTCGCGGTGGTCGCACGCGGCTGTTCGAGAGGTCGAGTCGTTCGCAACGAGGAGGGCGGTTGGAGCCCGACGGGCGATCCCATGGAGGCGGCGATCGACTCGTTGACGATCCAGTTGGCCGACCACGACAGGACGGCGGCGGCCCTCCTGGCAGACCCAGCGCTTGCGCGATTCGCCTTCGATCCGCGGCGACGCAGGTCGTCGGTGGTGACGCACGATCGAGTGATGGTCAAGGGGTCGCCCGACGCCGTGATCGAACGCTGTCGCATCGATACCGACGAAGAAGTCGCCGTTCGCCAGGCGATGCAGGACCTGTCCGACCGGGGCCTGCGCGTACTTGCCGTCGCCGCCAGGACGTTCACCGATCCCGCGCCGACGACCGCCGATGAGGCGGAGGCCGATCTCGATCTGCTCGGCCTGCTCGCCTTCGAAGATCCCCCACGCGCCGAGGCTCGCGACGCCCTCGCCGCGTGCCGGCGCGCCGGAATCAGCGTCGCGATGATCACCGGCGACTCCGCGCTCACCGCTCGAGCAATCGCCGATGAGACGGGCCTCCGGCTGCACGACGGACTCGTGTTGACCGGCGCCGAACTCCCCGCCGACGAGCAAGTGCTGGGGGCGCTCGTGGATCGCGACGGCGTGGTGATCGCCCGTGTGACCCCGGAGGACAAACTCCGGATCGCTCGGGCGTTGCGGGCGCGAGGGCACGTGGTCGCGATGACCGGCGACGGCGTGAACGACGGACCGGCGCTGCGGGAGGCCGACATCGGCATCGCCATGGGGGCCAGCGGGAGCGACGTTGCGCGGGAAGCCGCCGACCTCGTGCTGCTCGACGACAACTTCGCAACGATCGTTGCCGCGGTCGAGCAGGGGCGGGCGACCTTCGCCAACGCACGGCGATTCCTGACCTATCACCTGACTGACAACGTCGCGGAGTTGACGCCATTCGTGATCTGGGCCTTGTCGGGCGGGCGATTCCCGCTCGCGCTCGGCGTGCTGCAGATCCTTGCGCTCGACATCGGCACCGACACGCTGTCGGCCGTTGCCCTCGGGAGCGAACCGTCCGGCGCCCACGTGATGACCCAGCCACCCAGCTCAGGTCGACTCCTCAATCGCACCGTCGCCACGCGGGCCTTCGGGGTGCTCGGACCAACGGAGGCGGTGTTCGAGATGACGGCGTTCGTCGTGGCGTTGATCATCGCCGGCTGGAGCCTCGGGGCCACTTTCCCAACAGGTCCGGCCCTCTACGCAGCATCGGGCGCGGCATTTCTCAGCGTCGTGGCCGGTCAAGCCGCGAACGCGTTCGCGTGCCGCAGTACGCGCCGGCCGGCCTGGGAGTTGGGCTGGTTCTCGAACCGGTTCCTGCTGACGGCGATCGCCATCGGGGTCGGGTTCGCGCTCTCGTTGTTCATC
>JANPCI010000139.1:0-3126 GCA_031430875.1 Actinomycetes bacterium | reverse complement strand
ACGCCAGTCGTCGTGGTGAACGGGGCCCGGCAGGTCGGCAAGTCGACACTGGTGACTGATCTGCTCGAACTTCCGGGTCGGGTCGAGGTGATGACGCTGGACCACGAACCCACCCTCCGGGCGGCGTCGATCGATCCGCGGACCTTCGTCGAGCGTTCGGTGGACACCCTCGTCATCGACGAGGCGCAGCTCGAGCCGCGGCTGTTCCGGGCGGTGAAGGCGGCGGTCGACGCCGACCGTCGACCCGGACGCTTCTTGCTCACTGGCTCGGCACGGCTTCTCTCGGTTCCGGAGATGGCCGACGCATTGGTCGGTCGAGTTGAGGTCATCGAGCTGTGGCCGTTCAGCGAGATCGAGCTCGCTGGCTCGCGTTCCAGTGTGCTCGACATCATCCAGCGATCCCCCGAACAGCTCGTCGAGAGTCGTGCCGTTCGGCGCGACGAGCTCGCGGAGCTCGTCGTGCGGGGCAGCTTCCCCGAGGCAGTCAGCCGTGCCCCGGGGCGACGCCGTGCATGGTTCGATGCTTATGCCTCCACGAGTGTGACGCGAGTCGTCAACCAGATCGCCGATCTCGAACGTGTGGCGGAGATCCCTCGCCTGCTCCGGCTGCTTGCAGCGCGCTCGGCGGAGGAACTCAATGTCGCCAAGCTGGCATCGGAGTTCGGTTGGGCCGCGCGGACGATCGACGCGTATCTCGCCCAACTGAGCAGCGCATTCATCCTGCAACTCCTCCCAGCATGGTCGGTGCACCTGAGCAGCAAGGTCGTCCATCGTCCGAAGATTCATCTTCTCGACAGCGGCCTCTCTGCCGCGCTGTGCGGGTTGACCGCTGAACGGCTGCTGGACACACCGGAGCGGTTCGGTGGTCTGCTCGAGACCTTCGTGGTCATGGAGCTCCGCAAGCAATTGAGCTGGTCGGAGGCCCAGCCGTCGCTGTGGCACTTCCGCGACCGCGGCGGCGCCGAGGTCGACGTGGTGATCGAGTACCCCGACGGCCGAGTCGTGGCGATCGAGGTGAAGAGCGGGGCGACACCATCGCACGCCGACGCCCGCGGACTGCGGCTCCTGCGCGATCGCCTGGGTGACCGCTTCCATCACGGCTACCTCGCCACCACCGCGCCCGAGGCCCACCCACTCGAGGATCGCCTCTCAGCGATTCCTGTCACGGCCCTTTGGAATCACCGACTCTGATCGTCCGGATCTGAGCGCTCGGTGGGCGGTTCGAGGGTCGGCCGCACGAGCCGGACGGGATCGCCGACGCGGATGGTGCCGGGGCGCAGGACGGCGAAGCGTTCGGGGCCGTCGTAGCGGGGTAGCGCCACAGGGCGCCGACAGTGAGGGTCATGTCGGGATCGTTTCCAGGAGTTGACGGACGGCGGATCGTGCCGCATCGAGGGGCTCGGTGCTCGAAAACACGGCGCAGTGCACGATGGCCCCGTCGACGATGACCCCGAGCGCGGTGGGGAGCCAGAGGGGTGCGTTCGGGCGGCCGCGTGATGCGAGGTTGGCGAGGTGTTCGATGAGGTCGTGCTTGTGCGAGGCGATGATCGCGCGGTGGGAGTCGTCGATTTCGTTCGTCTCGGCGAGGGAGTTGATGAACGCGCAGCCGCGGTAACCGGGCGCAGTGACCCATTCGGCAATAGCGTCGAACGCGGCCAAAACCGGGTCGGCGCCGGCTGCGCTGTGGCGGTCGATGCTGGTCGTGAACCACATCATCCAGGCCTCGTGACGGTCGGTCAGCCATGCGGCCACGAGCTCGCGCTTGGACGGGTACATCGTGTAGAGGCGCCGCATCGACACGCCCGATGCGTCGCGGACGTCGCTCATGGCGACCCCGGTGATGCCGCGGGCGTAGAACAGTTCGTCGGCGGCGCGCAGAACGGTTCGTCGCGACTCCTCGAGTGACAACGTTGCGGCGGGGCTCATTGCAGCTCGAGCCCGCTCGTGTCACCGTCAGGGCGTGGCCCGAAGATGCGCCGTTCGGCCGCGGTGATGGGGACGTCGTTGATGCTGGCCTCGCGGCGCCGCATGAAGCCGTGCTCGTCGAACTCCCAGTTCTCGTTTCCGTACGACCGGAACCAGTGGTCGTCGCGGTCGCGCCACTCGTATTGGAAGCGGACAGCGATGCGGTTGTCATGGAACGCCCACAGCGCCTTGCGCAGTGCGTAGTCGAGCTCCCGTTCCCACTTGGCCCGAAGGAACGTGACGATCTGCTCGCGGCCTTCGACGAACTCCGAGCGGTTCCGCCAGACGGAGTCAATCGTGTACGCGCCGGCGACACGCTCGGGATCTCGGGTGTTCCAGGCCGCCTCCGCAGCGAGCACCTTCAGTGCCGCTGAGGTCTCATCGAACGGGGGCACGGGTGGTTTCGTCGGGGTCGGCATCGAAAGACTCGCAGTGCGAGAAGGGGTACTCCCACACTGTATGAGAACGATCATTCTCATGTCAAGACGTGTCGCTCCCGTGTCGGAGCGGGGGTAGTACAGCTGGTACTACTCAAGTAGTCTGGCGGTATGAAAGTCAGCGTGAGTGTTCCGGATGAGGACGTCGAGTTTCTCGACAACTACGTCAAGACCCATCGAGTCGCCTCACGTTCCGCAGCACTGCAGCGTGCAATCCGCCTGCTTCGGGCATCGGAGCTGTCCGAGTCGTACGCCGCCGCGTTCACGGAGTGGGCCGACGATCCCGACAACACCGCCTGGGACACCGCAACTGCGGATGCCTGATGCGTCGCAGTGAGATTCGCCTCGTCAACCTCGACCCTGTCGTCGGGAGCGAAGCTGCGCGCACGCGCCCGGGTGTGATCGTCAGCAATGACGGAGCCAATACGACCGCACAGCGACTCGGACGCGGTGGGGTGACGGTGGTCCCGGTGACGTCCAACATCAACCACGTCTATCCGTTCCAGACGCTGTTGCCCGCCGACGAGACCGGCCTCGATGTCGATTCCAAGGCACAAGCCGAACAGGTCCGCTCCGTGGCCGTCGAACGAGTCGGAAAATTGATCGGCAGCGTTCCGTTCCACCTCATGGATCAGCTCGACGACGCGCTCCGCATCCACCTCGACCTCTGAAACGGCCTGCGGGTCGCCCGAGTACGGTTCGAGGCCATGCTCGTGCCGGAGAT
>JANPCI010000138.1:0-7761 GCA_031430875.1 Actinomycetes bacterium | reverse complement strand
CCTGGCGTGTGCATCGGCGACTGCGGGGGCGGTGAACGCCGCTGGCCTGGGCGAGCCGACGTACGTGATCACGGGCCGCTTCGAGGACCGACCCGAACTGCACGGCGACGACGACGTACTGACCGCCGAGCTCATCGAACGGGCGCGACTCAGCGAACCCCTCGCCGCAGACGCAACGGGTCGAGCTCTCCTCGCAACCGAGGAAGCGCGCAAGACCCTCGCCCTCGGCCCTGAACACTGCGATCCGACCGACATCGAGCTCGCTGCCGCCGTCGACGCATTTGACTTCGCCATGGAGGTCGAACGCACGCCGCTCGGGCTCCGACTCACCGCCCACAACCCGGACTGATGGACGTTGCGCGTTGACGCCTCGCGGCGCGTCAGTCAGCAGATGTCGGTGCCATCGGGGGCGGTGATGTTCCAGCGGCCGTCGTCGGTGCGGGCGATGACAAATCCCAGCTCCTTCAGATAGTTGTGGCGTGGGCACAGCGGCGCTCCGTTGTCAGGGTCGGTAGGGCCGCGGGTGCTCCAGCTCGTGAGGTGATCGGCGTGGCACCTGGTGTGGGGTTGGTCGCAGCCGGGCCAGATGCAGGTGGGTTCGAGCAGCATCACCGCCTCGCGGGCGAAGCCGGTGAAGAGCCGAGAGGCCCGGCCAAGATCGATCACCACCCCTCGCGAGTCGGTGACCACCCTGCGGATCAGTGACCACATCGACACCCCGATGATGGCGTTGGGATCGACGCGATTGCCCCGATCCGTGCGGGACACGACGTCGCGATAGTCGGCCGGATCGATCAGCTCGTTTGCCGCGGTCGCTGCGGCGGTGCGCTCATCGATGATGAAGTTGGCCATCGGCAGCGGTCGCTTCGCATCCGGCGGGCAGGCCGCCGCCGCTCGGGCCATCTCCAGCACTGCGTCGGAACGTCGCTGAGATTCGGTGCGACGCAGGGCGCCGACGACCACCTTCCCTTCGCCGAGTCGCCCGGTCGCCTCGGCCCAATCCTTCGCGAATTCTCGGTCGACGTACCAACTGAAGATCTCGAGAAACTCGGGGCCGCCAACCTCGTCGAAGGTGGCATGAAGCGTCCAGGCGCCGTCGGGCGATTGGTGCAGAGCGGCAGCTCGGCGTTCGCGATTCCGTTCGGCCTTCTCAACTGCTCCGATCGGGTCGGCCAGCGACTCCCAAGTCAGCGCTCGGCGTTCGAACTCGTCGAACGACACCTCCATCGCATCGCACATCAACAGCCACACGCCCTCGGTGAGGACGTCGGCAGGGATTCGTGGGTTGGCGGCGATCCGGGCCATGACCCGGGTTTGGGCAACTCCGACCTGCCCGCCACTCAGTGCGTTGTTCCAGACTCGTACCGCACGACGCAGCTTGGCCTCCTGCACGCGAACGTGCGCTTCGGAACCCGAAAGCTGGAGGTGGTGCTTCATCCAGGCCTTCGCCGTGAAGAACCCCTGGTGTCGGAACGGCTGTGCAGCGTCGAGATGGTCGGCGACGGCGATGGCGGCAGCATCGGCCTGGCGGCGGAGTTGCTCGACACCCGTCGCCCAGGCGGCCGTGGTCGCAGCGTCGAAGCGGGCCGGGTTGATGCTCTCCAGCAGCGCCAACCCCTGGTCGCAGTGCTCGACCACGGCGTGTAGCCAGTCGGCCGACACCATCGGCCCGCCGCCGAAACGGGCCTCGGTGACCGGATTCGCGCATCGGCCGGACTCGTCCGCCACCCACGTGAGATCGTCGACGATGCTCATACCCCCATCATGACGAGGGGGTGTCACAGGGTTGGCCGCGGCGGAGGAACGTGTCAGGATTCGAACATCTCGAGCTGCTCCCACGTGACAGCCACCTCGCTGACGACGCACCAACGCAGCCGGCCACGCGAACCAGGCCGGCGGATCTCGACGCGTTCCGCACGCAACGAACGAGCAGAACCATCGGGATCGCGCAGCGTGATGCTGCCGTCGTGTTCAATGCCTGCCACGCGACCCACGATCCAGCGACCCTTGTCGTTGCGGCGGAACCGGATCGGTTCGCCCATCCGCAACCCGAGTCGGGCAAGTGAAGCGGGAGAGCGGTGCATGGGATGGTTCGATCGACCTCAGGCGCCGATGGTGCGTCGCTGGAGCTTGCGCATCCCGCCCAGCCATCTTTCGGGGTCGGTGGCCTTGAGCGCCATGTAGTCGGCCACCTCGCGGTGGGGGAGGACGAAGAATCCTTCTGCCTCGATCGTGTCGGCGACCTCACGGGCAACGTCGACCGGCTCCAGCACGACACCGGCGGCCTTCACAACGTTGCTCCCCGACAGCGCATCGTCGCCGGCGTGCAACATCTGGGTGTTCACGCCCTGCGGACACAGGCACGTCACCTTGATGCCGGCATCGCCGTAGGTGACCGCCATGTACTCGGCGAATGCCACCGCCGCCCGTTTGGTCAAGGTGTACGGCCCCGACCCGATCTGCATGAGCAGCCCTGCAGCCGACGCCGTCGAGCAGAAGTACCCCTCGCCACGCTCGAGCCAGTCGGGCAGTAGGTACTTCGCGGCCCAACGATGCGCGTGCACGTTGACGGCGAACGCGAGATCCCAGTCGTCCTCGGGAGTTTCGAGCACGCCGCGACCGATGCCGACGCCGGCGTTGCAGAAGAACAGATCGATCGAACCGAGCGCCGTGCGTGCCGCGTCGACGAGGTTCTTGTTGCCGGCCTCGGTGCTGACATCTGCCGTGATCGCCGTGGCCCGCTCGAGCGATGCGCCGACTTTGTCGGCGCCGGCGAGATCAGCCACGACGACGTTCGCCCCTCGGGCGTGGAACTCGCGTGCGAGGGCCTCACCGATTCCCCGCCCTGCTCCGGTGACCACGATGTTCCGACCGGCGAACTCCATGAGATGGCATCGTACGCGGACCGCACCTCGCACCCTCGGACCCGTCGGGCGGCGCGGAGCGTGTAAACGTTGTGTGACACCTTCGTCATCGTGGTCGTAGGTGCGCGCGCGACGGGCCAGACACAGGTACCGTGTCTACCAATGACTGATGAGCGCATCGACTCCAGCAACGAGGCCGTGATCACCGAAGCACTGAGCGTCATCGACGGCGCTCTTGCCCGAATGATGCAACGTGAACTCGTGTCGTCGGGTGAGGTTGCCGATCTGTTGCTCGACGTGCGCACGTTGCTCACGGCCGAGCCGACTCGCCTGATCGAAACGGTCGAACCGGTCACCACCGACGCTCTCTGAGCGACCGAGGTGACCACCACGAGTTGACGCGCCCTGGGTGCGCCCACTCGATCTACACTTCGACCATGGACGTCGAGCAGGTCGAACGTGACACGGTCGTCGCCCTTCGATCATCGGGCGCTGCCTTCGCTCTCGTCTTCGGCAGCAGGGCACGAGACGATCACCGTGCGAACTCCGATCTGGATGTCGCTGCGTGGTGGAAATCGGCTCCGCCTGATGTGTGGCAGGTCAGATTGCCGAACGACGTCGACCTCGTCGTGTTGAACTCAGCTCCGCTCGAACTGGCGGGACGAGTCGCGCTCGAGGGGCGCGTGCTGTTCGACGACGATCCGCCGGCTCGAGTCCACTGGGTCGCCGACACGCGCAAGATCTGGCTCGACGAACGGCCACGTTTCGAACAGGCCCATCGGGAGTTCCTCGAGGCAGCAGCACGTGGTCGATGAGGGCCGCGTCACCCGGTTGTTGCGTGGGGTGGCCGAACGAACGGGACGGCTCCGGGCGGCGTTTGCCGTGCCCGTATCAGATCGTGGCGACCTGTGGCTCGATGGAGTCAAGTATCTCCTCGTGACGTCGATCGAAGGGTGCGTCGACGTTGCTCAACACATCGCCTCGTCCGATGGGCTCGGCGCTCCCGATTCGAATGCCGATGCACTTCGACTGCTCGGGCGGGAATCCAGAGTCATTTCGTCCGAACTCGCCGATCGGATGGCGCTCGCCGTCGGCTTTCGCAACGTGCTGGTGCATCAGTACGCGGTGGTCGACGATCGGATCGTGCTTGCCGCGGTCGATCGCCTTGGTGACTTCGACGACTTCGTCGAGCAGATCAGCGTGTGGATGACAACACCCGAACCCTGAGTTGTTCGACCGGGTGTCGCTGATCAGGCCGGCGCCAGCCTGCGGGCGATGCGTTGGCCGACCAGGCCGAGGAGTGCGCCGACGATCGCCCCGCCGACGACGTCGGAGCCGTGATGGATCCTGACATAGGCACGGCTGATCCCGACCACGACGGCCACCTTGAACCACAGGGTCGTCAGCCATGGGCCGTCCCACGCGGCGAGGACCATCGCGGCGAACACTGCGGAACTCGCATGACCCGACGGGAACGACGACGTGGAGGGGCGACGCACTTGGAGGCGCTCATCGCCCGTGGTGGTTGGTCGTTCCCGCCGGAACAGGCGCTTGATGCCCTGGTTGACGATGAGGCTCTCGGCGCCCAGCAGCGCGGCGAGCACAATGACCTGGTCGGGGCGACCTTTGGCGATGCCTCTCACGATCCCGATGCCGTGCCAGATCATGCTGAAGTCGGCGACGTGGGTGGTGTTGGTGAACACGAAGTCGGCGAGCGGGTGGCCACGAAGGTGCTCCAACAACTCGTCGACCCGGCGATCAAACGCGTCGACCTGCGGGCCCAGGTGGCTCTGACCGGGGACGGCCGACAACGGGTCGGTGTCGAGTGGCAGCGCAGGACCACTCACGCGGCACCAGCCTCGACTGGCTGCGCAAGGCGGGCTTCGTGAGCAGCGACTGCCTCCGTTGCGGCGAGTTCCGGGTCGCCGCCGAACGCCGGGCACCACTGCTGGAACGAGCAGTAGTCGCACAGCTTGCTCTGTCGAGGCCGGAAGTCTCCGCTGATGCACGCCCGCTCGACCGCCGACCACACCGCGGTGGTGCGGGTCGTGATGAACTTCACCGACTGCGCCGACGGCACCGTTTCGATGGTTTCGCCCGAGCTGAGGTACATCAGACGGATCTTGGCTGGGCGCTTGCCGAACACGGCCTCGCAGAGGAACGAGTAGAAGTGCACGCCGGCGAGACTCTTCTGTTCGAAGTTGCCCGATGGGGCGCGCCCTGTCTTGTAGTCGGTGACGACCAGCTCGCCCTCGGCGTCGAGCTCGAGCCGGTCGATGATGCCGCGCAGGGTGAGCGCACCGACCTCGGCCTCCATCCACAGCTCCAACCCGATCTCGCGCACCGCGGTGGGGTCTTCCATTGCGAAGTACTTGTCGATCAGCGCCCGACAGTCACGCTCGAACTTCGCACTACCGTCGGCATCAAGGCGCAACCCGACGTAGTCGGCATCTGTGGCGTACTCGGCGAGAGCGGTCGTCATGTCGACGGCGAGTGTCTCGGGCGTGCGATCGGCGGCCGGCCGGACAAAGAGCAGCTCCAAGGCGCGGTGCACGATGCTGCCCTTCGTGGTGGCGGGCCCAGGGGCTTCCGGCAGCTTCTCGATGCTGGAGAACCGGAACTGCATGGGGCACGACGTGAACGACGACACCCGTGACGGCGACAACGACGTCGGCACCGGGAACACAGGGGTGGTCGGAGTGGCGGTCGACATGGCGGCAATCGTAGAGCGGGGCTGTGACAGAGTTCGCGTCCCTTGCGGCTGTCAGCCCTCGAGCACCACGCGTCGCAGCGTCGGCAGGGTGATCATGCCGTGGCGGAGGATCTCGTCGTGGAACGCCGTGATGTCGAAGTCGTCACGTTGTTCGGCCTTGGCTCGGACGGCATCGATCTCGAGTCGACCGATCATGTATGACAGCGCCTGACCGGGCGTGCCGATGTAGCGGTCGACCTCGCCTTCGATCAAGGCCAGGCTCAACGGCGAGTGGTCGGCGAAGTAGTCGATGGCCTTCTGGCGTGACCAGCCGAGTGCGTGCATACCGGTGTCGGCAACGAGCCGACACGCTCGCATCGAATCCGCCGCGAGCATGCCGACCCGTGCCAAATCGCTGCTGTAGAGCCCCATTTCATCCGCCAGACGCTCCGTGTAGAGGCCCCAGCCTTCGAGGTAGGCGTTGATCCCGAATCTGATCTGGGCCGGATGCAGTGTCGTGGACTCGATGAATCCGGCGATCTGCAGGTGGTGGCCCGGAATGGCCTCATGAAACGTGACCGCTTCGATCTGATAGGTGGACCACGCGGCGAGATTGGCGGTGTTGAAGAAGAAGCGCCCGGGGTTGCCGGTCGCGGGTTCGGGAGGTGCGTAGTACGCAAGGGCCCCATGCGGTGTTGCAGCACCGATGCAGGCGGACGTGGGGATCGAGTTGAACCAATCCGGGGCAACTTCAGCGGCGCGAGCGAGTGCGGTTGTGGCGTCGCGGACGAGGTCGTCGGCGTGCTGATACCGCATCGACGCGTCGTCGCGTAGATGGGCATAGATGGCCTGGATCTCGTCGAGTCCCAACAACGGCCCGGCGACCTCGAGGTACTCGGCCTCGAGTGCTCCGATCACGTCGAGCCCGATCTGATGGATCTCCTCGGGCGACAGGTCGACCGACGTGTGCGCCCACACGTGGTCGCGATACATCTGTTGGCCTCCGGCGAGGTGGCACCAGCCCGCCTGGTCGTCTGATCGACCCCGACCGGCGAGCGTCCGTAGCGTGTTCGCGTAGGCGGCCATCGCCGGGCGCACTGTCCTTGCGATGATGTCGACCATCGCCGCTCGCCAACGGGCCGCCTCTGCGTCGTTCAGCTCCCGCGGGGGCGTCTGTGCGGCGAGTGGGTCGGCGTCGCCGGCGGGGCCGGCGATGTAGGCGTCGATCGAGTCAGCGCTGGCGAGCAGGTGCCGGGTGAGCGCGACGTTGCCGAGTTCGGCTGACGCAGTGAGTTGGGCACCGAGCTGGCGGAGCAGCTCTGGCAGCCGTTCGAGTTTCGTGTGGTACTCGACCCCGTGCTCGGCGGTGACCAGCGAGAACCGCCCGATGAACGTGAGCAGCGTTGCGTGGAGACCCATCGCTGGGTTCACCAAGGTGTGCTCGATGCGCCATTCGAGCAGGCGGGCGGCAGAACGTGCCGTGAATGCGACGGTTTCGAGCAGGTTCCGGTCGTCGGCTCCGGCTGACGTGAGGAGGGCCTCGGCCGCATGAGCGAATCCCTCCAACGTGGTCTGACGCTCGGCGAAGGCAGTCGGCGCAAGATCCTCCCACCGGTCGAGATGCGTGGTTTGCCCGAGTCGAAGGAGACGTAAGCCCTCGGTGGATTGCCGGAAATCGAAGTAGTCGTCGGCGAGCTGACGGGGATCGGTCATCTCGGGATCGTAGGTGGTGGCCGAACCCGGGGCCGCAGGTGGTGATCAGCGGGCCGCTTCGGCGATCAGTGCCGCTATCGCTGCGGGATCGATGAACGGCGTGAAGTGGTTCCACTCGTCGCGTTGGATGTAGGTCGCGTTCGGAAGCTGTTCGGCGATCTCGCCGGCGATGGCAGATGGCCCGAACTCGTCGACGTTTCCTGCGAGGACCACGACCGGTGTTTCGATCTCCGAGAGGTGCCCCCACGTGGTGTGGCTGCCGCCGGTCTCGAAGGTGCGGGATTCGTGCTCCGGATCGCATTTCAGCCGAACGCCTTCGGGGGAGGGGCGGAATCCGTGGGCGACGTAGAGGCGCAGGACGTCGGGGTCGAACGCCATCATCGGGGGCTTCGAGGCGTAGTTGGCGATCGCCTGGTCGAACGACTCGAACGTTGCGCGCCGCTTTCGCGCGCCGATCGACAGCGTTGGCCCGTCGTTCTCATGGCCGTCGTG
>JANPCI010000137.1:0-12464 GCA_031430875.1 Actinomycetes bacterium | reverse complement strand
GCCGAACAGTTCGGCACGCTCGCCACGCTGCACCCGGGGCGCATCGACCTCGGGCTCGGGCGGGCGCCGGGAAGCGACCAGAACACGATGCGGGCCA
This sequence comes from Actinomycetes bacterium, assembly GCA_031430875.1. Classification (GTDB taxonomy): domain Bacteria; phylum Actinomycetota; class Acidimicrobiia; order Acidimicrobiales; family Ilumatobacteraceae; genus Sva-07. The sequence continues at coordinate 12,367 of JANPCI010000137.1, read as the reverse complement.
TGCGCCGTGATGCGCACTCGTCCGACAGGTTCCCCGAGGACGTGCTCGAACTCCAGGGGTACCTACGGGGCGAGTCGAGGATCGCCGGGGTGGTCGCCATCCCCGGCGCCGGCACGAACGTGCCGCTCTACATCCTCGGGTCGTCGCTTTTCGGAGCCCGACTGGCAGCCATGCTGGGGCTGCCCTACGCGTTCGCCTCCCACTTCTCCCCAGCTGCGCTCCTCGAGGCGATCGCGATCTACCGGCGTGAGTTCCGACCCTCGGAGCAACTCGCCGAGCCCTACGCGATCGCCGCCGTCAACGTCATCGCCGCGGACACCGACGACGACGCGCAGCAGCAGTGGGAGACCGTCCGCCGGTACCGAATCGCCCGGTTCGTCGCACCTGGCCGGGACCTGTCCGACGAGGAGGCCGACACGCTGTTGGCATCACCGCAGGGTCAGCAGATCGCCCAGATGATGCACTACTCGGCGATCGGCACGCCTGAGGTGGTCAAGGCCTATCTCGACGACTTCGCGGAACTCGCCGGTGTCGACGAGTTGATCACCGCTCACTCGTCGCCGACTATCGAGCAACGTCTGCGGTCGGTCGATCTCCTCGCCGACGCCAGTCTCTTGCTGTTTGCGGGAGACTTCTGACGGGACGGGCCAACAAGACCCTCACGCAAACTGCAGAGGGGAAGCTCACGCCAATGCGGCCAGGGCCGCGATCCGCAGCACGGTGTTCCAGTTGCGAGCCGTGCCCGCGGCAGCGTCAGGGAGGCGATTCACGACGACGGCGAGCTTCGAGCGTCCCATGCCGTCGGGGAGGTGCAGGTAGATCTCCGAACCAACCACCGCCAACGACTCGGGGGCGAACCCGGACACGTCGAACGCCTCGATCGCGGCTGACGCCGACGCCGGCAGGAAGATCACGTGGACCTTGGTGCCCGGGTCGGGCGCGTCAGCAAACGGGTTGGCGGCGATCACGTCGGCCCACTGCTGGGCCGTTCGGACGATGATCGGAACCGCGAGCCCGGTCACCTCACGGATCGCCACCGCGAGCACATCGCCCGCCACCTCGGCGTCGAGGTCGGTCGAGGCCACGAGATTGCCGCTCTGGATGTACGTGCGCACGTCGACGAATCCCACATCGGCGGCAATCTCGCGCAACCTCGCCATCGGCAGCTTGTTGTGCCCGCCGACGTTGATGCCGCGCAGCAGGGCGATGACCGTGGTCGACTCGCTCGTCATCACACGAGTCTGGCGCGGCTCCGCGTCGGCCGGCGCACGGTCGAGATGCGACACTGCGCACGGGACACTGACCGAAGGGGAACGCAAAATGGGCGAGAGCAACACCAACGTCGATGTGGTGATCGTGGGGGCCGGGTTCGCCGGGATGTACCAACTCCACCGGATGCGCGAGGCCGGCTTCAGTACCGTCGTGCTCGAGACCGCCGATGACGTGGGCGGAACTTGGTACTGGAACCGCTACCCCGGCGCCCGCTGCGACATCCTCACGGTCGACTACTCCTACAGCTGGGACCCCGAGTTGCAGAAGGAATGGACCTGGTCGGAGCGCTACGCGGCTCAGCCGGAGATTCTGAGATACGCCCAGTTCGTGGCCGACAAGCACGATCTGCGACGCGACATCCGCTTCAACACGCGGGTCGAGTCGGCCGAGTGGAACGACGCAACGAGGCGCTGGACGATCCACACCGACACCAGCAATGACCTCACCGCCAAGTTCTACGTGATGGCCACCGGCTGCCTGTCGATGCCGAAGGTGCCCGACATCGACGGCACCGACCGATTCGCCGGCGAGGTCTACTTCACCAGCACCTGGCCCCACGACGGCGTCGACTTCACGGGCAAGCGGGTCGCCGTGATCGGCACCGGATCGTCGGCCGTACAGTCGATCCCGATCATTGCCGGTCAGGCAGAGCAGCTCACCGTGTTCCAGCGGACGCCGAACTTCTCGATCCCGGCCCGCAACGGCCCGATCTCCGACGAGCGTCTCGCCGAGTACCGCAAGGATCCGGTCGCCTACCGAGAGGCAGCGCGATGGTCGGGCGCCGGCGTGCCGCGCCCGATCCCGCTGGAAGGCGCTCTCATGGTGTCGGACGAGGAGCGCATCGCCCGGTACGAGGCCATGTGGGAAGCCAGTGAACTGCTCGGAGTCACCGGAACGTTCAACGACACACTGACCTTGGCCGAGAGCAATGACACGCTGCGCGACTTCATTCACGGCAAGATCCGCTCGATCGTCAACAGCCCCGAGGTCGCAGAGGCGCTCTGCCCGACAAATCACTACGTTGGCACCAAGCGCGCCTGTCTCGACTCGAACTACTACGAGACCTACAACCTTCCCCACGTCCGCCTCGTCGACCTGCGCAAGCAGCCCATCACGACCATCACCGAGACCGGCATCGATGCTGGCAGTGATGCCGGCAGTGAGCACTTCGAGTTCGACGCCATCGTGTTCGCCACCGGCTTCGACGCCATGACCGGTGCCGTCGTCGGCGTCGACATCACGGGCCACGACGCCCTCACCCTCCGCGACAAGTGGGCCGATGGGCCGATCACCTACCTCGGGCTGATGACGAAGGGATTTCCGAACCTGTTCATGATCACCGGGCCCGGCAGCCCGTCGGTGCTGTCGAACATGATGGTGTCGATCGAACAGCACGTCGACCTGATCACCGACACGCTCATCCACCTGCGAGCCAACGGATTCGACACGATCGAACCGACGGAGCTCGCCGAGACGAGGTGGGTCCAGCACGGCAACGAGTTCGCCTCCATCACCCTGGCTCCGACTGCGAACTCGTGGTACATGGGCGTCAACGTGCCCGGCAAGGCGCAGGTCTTCATGCCGTACATCGGCGGGGTCGACAAGTACCGCGCCGCCTGCAACGAGGTCGTCGAACGCGACTACCTGGGGTTCGCACTCGATGGCCCCGACGGCCTCGTGGTTCACGACGGCATCATCCGCGAACTCAAGCCCGACGTTGGCGTGATGTTGGACATGATGGCCGAACTCGGCCTGCCACCGATCGAGTCGATGTCGGTCGACGACGCCCGTGCGTTCATGGACGCGTCGGGCGCGATGAGCCCACCCGGACCCGAGGTGGGCGAGGTCGTCGACGGCACGCTGCCGGGCGCCAACGGCTCCGGACTCGAGTACCGGCTCTACCGCCCGGCGTCGCCCGGGCCCCACCCGATCGTGGCCTACTTCCACGGCGGTGGCTGGGTGCTCGGCAGCCACACCTCCGACGACGCGTTGTGCCGCGACCTGTGCGCACAATCCGATGCGATCTTCGTGTCGGTCAATTACCGCCACGCTCCCGAAGCGAAGTTTCCCGCGGCAGTCGACGACGGCCTCGCCGCGGTGACCTGGATCGCCGAGCACGCCGAGGAGTTGGGTGGTGTCCCCGGTCAACTTGCTGTTGCCGGGTGGAGCGCGGGCGCCAACGTCGCCACTGTCGCCTGTCAGCAGGCCCAATTGGCGGGCGGGCCGACGATCGTCGGACAAGTGCTCCTCAACCCAGCCACGGACGCCGCCATGGACACCGGCTCCTACGCAGCGAACGCCGACGGGTACATCCTGACGAAGGGTCTGATGGAGTGGTTCTGGGACCACTATTGCGATCCTGCCGATCGCCACGATCCGAAGGCATCACCGCTGCGCGCCGACGATCTCTCCGGCCTGCCACCGGCGATGATCGTCACCAGCCAGTTCGATCCACTACGCGACGAAGGCGACGCCTACGCGGCGGCACTCGCCGACGCCGGCGTGCCGGTGAGGCACCTGCAGTGCGAAGGCCAGACGCACACCTCGATCGGCATGGTCGGCGTGCTCGTCACCGGCGCCTACGCCCGAACCGAGATGGCCGACGCCCTCCGGTCGTTCTTCGGCGCCAGTGTTACGTCTGGGGTCTGACCCCAGACGTAACAGACCCCAGACGCAACGGACAGGGCGTCGGTAGCGTCGATGGGATGGCCACGTTGTCGCGTCATCGACCGCCACATGTGGCGCAAGGGACGTGGCGGAGCGGCGCGTTGCACGTGTGGGGTTGGAACGGGATCGACACGGCGCCAATGCCATGGCTCTATGGCGGGTTCCGGATGCTCGGCGACGACGGACGCCGTACCGGGTGGCACGACACCCCGGTGTCCTACGGGGCGATCGGGCGCATCAGCATCGCACTCGACGGGCAGCCCGGATTGCACGCATCATCGGTGCAACTCGACGCGATGGGCACAGCCGTGTGGCTGTCAGACCTGCCCGACGCACCGCACCTGTCGGACTCGCTCGCATGGTTCGCTCGCGTCGCCGAACTCGCTCGACGCACGGTGTCGGCGGGGCGAATTCTTCCCGCCATCGTTGAAGAGGGTCCATTCACCGTGGCTCGCTGGCGACCCGTCACGACGCCGACGATCGACGCCACACTCGCCGCACTCGACGCGTCTATGCCGCCGATCTGCACGGCGGGTTCAAGCGCCGACGCCACCAGCATCTACACCCAGCTCGTCGACGGGATCGCGCGGACCTTCCTCTACCAGTACGGCTGGAAGGCCGACCTCGGCCGTCAACGCATCCCATCAGTCCAGGTGCTTCGAGCTACGTTTGGCGCCCTCGCCAAGCCCGACCACCTGGTGCGCGGCACCACCGTCGACTTCGACACCGCACTGAACCAGCTGCGTGACGAACTCGATCGGCACCGACGGCGCGTCGATGGCGAACCCGTCGTCGTGCCCCGCCTGCGTCTCGTGATCTCCGACGATCCGCACGACCCATGGATCGTGCGGCTCGAACTCGTCGACGACAGCGACGCGTCATGCTGGTGTTCGGCCAACGACGTGTGGGAACGCAACGGCACGGCGCTCGAAGTCGCCAAGGGCGAACAGCACCTCGACGTACTCACCGAGCTGATCGCCGCCACGGTCGAGCAGATCGCGACGATCATCCCCGGCCTCGCCGATCTCGCCATCCAGCACGAACCCACCCAGGTCGAACTCGACCTCGACGTCGCAGAAGACTTCCTCGACATCGCACCCGTCGAACTGCAACGCCTCGGTGTGGAACTCATCGGGCCCGAGCGGCTGATCCGCACGCGAGTCAGCGTGGCAGGTGAGGCAACGCCCGCACCCGCCGACGACCGCAAGAAGCAGTTCGGCAAGGAGGCCCTCGTCGCGTGGAAGCTCGTGATCGGCGACGAGGAGATCTCCGACGCCGAGATTGCCCGCGCGGAACAAGCTGGCGCCACCCTGCTGCACACCGGCCACCGGTGGGTGCGTATCGATGCCGATGAGCTCCGCCGTAAACGCGCCAAGCTCACCGAGCTCAAGGACACCAAGAGCGCGGTCACCCCGCTCGAGCTCTTGCGACTCGCGAACGATGCCGAACTCGGCGACGACGACACCCCGGCCATCTCGATCCACGACGGTGGCAACTCCGACAATTCCACGGCCGTCGACTCCGCCTGGGTCCGCAACCTGCTCGCCGGGCTGCCCGACGAACGCCTCGACGAGACCCACGAGTCACCGGAGTTCGTCGGCGAGCTGCGCCACTATCAACGGCGGGCACTGTCGTGGCTGCAGTTTCTCGCCAAGCTCGGCCTCGGCGGTTGCCTCGCCGACGACATGGGCCTCGGCAAGACCGCCACCACACTCGCTCACCTGCTGGAGCGGCCGGGGCCTCATCTCGTGGTGTGTCCGCTGAGCGTCGTGCGTAACTGGAGCCAGGAGTCGGCACGGTTCACCCCGAAGCTCGACGTAAAGATCCACCACGGCGCCAACCGTGCGCAGGGTGTCGCCGATGACTCGCTGTTCGACGCCGACCCCGAGCGTCAGCTCGTGATCACCACCTACGGACTGCTGCCCCGTGACCTCGAACACCTCGGTGCCGTCGACTGGTCGACTGTCGTGCTCGATGAAGCCCAGATGGTGAAGAACCCCAACACCAAGGCCGCCCGAGCAGTCCGCCAGCTCCGTGCCGGACAGAAAATCGCCCTGACCGGAACGCCGGTGGAGAACCGGCTCAGTGAGCTGTGGTCGATTCTCGACGCGGTCAATCCCGGCCTGCTCGGCGGCCTCCAGAAGTTCCGCGAGCAATTCGGCACGCCGATCGAGCGACACGGCGACGAACTCGCTGCTGCTCGTCTGCGCCGCATCACCCAGCCCTTCATCCTGCGGCGCACCAAGGCTGACAAGCGCCTGCTGCCCGACCTGCCCGACAAGATCGAACAAATCGCGTACGCCAAGCTCACCCGCGAGCAGGCAACGCTGTACCAACAGGTGGTCGATCAGTTGCTGGCCGACGCGGAGCAGGCCAAGGGCATGCGTCGCCGTGGCCTCGTGCTCGCAGCGCTGATGCGGCTCAAGCAGATCTGCAACCATCCGGCCCATGCCCTCGGCGACGGCTCACGTCTCGCCGGACGATCGGGCAAGCTCACCCGCTTCGACGAGCTGGTCACCGACCTCCTCGACTCGGGTGAGCGGGCCCTCGTCTTCACCCAGTTTCGCGAGATGGGCGAGCTGTTGCGCACCCACATCGGCGAGCAGTTCCACTTCGACCCTCCGTTCCTTCATGGAGGCGTCACCAGGCTTGGACGCGACCGGATGGTCGATGCATTCCAAGACGGCACCGGCCCGCCACTGTTGCTCATCTCGTTGAAGGCCGGCGGCACGGGCCTCAACCTCACAGCTGCCAGCCAGGTGATCCACTACGACCGCTGGTGGAACCCCGCTGTCGAAGACCAGGCCACCGACCGCGCATGGCGTATCGGCCAGGAACGCACCGTCAACGTCCACAAACTCGTGTGCGAAGGCACCGTCGAGGAACGCATCGGCGTGGTCATCGACGACAAGCGCAAACTCGCCGACGCCGTAGTCGGCACCGGCGAGGCCTGGCTCTCCGAGCTGTCGACCGACGAACTTCGCGACCTCGTGGTGCTGGAGATGGACCCGTGAGTCGGCCACGCAAGCCATTCGGCGCCAACCATCCCGGGCGGCTCCCCGCCACGATGATCAAGGTGTTGGCAGCCGAGATGAGCGATCCGTCACGACTCCGACGTGGCAAGCAGTACGCCAAGGACGGCTCGGTTCTCGACATCATCATCGAACCGGGGGTCGTCACCTGCGAGATCCAGGGCTCACGTTCGACGCCCTACATCGCCGCCGTCGAGGTCACGGCCGGCGACGGCATGCCACTGCGGCGCGACATCCGCACCAACTGCACATGCCCCGACGACGCCAACTGGGATGGCTACGCCTGCAAGCACGTCGTCGCTGCGCTGTTCACGCTCAGCGACGAGTTCCTCCTCGAACCCGAACTCCTCGACCTCTGGCGCGACCGCACGACCGACACGACCGACGGCCGGTCTTTCGGGGTCGGGTCCGGAAAGACCGGGGCATCCGAAGAGACGGGCTCGGTGGAGGTGGCGGGGCGGCACCTGCGATTGGTCAGGTCGGGCGAGGTCGAGCCCGGCGCGGCCGAGCCTCGCCAGGTCGGGCCTCGAACCGACCCGCTCGAGGTGCTGCTCAGGGTGCCGTCAGGGACATCGCTTCCCGAGGTTGGCGACATCGAACGGATCGAGCCGATGATGCCGAAGTCACGAGCGCTCGCCACGGTGCTTCGCGATGCGCTCTCGAACCTCCGCATCGACTGGGACTGACGCCGCGCCATGACCCTGACGGCATGAACCGGGCCGGGTTGGAGCCCCACGTACACTCGTCCCGATGTCGCTCCACGCCGCACAGGTCGCCGATGCGCTGCTGTCGAACGTCGACCGCGTCGTCCGCGGCAAGCGCGACGAGATCCGCCTCGCCCTGTGCTGCCTCCTGACCGAGGGACATCTCCTTCTCGACGACGTCCCCGGCACCGGCAAGACCAGCCTGGCCAAGGCCATTGCCAACTCCATCTCGGGCACATGGAAGCGGGTGCAGTTCACACCCGATCTCCTGCCGACCGACATCACCGGCGTGATGGTTTTCGACCAGCGCACCAGCACGTTCACGTTCCGCGAGGGACCGGTGTTCACCAACGTGCTCATCGGCGACGAGATCAACCGGGGCAGCCCCAAGACCCAATCCGCCCTGCTCGAGGTGATGGAGGAACGCCAGGTCACCGCTGACGGTGTGAGCCGCCCCGTCGCCCGGCCGTTCTTCGTGATCGCAACTCAGAACCCTCGAGACTTCCAGGGGACCTTCCCGCTGCCCGACGTCCAACTCGATCGCTTCGCCATGCGTCTCACGCTGGGCTACGCCGACGCCGACACCGAAGTCTCGATCCTCGAGGAGTACCACCGTCACAGCTCGCAAGACGACCTGTCACCGGTCACCGACCCCGAGGAACTCGACCGGGCGATCAATGAAATCGACAGCATCAACGTGGCCCACTCGATCGCCGACTACATCGTGCAGATTGCCAACGCCACCCGAACCCACCCCGACCTTCGACTCGGCGTGTCGACGCGTGGGACGCTCACGATGTTGCGAGTGGCTCGAGCCTTTGCCGCCACCGACGAACGCGACTACGTCACTCCCGACGACGTCAAGGCCGTGGCCGCCCCCGTGTTCGCCCACCGCATGGCACTGACCGCCGAAGCCGAACTCCGAGGTGTCCGCATCGAGAATGCACTGGCCGACATCATCGACGAGGTCCCGGTCCCCCGGTCCCGAGAGGGCTGACCGTGCTCACCCGCTCGGGCCTCGGTGCGGTCCTGGCCGCATTGGTGCTCGGCGTGATGGGATGGTGGTGGAACTACGAGGAGATCGTCATCGTCGCCTGCGGCATTGGCGCGCTGCTGACGATGGCGATCTGGGTCTCGCAGCGGCCACTGCGCGCCACGATCACTCGGCGCCTGATTGCCGTTCGTGTGCCGCGCGGCGATCCGATCCCTCTGAGCTACAGGTTGCGCAACGCCACCCGGTTCCGGTCGGGTCGGGCCACGATCATCGACCGGTGCGCCGATGCCGAGGTCCGGGTGCCCATACCCGCAGTGCCTGCCAACGCCGAGCAGACCGTGCTCGGATCGATCCCCACGCAACGACGCGGCGTCTTCGACGTCGGACCGTTCGAGATCGAACGGGTCGACCCCTTCTGGCTCACCATCGGCCGGCGTCGCGACACCAGGGTTTCGACCGTGATCGTTCATCCCAAGGTCTACGACCTCCTTGGTCCACAGGGTGCGGTACGCGTGGTCGAGAACGAATCAGTGCTCCGACGTTCGACGGCTGACCCGATGTCGGGCTTCGTGTCCCTACGCGACTACGTGGCCGGTGACGACCCTCGCATGATTCACTGGCCCACGACGGCGCGTACCGGCACACTGATGGTGCGTGAGCACGTCGAGGTTCGCCGGCCGGAGTTCACCATCGTGCTCGACACCGCGTCGACGGCCGGTCGGCCCGACGACTTCGAGGAAGCCGTCGACGTGGTCGCAACCCTTGCGGTGCACGCCATTCGCACGGGCCTCGACGTCGTGGTGCGCACGACCGACAGCAACCACGCGGGTCGGCCGATTCCGCTGGTGAGCGACGTCCAGGTGCTCGACCTCCTGACACCCGTTCAACAGTCGGAACCCACGAGCTTGCTTCCCGTGAGCGCACTGTTCACCGGCGGCTTCGATCAGTCGTCGGTGGTGTTCGTGACGGGACCAACCGGACCATCGAGTCGATTCGCGACCTCGGAGCGGATGTCGGTGGTCAGAATCGGCGAGGGCGCGACCGGCGGTGTCGGCGTCGTCCTCGCCGCCGAGGACGCCCGCGAGTTCGTCCGACGATGGAGAACCTGGGGATGACCGACACTGCGATGACCGGCGCGGGGATGACCGGCGCGGGGATGACCGGCGCCGATGGCGTCGACCCGGCAATTGCCAACCGAAGCCTCGCCCGCCTCAGGATCATGGTCCTGCTGGTCGGATACGTGACAGTCGGCGCAGCGGCCGGCGGAATCTTCGATCAGTTCGAATGGGCGCTACTCGTCGCACCGGTCGTCCCGACGGTCGCCGCGATCACCCTGGTGGGACGCCACGGAGCGGTTCGAGCCGTTGGCGCGGCAGCGGCGATCGTCGGCTCCGTCGTGGTCGCGGTGATTGCCAACTCGGGCGGCACGAGTGACGTGCTCGACGCATTCACCTCCGGCGTCCAAGGGCTCCTGTCGACCGACTGGCCCAGCCCCGACCTCGCCGATCTGATCGGCACCGTCGTCGCCGTCCTCGCAACTGCAACCGCGATCAGCGACGAACTCGCATCTCGCAGGCGATTCCACCTCCTCCCACTCGTGCCGTTGCTGTTGTGCTACCTCGCGACGGTGGCGCTCAGCTCACCGCGTGGCATCACGTGGTCGTGGCTCATCGTGCTCGGCGCGGTGGCGACGTTGTTCGCCATGCTCCGCAACGACGGCACGCTGCACGAACGCATCGTGCTCCTGCGCGGCGAACGCCGCATCGTGCCGTTGCTCCTCATCGGCGTTGCGGTGGTGGCCCTCATCACGATCCCGGTGTCGCTCACGGCCAGGGCCGACCCTCGACGCAACGACCCTGCCGAGCAGACGGCGCCAGTTCTGGACCCCATCGAGGCAACGCTGGCCCTCAGGGCACTCGACCCACCGATCGACCTGCATCGCGTGACCGCTACCGACGACGTTGCCCTCCCGGTGCGGTGGCGAACAGCGGCGCTCTCGAACTACGACGGCCGACGGTGGTCGCCGGCGCTCACCTTGCGCCCGATCGGGAGCACCCTCGGCCCGGTCACCGGGCCTGTCGTCAAAGCCGACGTCGAGTTCCTCGACGACAACCTCACGCTCGTTCCACTCCCCGGCGCTCCGGTTTCAGTGGATGCTGCCGTCGAAACTGACGCAGAGCGAACCGTGGTGCGTCTCGCCGAGCCACCCACTCCGGGCGACCAGATCGCAATCGTGGCCAACCTCGCACCGACGACGAGCGACGTCATCGACCAGGGCACGGCAGCCCGACTCGTCGATGAATCGACGTCGAGTCTCACCGACCTGGCATCCGGACTTGCCGGTGATGGCAGTGCGATCGATCAACTCACGCAACTCGAGACGATCATGCGCGAGGAGTTCGTGCTCGACAGCAATGTGCAGGGTGGCGGACTCCAACAGGCGCTGATCGATCGGTTCCTCCGCGACACCCAACGTGGCACACCCGAGCAGTTCGCGACGGCGTTCGTCCTGCTCGCCCGTTCCCTCGGGATCGAGGCGCGCGTCGCCACCGGATTCGTCGCCGACGACAACTCGGATGGCAGCGCCCCGAGTCCCAGTGACACGGGTACCGCAGCGGGCGAAGTACTCACCCTCAGCTCGGCCGACGCCGAGGTGTGGCCCGAGGTTCAGCTCGCCGACGGCCAATGGCTGGCATTCGACCCGGTTCCTGCCGAGGAGTCGACGATCGAGGCGCCTCCGCCGCCGGAACCGCAGGTGCAAACTCCGGCAGCGCCCCAGCCGCCGATCGCACCTCCGCCCGAACCCGACAACGAAACCCTGGCTCCCGACGAGGCCAACCCGGCCGAGTCGCCCAGCGTGTTGTCGACAACGATCACCTGGGTGATTCGCGCTGGTGTCGGAATCGCTGTCGTCCTGCTTCCGTTTGCTGTCGCCGCCGCAGCCGTCACAGCGATCAAGTACCGACGCCGACGCCGACGCCTCCACGCCACGGTGCCATCGGAGCGGATCCGCGGTGCATGGGCATCGGCCACCGATGCGCTTGTCGATGCCGGGCTCGACATCAGCCAGTCGGCGACGGACGGCGAGATCGTCGGCGCGGGCGAACCATTGGTCGCGAGCGGATATCGCAACCTCCACCGGCTGGCGGCACTGTCGGGCGCCGCGACCTACGGCTCACCGGAGCACCCCGACCTGCTGGCCGAGGATGCAACCAGGTGCCTCGACGCAGTCGAGGAGTCGATGGCGGCGGAGCGCACCCGGTGGCAACGGATCCGGTGGAAGCTCAGTTTGCGCTCGCTGCGGCCGGCGACACGCTCACCCGTCGTCGTCTGAGGCTCAGCGAGGCATCGCAACGACGGTCACCGTGGCGACGGACGAGAACGCCTCGCCATCGGTAACCCGATAGGTCACGAAGAAGGTCCCTTCGTCCTCTGCACGAATGGTGAGCGTCAACCCACTTGCGTCGAACACCACACTACTCGGGTCGGTGCGGTCGACGACCTGGAGCGGATCACCATCGGCATCGACGACGGCGAGGTCCACCAGTCGCGACTCCCCGACGGTCACTGCGATGCTCTGGTCGGTGGCAACCGGAGCAGTATTCAGGCGCGGACCGATGACGGTCACCGTGACCGGCGTCGATACACCGCCGTCGCTGTCACGCACGGAATAGGTGAACGTGGCGGTACCGAGTCCG
>JANPCI010000136.1:0-2224 GCA_031430875.1 Actinomycetes bacterium | reverse complement strand
GCCGATGATCCGGTCGAAGTCACGCTCGGCAACGCCCCACTCGTCGCGCGGGCCGGTCGGCATGACCTCGCCGGCATTGTTGATCAAGATGTCGACCGTCCCGTTCTGGGCAATGGTCGCATCGACGACGGAGCGCACGTGCACTGCATCGGCAACGTCGCCCTGATGTCCTGTAGCTCCGATCGTTCCGGCCGTGTCGAAGATGGAGTCGTCGCGATCAGTGACGGCGACTGAGCATCCTTCGGCGATGAGTCGTTCAGCGAACGCGCGGCCCAGACCCCGCGCTCCACCGGTGACGATCGCTACACGTCCTGCCAGGTGTTCCATCGCGCTCCTCCTGTTCTCGGCGTTCTACTCGCCGGCCAGCAGTCGCATCCTGCCAGACGCCGACGATGCCGATCGGAACGTTGCGCCGACGATGGCCGGTGCGGGTCGGCAAGTCGCTCCTCCACTACTGTTGAGCAGCGCCGAATCGAAGGGAGTCGAAGTGGCATCGATCCAGCAGGGGATTCCGCCTGAAGTGGTGAGCTACCTCGCGTTGCACCACATCATCACGTTGTCCACCTCGTCGTTCACCGGCATGCCGCACTCCAACACGGTGCCCTTCGCCAACGACGGACAGCGCCTCTACTTCCACGAACTGAAGGACTCGACCCTGATGCGGAACATCCGCGACAACAAGCGGGTCTCGTTCACCGTCGACGACTACACCCATGACTGGCGCAAGGTCCGAGAACTCCAGGGCGTGGGTGGATGCGAGATCGCCACCGCCGATGACGACGGCACATCGTTGATGATCATGCGTAACAAGTTCGGCAAGGAGTGGTCGCCCCCAGGTGGTGACCTCTACGTCCTCAGACCGTTCGAGATGCACTTCGTCGACTTCGACTACTCGCAGGTGTCATCGGCACCCGCGGAGCACCGTCAGACCTTCCAACTCAGCAGCCTGCCACCTCCCCAACTTGTGCCGACCTCGACGGAACTCGCCCGTCGCACGTTCGAGCCGAACGCGATCATCTTCCGGCCCGGCGAGGGACACGGGGACTACTATGTCGTCACGGCCGGCGAGGTCGAGATCCGTGCCGAAGGGCACGGTGTCGACCAGACGGTGGTTCGAGTGGGTCCTGGTGGGATGTTCGGCGATCAAGCCGCACTGCGGGGTCAACGCGGTCAGCTCACCGCATACGCCGTCAAGCCGACCACGCTGCTGACCCTTGATCGTGATTCGGTCCGCGACCTCATGATGTGAAGCGCTGACGCCAGCTCCACGGACCTTCGTGAGCTGGTCGTTTGCCGAGTGTTCATCCAATTGCCATGCGCAGTTTGTGAATCACAGTGCTGTAGTTCAGATTGATGGTGTTGAGTTGCCCCTATGGGACGCGTGTCGGACCTGGCGGGGCGGCAGAGGCTGTCACCCGACCGCCGACTGCGGAGCCCTCTGACCCGCTCGCACGGGTCGATGGACCGGCCACTGAGGGTCTGCATCGTCGCCGAGTCCTTCCTGCCGTCGGTCAACGGTGTGACCAACTCGGTGTTGCGCATCGTCGAGCAACTTTCGGCAGCCGGTCACGTCTGCCTCGTGGTCGCTCCTGGTCCAGGCACGGACACCCTCGACGGAGCAGACGTCGTCCGGGTGCGTTCGTTCGAGCTCCCGAAGTACGGCGATCTACGCGTCGGGTTGCCGACCGCACGTCTGACTCAGATCATCAGACGCTTCAAGCCTGATGTGCTGCACCTTGCGGCGCCGGCGCTGCTTGGTGCCGCGGCCGCAGTTGCCGCGAAGCGGCTCGGGATTCCGACGGTGGCCATCTACCAGACCGACCTTGCCGGGTTCGCCAGCCGTCATCACCTCGGTCTCGCACGGGGGCCAATCTGGAACTGGGTCTCATGGGTGCATCGTCAGGCCGACCTCACGCTGGCACCATCGACCGCCGCCATGTGGACGCTGCGTCGACACGGCGTGGAGGACGTCGCTCTGTGGGGACGCGGGGTGGATCTCGAACGCTTCTCGCCGACACACCGCGATCCGGCGATCCGGCGCGCGCTTTCGTCAGGTGATCACGGCAGTGTGCTCGTCGGCTACGTCGGCCGTCTTGCACCCGAGAAACAGGTCGGCCGGCTCGCTCCGGTCAGCCGTCTGCCGGGGGTGAAGATGATCATCGTCGGCGACGGGCCCGACCGAGCAGCGCTCGAGCGTCGGCTACCCGATGCCGCCTTCCTCGGG
>JANPCI010000135.1:0-11113 GCA_031430875.1 Actinomycetes bacterium | reverse complement strand
CGCATCGGTGACGACGTCGAGCACCCCGCGTTCGGCGACGGCGTGATCATCGACATCTCCGGCACCGGCGAGAAGGCCGAGGCCACCATCAACTTCCCCGGCGTCGGCACCAAACACCTCGCCCTCGCCTGGGCCCCCCTGAAGAAGCGCTGATCCACCCCGCCCGTACGCCATTGCGATGAGAGATCGGCGCACCCCCTGCACCGGGATCTCATCGATGTGGTTGCGATGAGATTGTTGCGCACCCCCTGCACCGGCATCTCATCGGTGCCGGGTGAACCCCGGCGGTTCAGGTGAGGCCGAGTCGGCGCATGGCGCCTTCGTACTCGACCACTTCGATGCGCTGATTGCGTGCAACCGATTCCGCGAAGTCGGTGATCTCTGCGCGAGCGCCGTTTGCTGCTGCGTGGTCGGCCATGTGCACGCCCCCGAGGTGGTGCTCGGTCATGATCTCGAAGAAGAGGCGGTCGGCGTCGGCGCCACTCGCATCGGCGAGTTCCGCCAGCCGCTTGGGCGTCGCCATGCCGGGCATCTCGGCAACCGGAACGGGTTCGTTCATCCACTGCATGGCCATTCGGTCGGGCTCGCCAGGGGCATATCCCTCCTCGGCCAGCCAGTCGTTCATCCAGCCCATGTCGCGGGTCTGGAACATGATGACCTCTTCGGCATACGGCACGGCGTCGCCATCGGGATTGTTGTCGATGTAGATGTTGGAGATCACCAGCGCCTGCTCGTGGTGGTCGAGCATGTCCTGCAGGAATCCGACGTCGACGGTGTTCATCGGGGCCGCGGGTTCGTTGTCGCCATCGAGCGCCCAGATCGCAGCGCCGGCGAAGAGCCCGATCACGACGATTGCCGCCATCACGATGATGACGCCCTTCAAGAGCTTCTGCGTCGTCTCGTCGGAGATGGTCTGGTCGACAGGGCCGTCCGACGGCGGCTGTGAAGGCGAGGCCGAGGCCGGGTCGTCGAGTCCGGTTGGCGAACGCATCCCCCGATTCTATGGGCCGTGCCGGCAGTGATCGCCGCAGGGTGTGCCGTACGATTGCACCGGATGATTCGTCGCGCCCTCCTGCTCTCCAGCGTGTCGGCTCTCGCCGCAGTCGCCTTCTCGTCGGCTGCGCTGGCCCACATCGACCCCGATCCGACCGAAGCCCAGGCGGGCTCGACACTGTCGGTGGCGTTCACGGTCGAGCACGGCTGCGACGGTTCTCCCACGATCCAGCTCGACATGCGGTTGCCCGAAGGTGTCACCGGCGCGAGTCCCGATCCGATCGCCGGATGGGAGGGCTCGATCGACGCCGACGTGGTCACCTTCGTGGGTGGCCCGCTCGCCGACGACGAGGAGGGCACGTTCTCGGTGACGATGACGTTGCCGCCGACGCCCGACACCACCATCTACTTCCCGTTCGTGCAGCGGTGCGAAGTCGGTGAGATCCGTTGGATCGCCATTCCAACCGACGATTCCGGCGCCGAACCCGAGGAGCCGGCACCGGCCATGCGGTTGACCGGACCCGTCGCCGCGCCGACCGCGCCGGCAGCGACAACCACGCCGCCGACGTCGGCCGCCACCGCATCGACCGCGGCGCCCGCCACGACGGCGGTGGATGAGCCGACGACCGTCGCCGGCGCCGCGGCGTCGACCGACGCTCCGACCTCGACCGAACTTGCAGTCGCCGGCATCGACAAGAACGGCTCGCAAGACACCGGTACCTGGTTCTTCATCGCGTCGGTGGCTGCCGTACTCGGCCTCGGTGTGTTCGTCGCCTTCCGAGCTCGTAGCGCCCGCAAGTCCAACGAAGCCGGCTGAATCGTGATCGTTGCGCAGCTGGCCATCCGGCGCTGGCTCGTCGCTCTCGCCGCAGTAATCGGCGTCATCGGGACGCTCGGAGTGGCATCGGGTACAGCGTTCGCTCACGCTGAATTGACGTCGTCGAACCCTGCGAATCAGGCGATCCTGGCAACGCAGCCTTCCGAGATCCTGTTGACCTTCTCCGAGGACGTCAACACCGTCGACGACTCGATTCGTCTCGTCGATGCCGACGGCAACCCGGCACCGCTCGGCCCGATCGACCAATCGCTGGGCGAGAACACGCTTCGTGCTCCGGTGGCGCTCATCCCCGACGGCACCTACATCGTCGGCTGGCAGGCAATCTCGGCCGACTCGCACAAGATCCGCGGTGCCTTCACGTTCACCGTCGGCGCCGCAACACCGACGTCGCCTGGCGTGATCGACGAGATCTTCGATGCCGGCGACACCGCCCAGTCCGATTCGTTGCTGCTCGGCGTCGGGCGGTTCTTGAGCTACGCCGGCATCGGTGTACTGCTCGGGGCGTTGTTTCTCGCGGCGATGCTCGTTCCCGAACTGATCGGCGAACGCCGGATCGGAATGCTGCTCGTGGCCGCAGCGTTGACGGCCGCCGTCGGCACCGCGGTGATGTTCGTCGCGCAGGCGCACCTGATCAGTGGGTCGTACTTCACGTGGGGCGAGGTCGTGCAGATTCAGTCGGGCCGGTGGTGGCTCGCGCGGCTCGCAGCGATCGGGCTGTTCGCGCTGTTCATCCCGGCGCGGTCGTTCCTCGCATCGACGCCCGGACGTGTCGAGGTTGCACTCGCGTCGCTCATCGTGTGTGGCGTCGTTGCCGCCGGCGGACATGCCGTCGCGGGCGACATCGTGGTGGCCGGGTTCGTCGCGACGGTGTTCCACGTTGCGGCGATGTCGATCTGGCTCGGCGGTCTCGCCCTCCTGACCCTCGGCGTGCCACGGAGCTGGTTCTGGTGGACGGCATCACAGTTTTCACCGTGGGCGCTCGGTGCGGTGGTGGTGTTGGCGTTGACCGGCAGCGTCAATGCGTGGCGTCAACTCGGTTCGATCTCCGAGATCGCCGATTCGTCCTACGGCCGCTGGCTCATCGTCAAGCTGATGCTTGTCGTGCTCGTGGTCGCCGTCGCGTTCTTCAGTCGCCGGATGGCTCATTCCGACGACGAAGACGCACCGCAGTTGGGCGAGTCATCGGCGGACGACTCGGAGGTCGATGAACCCGTTGATGATCTCGCGGCAACGGTGAGTCGCCCGCCGCAAGAGGCCCCAGTTGCGCTTCGCCGCACCGTCCTGTTCGAGATCGCCGGCATCGCACTCATCTTGATGGCCACCGCGGGCCTCGTGAACTCGCCGCCCCCGCCGTCGGAGGCCGCGACCGAGTCGGCATCGGCAGTCGTCGACGACCGCATCGTGCAGGTCGAACTCGAACCCGCCATCACCGGCGGCACGGAAATGCACGTCTACCTCAGCTCGCCGAGTGGGGGGCTCGACCGTCCCGATGAGATCACGGTGACGGCGAGTCTCCCGTCAGCCAACCTCGGCCCGCTCGACATCGAGACGGTCCCGGCCGGCCCGAATCACGTGATCGCCACCGACATGAACCTGCCCGTCGCCGGTCTGTGGACGTTCGACGTCACCGCTCGATTCGGCGAGTTCGATCAGGTCGTCTTCACCGTCCAGATCCCCGTCTCCGACTGACGCCCGCCGCCCCTCCAGCCGCAAAACACCTGTTTGCGTTGCAGTTTGGTTGGGACGGGCCAACAAAACTGCAACACAAACCGGAAAAAGGATCTGCGACCCGGCGATGTTGCTGTTTGATTCTCAGTCTGTGAGAATAGATACATGGCATCGAGTCACGACCACTCCCACGGGCCGTCGCTGGCGCGTGCGGGGGAGCGTCACCGGGGTCGCCTGACCATGGCGTTCGCAGTGATCCTGGCGTTCTTCGTGGTTCAGGTGGTGGCGGCGTTCTGGACCAACTCACTGGCGTTGCTGTCCGATGCCGGACACATGTTGACCGACGTGATCGGTCTCGGGATGGCCCTGGCCGCCATCCAACTCGCGACCCGATTCGCCGAGCGACCTCAGACCACCCGCTCGACGCACACCTTCGGCCTGTACCGGCTCGAGATCCTCGCCGCGTTCGTGAACTCGCTGCTGCTGTTCGGTGTGGCGATCTGGGTGGTCATCGAGGCGATTCGGCGCTTGGGCGACGAGCCCGAGGTGCTGGGCGTGCCGATGCTCGTGGTCGCCGTGCTCGGCCTGATCGCCAACCTCATCGCATTCATGCTGCTGCGTGAGGGCGCGAAGGAGTCGGTGAACGTCGAGGGCGCCTACCTCGAGGTGCTTGCCGACACCGTCGGGTCGGTTGGTGTCATCGCCGCGGCGATCCTCCTCCAGGTGTTCGGGTGGGCCTGGATCGACTCGGTCGTCGGTGCGGCGATCGGCCTCTGGATCCTGCCGCGTACCTGGCGGCTCGGGCGGCGGGCGGTGCGCATCCTGCTGCAGGCGGCGCCTTACGGGTTCGATCTCGACCAGCTTGTCATCGATCTGAGCGCGATCGACGGTGTGGTGGATGTTCATGACCTCCACGTCTGGACGCTCACGTCCGAGATGGATGCAGCGTCGGCACATCTCGTCACGAGTGTGGGTGCCGATTCCCACGCGGTGCTCGACAGCGCGCGGCACTGCCTCGCCGAGACGTACGGGGTCACCCACGGGACGTTCCAGATCGAGCCTGACAACCACGAGGGTTGCGATCAGATCACCTGGTGATCGCCGCCGCGACGGTGACGGGGTTGCGAAGGTGTGACCCACAGCCCACGACCTGCAAGAATCGACACCGTGAAGGCAGCGATCTTGGTGGAGAGTCTGACGGGCAACACGTGGCACGCGGCCGAGAAGGTCGCCGACCTCCTCGCGCAAGAGCGTTGGAGTATCACCGGCCTCTCGAAGGTGAAGCAGCCCGACTACGGCTCGATCCAGGAGGCCGACCTCATCCTCGTGGGTACGTGGGTGCACGGGGCGTTCGTGTTCGGCCAGGCGCCGTGGGCGATGTCGAACATCTCCAACCTCCCCGCGATGCGTGGTAAGCGCGCCGTCGGGTTCTGCACGTTCGCGCTCGATCCGGGCAAGGCGCTCGACAAGCTCGACCGTGCGCTCGGCGACACCGGCGCCTACGTGATCGGCGGCATGGCGCTCAGTCGCAGCAAGCTCGACCAGCACAGCGAGGTCTTCGCCGAACGCCTGCTCGACGCCGTCGCCGTCAGCTGACAGCTGACAGGCGGTGTAATCTCCTGTCGGACGGGGTGCCCGATTCGGGGCCATCCGGGAGATGGGGCGAACGATGGCCGGTTCGGGCTTGATTACGATCTTGTTCACGGATCTCGTGGGCTCGACCGCGATGGCGCAGGAACTGGGTGACAACGCCGCCGACGACCTTCGCCGGACCCATTTCGAGCAACTCCGACGAGCCGTCGCGACGACCGATGGCACCGAGGTCAAGACGATCGGCGACGCGATGATGGTCTCGTACACCTCGGCCGCCGATGCGATCGCCGGGGCGGTGGCGATGCAGCAGCTGGTCGATGCACACAACACCTCGAACGACGGCGCCCGCATCGAGATGCGCGTCGGTGTCAGCGCCGGCGATGCCTCGTACGAGGACGGCGACTGGTTCGGCACCCCGGTCGTCGAGGCTGCCCGCCTCTGCTCGGCGGCAGCGGGCGGGCAGATCCTCATCAGCGACATCGTGAGGGTGCTCGCAGGAACCCGTTCCGCGCACGATGTCGTTCCGGTCGGACCGATCGAGGGAAAGGGTCTTCCGGCGCCGATCGCCGCATGCGAGGTTCGCTGGGCGCCGCTCGCGGCGGCGAGAGTCGGCCGGCTCGAGCTGCCCCTGCCCCCGCAGGTCGAACAGATCGACACGTTCGGCTTCGTCGGCCGCGACGACCAGCATCAGGCCCTGCTCGGCGCCTGGAAGACCGTGCTCGCCGACGGTCGACTCGCCGTCTTCGTCGGTGGCGAACCCGGAATCGGCAAGACACGACTGGTCAAGGAGCTCTGCCGCACGGCGCACTTCGATCAGGGTGTGGTCCTGTGGGGGTCGTGCGACGAGGAGCTCGGCGCTCCCTACCAGCCGTTCGTCGAGGCGTTCCGTTGGCTCGCCGGTGTGCTTCCACAGGACCAGTTGGCCGACCTGGTCGGCCCATCGGGCAGCGAACTCGCTCCGCTCATTCCCGAGTTGGAGCGGTTGCTGCCGGGCATCGGGCCGCGGCTGTCCGACGATCCCGACACCGAACGGAACCGGCTGTTCGAGGCCACGACCGGGTTGCTGACCCGCCTGTCGGCACGTGAACCCGTCGTGATCGTGCTCGATGACGTCCACTGGGCCCGCAAGCCGACCCTGCTGCTCCTCCGACATCTCCTCAAGACGACCGCCCACCTCCAGCTGTTGATCGTTGCCACCTATCGCGACACCGATCTCGACCGCACACATCCGCTCTCGGAGATGCTCGCCGACATGCGCCGCCAGGCTGGCGTCGAGCGGCTCATGCTGCACGGCCTCGACGAGCGCGGGGTCATCGCCTTCCTCGAGCGCACGGCCGGACACGACCTCGACGCGCCCGGGCTTGCCCTCGCCGCTGCGGTCGCCCGCGAGACCGAGGGCAATCCGTTCTTCATCGGCGAGGTCCTCCGTCATCTGAGCGAATCGGGCGCACTCGTGTTCAGGGAAGGCCGCTGGACCACCGACCTCGAGCTGAGTGACTTCGGGATCCCCGAGGGCGTTCGCGAGGTCATCGGCCGACGGCTCTCGCATCTCGATCAGTCAGCCAACGAGGTATTGGCCGCTGCGGCGGTGATCGGTCGTGAGTTCGACCTTCGTCTGCTCGGGGGAATCGTCGATGGTGGTGTCGAGACTGCCCTCGACGCGATCGGCGCGGCGGAGACCGGTGGTCTGGTCGAGGCGGTCGCCGGTCGACCGGGCACCTATCGTTTCGCGCATGCCCTCGTCCGGTCGACGCTCTACGACGAGTTGCCGACCAGCCGGCGCCTCCGACTGCACCGCGCCGTCGGAATCGCCCTCGAGGCAACCGGCGACATCGAATCTCGGCTGACGGAACTGGCGTGGCACTTCACGGAGGCCGCAGCACTCGGCGAGATCGGCAAGGCCGTCGACTTCGGCCGCCGTGCCGGCGACCGGGCGAAAGCCAACCTCGCATTCGAGGAGGCCGCCGGGCTGTACGAGCGCGCGATCGACGCTCTGGCGCTCGACGATGCCGCCGCCCCAGGCCAGCGGGCCGAGCTGCTCCTCGCTGCGGGCGACGCGCTCCACGCGATCAACGACCCGCGCGGGCGCGAGCTCCTGCTCGCGGCGGAGGCGCTCGGTCGCTCGACCGACGACGTGCCCCTGCTCGCCGAGGTGCTGATCTCGCTGAGCAGCAACATGTTCTTTCGCGGTGGCATCGCGATCGATTGGCACAACATCGAACTCGGCGAGTACGTGCTGGCTCGCGAGGATCGATTGGATCCGGCGACCCTCGCCTCGGCCCTGTCGGCGTTGTCCGTCGAGCTGTTCTGGACCGACGAGTCCGAACGGATGCGGCAGCTCTCCGACCGAGCCCTCGACATCGCACGCAACCTCGGTGATGTCCACGTACTCGCCGACGTGCTGAAGAACCGAAGCTACGTCCACGATTCGACGGATCCGACATCGCTCGACCGGGCGCTCGACGAGATGACCGAGACGATCGACGTCGCAGCCGGGGTGGATGATCGGCTCCTCTGCGTCACCCACCTCGACCGATGCGTCAACCACATCACACGCGGCGACGTCGCCAGCGGGGACCTCGACCTCGACGAAGGTGAGCGGCTCGCCGACCGGCTCCGGATTCCGCCGGCGATCGCCCGTGGCATGAACCTGCGTGCCGCGCGGGTGCTCCTCGCAGGCGACCTCGATCTCTGCGATGCGCTGACCTCCGAGTACGAGGCGTACTGCGTTCGAGAAGGCCTGGCGAACGGCCCGACGGCGGCGGCAACGCTTCGTTACCGGCTGCAGTACGAACGCGGGGATCTCGCCGACCTCGAACCGCTCCTCGAGATGATTATCGATGCTCAGCCGGCCGTTCCGGTGTGGCGGATGGCGTTGTGCGGGGTCTACCTGCAGACCGACCGGCCCGAGCTCTGCGTCTCCCATGTCGAGGCCGTCGCCGCCGACGACTTCGCGATGGTGCAGCGCAACGCGGTTTTCCTCTTGACTTGTTCGAGCACCGCGCGGATCGCCTCCCAGGTCGGAGCTCTCGCTGCGGCCGAAGCGGCATACAGTCATGCCGCCCCCTTCGACGACCTGTTCCCGTTCGCCGGCACGCTCTGGGAGTACCCGATCGGCGTCGGTGTCGGTGCGGCTGCGGCAGCACTCGGTCGGTACGACCTGGCCGAAGGGCACTTCGCGAATTCCCGTGCACTCTGCGAGCGGGCAGGCGCCGCCACCTACCTCGTCGCGACCGACGTCCACGAGGCCGAGATGCTCGTGCAGCGCGAAGTACGAGGCGATGCCGACCGGGCGCGGGACTTGGCAACCCGTTCGCTCGAAACGTCGGAGCGGCTCGGCCTCGCCTACATGCGCCGCCGCTGTGAGGCGCTGCTCGCCCGGTGAGGGAAGCGTCAACCGGTGGTGACGCCGCTGAGGTTGATGATCAACACGCGTTGGTTCTCGACTACCGGATTCACGCCAGACGCGGGCGGAGAGAGTTCCGTGACATTGATGGTGTTGCCGTCGCAGTCGATGAAGTCGCGGGTGCCGACGATCTGTTCGACCGCGCAATCGGCGTCGCGTCCTGCGGGGTACGCGTAGTAGATCGTCCACCCGCGCGTTGGGTCGTCGCCTTCGTGGTCGAGCACGAGTGTCCGTTCACCGGTGGTTGTGTTGAGTCCGGGGAACAGGATCGGGCCCTCCTCTTCGACGATGCGGGCGGACGACTCGACCGAGCCGACGGTGAACCGCGTCGGGGTGAGCGTCTCGGTGACACTGGCACCTCCTTGCGAGATCCATGCGGCGACGCCCCACGTGACCAACCCGATGAACACCAGGAACGCCAACCCGCCCAGCACGGGCACCAGCGCACGCGACCATGTTGACTTCAACTTGACCGGCCGCTGAGCGGCGCTGTTCGTCACCCCCACAGTCTGCCGTGCCGCGGCGTGTTACATCTGGGGTCTGACCCCCGACGTAACAGACCCCGGATGCAGCACTGGCCGTTTCGGCCTGGCGAGCTGTCGTCACCTATGGTTTCTTCTTCGTGAAGCGCACGTATCGCATCGTCGTTGCGAAGCCCGGTCTCGATGGCCACGACCGTGGGGCGAAGACCATCACCAGGGCCCTGCGCGACCACGGTTTCGAGGTCATCTACACGGGTCTGCACCAGACGCCCGAGCAGATCGCGGAGACCGTGCTCCAGGAGGACGCCGATGGCGTCGGTCTCTCCCTGCTGTCCGGAGCGCACCTCACCCTCTTCCCGCGCGTGATGGAGGAACTACGAACCCGCGACCTCGCAGATGTGCTCGTGTTCGGTGGTGGGGTCATCCCCGACGCCGATGCGCGTGCACTGCGTGAGCAGGGTGTGGCCGAGATCTTCGGGCCCGGATCGTCGCTCAAGGCCATCGGTCTCTGGCTCGAGCAGGCGCTCGACGAACGCGAAACTGACTGAACACCCCCGATCGAATCACCAGGAAAGCGAGCACCCCACGTGGATCTCTTCGAGTACCAGGGCAAGCAGTACTTCGCCCGTTACGACATCCCGGTCAGCCGCGGCGGTCCGGCCGACACCGTCGACGAGGCGGTCAAGGAGGCCAACCAGGCCGGCTACCCAGTGGTCGTCAAGGCCCAGGTGCAGGTCGGCGGCCGCGGCAAGGCCGGCGGCATCAAGCTCGCCGACAACGAGGCCGAGGTGCGCGAGCACGCCGGCAACATCCTCGGGATGGACATCAAGGGCCACATCGTCAAGCGCGTCTGGATCGAACAGGCGTCGGACATCGACGAGGAGTACTACGCCAGCTACACGCTCGACCGTGCCGCCAAGAAGCACCTGTTGATGCTCTCGGCCGAGGGCGGCGTCGAGATCGAAGCGGTCGCCGAGAGCAACCCCGACGCAATCGTCAAGCTGCACATCGACCCCGTCGACGGCATCGATCTGGCGACTGCTCGTCAGGCCTGTGTCGACGCGAAGCTGCCCGAGCGCGCACTCGACGGTGCCGCCGACATTCTCGTCAAGCTCTACCGCTGCTTCACCGAGGGCGACTGCGACCTCGCCGAGATCAACCCGCTGATCCTCAAGCCGACGGGAGAAGTACACGCCCTCGACGCGAAGGTCACGCTCGACGAGAACGCCGAGTTCCGTCACCCCGAGTGGGACGCGTTCCGCGGCCTCACCGAGATGGACGACCGCGAGAAGATGGCCGCCGAGAAGGGCCTGCAGTACATCGGCCTCGACGGCACCGTCGGCATCATCGCCAACGGCGCCGGCCTCGCCATGTCGACGCTCGACGTCGTCAACCAGGTCGGCGGCTCGGCCGCGAACTTCCTCGACATCGGGGGCGGCGCGAACGCCGACGTGATGGCCGGAGCGCTCGAGGTCATCAACTCCGACGACAAGGTCCAGTCGATTCTGATCAACATCTTCGGCGGGATCACTCGCGGCGAAGAGGTTGCCAAGGGCATCGTCGAAGCCATGGGACGTGTATCGCTGAACGCGCCGATCGTCATCCGTCTCGACGGGACGAACGCCGAGGAGGGCCGAGCCATCCTTGCCGCAGCAGGTATCCCGGAAGACAAACTCATGTCCAAGCCCACAATGCTCGAGGCAGCTCGCGCTGCTGTCGCACTGGCGAACAAGTAGAAAGCGCGCATATATCATGGCTATCTTCGTAGACGAAAACACCAAGGTCATCGTCCAGGGCCTCACGGGCGGACAGGGCAAGTACCACGGCCTGCGCAACAAGGCGTACGGCACCAAGATTGTGGGCGGTGTGACTCCCGGAAAGGGCGGCACCGACGTCGAGGGAATTCCGGTGTTCAACACGGTGGCCGAAGCCGTCGCCGCTACCGGTGCAACGGCGTCGTTCATCGCCGTGCCGCCGAAGGCTGCGTCAGCCGCCATCCTCGAAGCTGCGGAAGCGGGGATCGCGTTCGTCGTGTGCATCACCGAGGGCATTCCGGCCCAGGACGAGGCGAAGGTCTACTACACGCTCGTGCGCGACTTCCCGAACACCCGTCTGCTCGGCCCGAACTGCCCC
>JANPCI010000134.1:0-2517 GCA_031430875.1 Actinomycetes bacterium | reverse complement strand
GCCGAACGCCTCGCCTCTTGTCAGCTCGGCGAGCAGCTCGTCGGAGGTGACCTTGGCCAGGTTGGCGTGCATTGCCAGGCTCGGGGCAACGGCGTTGATGCGCACGCCGCGTGGCGCGGCTTCGATGGCGGAGCAACGTGTGAGGGCCATCACGCCGGCCTTGGCCGCGGCATAGTGCGCTTGGCCTGCCTGCGCTCGCCACCCGAGCACCGAGGCGTTGTTGACGATCACGCCGGTTGCCCGCGAGTACATGTGGTTGAGCGCGGCACGAGTCACTCGGAACGTGCCGGTGAGCGTGACATCGAGCACCACCGACCACTGCTCGTCGGTCATCTCGTGGACCTCGGCCGTTCCCCCCAGCCCCGCATTGTTGACCACCACGTCGATGCCACCGAGCGCGTCCGCCGCGCCGGAGATCATCGCCTGCACGCTGGCCTCGTCGGTGACGTCACACGTGAACGCCTGCACACCGAGCTGCTCGGCGGTTTCGGCGAGGCGACGCTCGTGCTTGTCGGCGATCACCACGCGGGCGCCTTCCTCGAGGCAGCGGCGGGCCGTCGCCGAGCCGATTCCGCTCCCTGCCGCAGCCGTGACGAGGACACCTTTGCCTGCGAGCAGGCCGTGGCCCTCCGGTGGGGTCGGGGCGGGTGAGTTCATGGGGTACCTCGTGAACAGGAGTCGGGTGAGCAGGAGTCGGGTGAGCAGGAGTCGGGTTCAGTGCGAGTCGGGTTCAGCGCGGCAGTCCGAGCACACGCTCGCCGAGCACGTTACGTTGGATCTCGTTGGAGCCGCCGTAGATCGTGTCGGAACGGGTGAACAGGAACAGCTTCTGCTCGAGCGTCAGTTCGCCGTGTCGGGCGTCGCCGACCAGTCCGTCGGCGCCGAGGAGATCGATCATCAGGTTGCCGAGCTCGCGGTGCCATGTGCTCCAGAAGAGCTTGGAGATGCTCGCTTCGGGGCCGGGCACACCTGAACTCATCGACCGCACCGCGTTCCAGCGCATGAGCGCCAGCCCGGTGTGCGCGGCCATCAGCCGTTGTCGGATCACGCCATCGCTCAGGCGGCCGTGCACTCGGGCAAGTTCGATGGCGTGGAGCAGTTCGCGCTCGAACCCGATCTGCTGGGCGAGCGTCGAGATGCCGCGTTCGAAACCCAGCAGCCCCATGGCCACGCGCCATCCGTCGCCGGGTTCACCCACCACCATGTCGCGGCCGGTGCGGGCGTCGGTGAAGAACATCTCGTTGAACTCGCCGCCGCCGGTCAGCTGCACGATCGGCCGCGTCTCGATGCCGGGCTGGTCCATCGGAACGAGCAGGAACGTGAGGCCGGCGTGGCGCTGCGAGCCGACCTCGCTGCGGGCAAGCACGAAACACCAGTGGCTCACGTGGGCGAGCGATGTCCACACCTTCTGCCCGTCGAGGACCCACTCGTCGCCGACGACGCCGGCCCTGGTCTGCACGTTGGCGAGGTCGCTGCCGGCATTCGGCTCGCTGTAGCCCTGACACCAGCGTTCCGTGCCGTTGCGAATCGCGGGCAGGAACCGTTCGCGCTGTGCAGCGGTGCCGTATGCGATGAGCGTCGGCGCGAGCAGGTTCTCGCCCATGTGGTTCACGCGTGCGGGCGCTTCGGACCGTGTGTACTCCTCGGCCCAGATGACCTGCTGCTCGATCGTCGCGCCCTGCCCGCCGTGCTCGTGCGGCCAGCCCAGCCCGATCCAGCCGGCGTCGCCGAGCACCTGTTCCCACTGCACCCGCGTCTCGAAGCCGATGTCCTCGTCGCCAGGGCCACCGCGCCCGTGGAACTCGGCGAACGCTCCGACCACATGATCGGCCAACCACTCGCGGGCGGCGGTTCGGAACTGCTCGTCTGTCAGCCCGGCGAGGGGCCCGATCATGCGTTGGGTGTCTGCTTGGCGTCGGCCGCGCGCTTCATCTCGGCGACCATGTCGAGGAACGGCAGGTGTTCGTACTTCACCGTGGCCATCAGCCGCTCGTCGATCAGCTCGGGTGTCCAACGGTCGTCGTTGTACATCGCACGGACTTCCTTCGGCTGGCTCCACACTGCGATCTTGTTGCCGACCACCGAATAGACCTGGCCCGTGATGTGCCGTGACCGGTCGCTCAAGAGGTAGACGGCCATCGGAGCCACGTCCTCGGGGTCGCCGTTCTCGGCGAGCGTCATCGGCACATTGGCGCTCATGCGCGTGCGTGCCACCGGAGCGATGACGTTGGCTCGTACCCCATAGCGCTCGAGCCCGACGGCGGCCGAGTAGGTGAGCGAGACGATGCCACCCTTGGCAGCCGCGTAGTTGGCCTGTGCCACGGAGCCGAGCGCCCAGACGCCTGACGTGAACCCGATGAGCGACCCCCCACCCTCCTGCTTGCGCATCACCGCGGCTGCAGCCCGGTAGACCGTGAACGTGCCCTTGAGGTGCACGCGAACGACGTCGTCGAACTCCTCTTCGCTCATGTTGAACAGCATCCGCTCGCGCAGGATCCCGGCGACGCAGACCGCCCC